>NZ_JACHCW010000003.1:0-411702 GCF_014200825.1 Pedobacter sp. AK017
ACAGTAACTGGCAATTATACGGTTGTAGTTACCGATGGCAATTCCTGTTCAAGCCCGGCTTCAGCAGCAGTTCCGGTTACAGTAAACCCATTGCCTTTACAACCAACGGTAATTGCAGAAAGTAATACCATTTTCTGTATTGGAGGCTCTGTGAAATTAACTTCCAGTGCTTCAACGGGTAACCAGTGGTATAAAGACGGCAATCTAATCTCAGGGGCAGTAAATAAAACCTATATCGCAACAGCAACAGGATCATATTTTACGATCGTTACCAATGCAAACGGATGTAGTAGCCTTCCTTCCCAGGCCATTCCGGTAACTGTAAGTCCTTATCCTGAGATACCCGATATTTCACCAGCTGGTGCCACAACTTTTTGCGAAGGGGGCATAGTTACCTTAACCTCTTCATCAGCAAATGGAAATCAATGGTATAAAAATGGAGTGTTGATGCCAGGCGCAACCGGAAAAACCCTGGATGTAAATCAGATAGGGGATTACACTGTGAAAGTTACCAACAGCACCGGGTGTGCCAGTAACCTATCGGCTTTAACAAAAGTAACTGTGAATCGTGTGCCTAAGGGATTTGATGACAACATCAATTCATTAAGCTGTTCCCAATCCTCATTTAGTTATAACCTGCAAACAAAAAATGTAAACAATACTTTAAAAGGTGGAAATGGGGTTGCAGCATCCTTTACCTGGACTGTAAATTCAACTGTTTTAGGTGCTATAAATGGTTCCGGAAAAATACTTAATGCAACACTGATCAATACTTCAACCACAGAACAAACTGTTGTTTATATAGTAACACCTATAGCCGAAACAGGTGGTTGCGCCGGGCAACCCTTTAAAATCACTGTTCGTGTCCCTGCATGTATAGATATTTCAATCAGTAAAACCGCAGATAAAAATGTAGTCGCTACAGTTGGAGATAAAATTAATTATACCATAACCATAAAAAATACCGGAGATGCAAACCACAACAATGTAAAGGTTAATGATCCGTTGCTTGGAGGTATGCTCAGCCAGCCAACAGGCGATAACGGAAATGCGATATTAGAAAAAGATGAGACATGGACTTACAGAGGAACATATACTGTTACTCAGAATGATCTTGATCTTAACGGTATACCAACCGGAAATACCGGAAAAATCATCAATACGGCAACAGTTAGTTCACAAGCTTATCCTCAATCCAAATCGGCCATTGCAGAGGTAGACATTCATACCAACCCTTCAATAACACTGGTTAAAACCGGTGCTATGAACCGTGATTTTAAAACCATGACCTATACCTTCAATATTACGAACAATGGAAATGTAACTTTAAATAACCTGGTTGTAAGAGATCCAAAAATCCCTCAACTTATTGCATTAAAGCAAACAATTCTTGCTCCGGGCGCTTCAACCACTGGTATTGCAGTATATACCATTACCAATGAGGAAAAGATTGCTGGTACTGTAAGTAATACAGCAACAGTTGCAGGATTTACAAAAACAAATGTTAAGGTTACTGATGTATCGGGCACCGCTGAAAATAACGATGAGCCTACAGTGATCGACATAACACGATACCCTATAGCGATAGATGATTATGCCAAAACCAAGGCAGAAGAGGAAGTAGCTGTACCAGTAATAAACAACGACCGGCCAGCCCTGTTTCCTTTAAATGCTGCCACCCTGGAAGTAAAAAGCCAGCCTGTAAATGGTAAACTATTGGTAAATAAAGATGGAAAGGTTGTTTATAAACCAAACAAAGGTTTTTTTGGGATAGAGAAGTTTACCTATAAAGTTGATGATGCAAACGGCTTATCATCTAATGTTGCCATTGTAACCATTAATGTTGCTCCTCCAGATCTGGATATCCCAAATACATTTACACCTAATGGCGATGGTAAGAACGATACCTTCCTGATTACAGGCCTCGAAAACTATGATGGGGTAAGCCTTTTTGTTTATAACCGTTGGGGCGATGAGGTATATAAAAATAACAATTATAAAAACGAATGGGATGGTAACGGTTTGAATGATGGTACTTATTTCTACGTATTAAAACTAAGAACAGGAAATAAAGAAGAGTCGAAACGGAGCTGGGTATTGATAAAGAGATAAAATAATTTGATAAAATGAAAGCTGTAAAATGTTTGGTTGTTGTTGGATATCTGCTCTGCATGTTTGCGGGACGGAGCATTGCGCAGCAGAACATCCAGTTCTCTCAATATGTATTCAATAGTTTAAGTGTAAACCCGGCTTATGCAGGGTATAAAGAAGAATGGTTTGCCCAGCTGGCGCTACGATCGCAATGGGTTGGGGTAGAGGGTGCCCCCCAAACCGGAACAATTTCTATTGATGGCATTGTAGATCCGCGCGACAGGAAAATGGGCCTGGGCTTTCAAATTACTTCTGATAAAATTGGACCTCAATTTACAACTTCGGCAACTGCAAATTATGCTTACAGACTGCAGCTTAACGCTGATGATACACAAAGATTGAGTTTTGGAATAGGCTTAGGCGTAGCACAATACAGTCTGAAAGGTCAGATGATCAGGACTTCGGAACAGGGTGATCAGGCACTGGCAGATGGAAGCGATAACCGTATAGTGCCAGATGTACGTTTTGGTGTATATTATAATTCTGATTTCTGGTATCTCGGTCTTTCTTTGATGGATGCTTTTTCAGGTTCTAAAGTTAACAATACCGTACCTTCTGGCTCTTTTAATATTGCACGCAGTAGACATGCCTATTTCATTGCAGGTGCCCTGGCCAATATTTCTCCTGATGTAAGGGTACGCCCAAGTCTGATGATCAAAGAAGATTTTAGGGGCCCTACAAGTGCAGATTTAAATGTTATGGCCATATTTAACGATAAGTTGTGGTTGGGCGGTTCATACAGAACTGGGTTTGGCTTATGGAAAAAACAATATCAGGACCTTAACCTGAGTAAACAGAATTCTATATCAGGTATTATACAGGTATTTGTTACCGAACGCTTTCGCATGGGTTATTCTTATGATTATGTAACCAGCAAACTTGGTAGCAATCAGAATGGTTCCCATGAACTGACATTAGGCCTAACTTTTGGCCGTGTACCCAGATCGTTTATTTGTCCAAGGGTATTTTAATTTTATTATTTTATTCCTTATGGAATGTACTGGAGTTTAGCATCCATATTTTAAATGTATGGTATTAACTTCTAAATTCTAAAGCAATGTTAGGTTCTAAAATCGATTTATTTGGCAATGAATGGCTGGACGTAGTATTTGATCAGAAAAACAAAAGCTACGGAGCCTATGCGCTCAGGAGACAAAGTTCATCAGATACGGCTAAAGCGCTTTTTATCGCAGGATCACTGTTTGTCCTGTTTTTCTTATCTCCTAAGATCATTAAGTTGATCAAAGGGAATGAAACGATCGAGGTGTTGCCGGAAAGAAAAACGGAGGTTATAGTTCAACCACCACCAGCTATTGATCCTGAAACACTACCACCAGCAGCAATTGAGCCGCCTCCGGCAAAGCAGGACCAGGTTAAGTTTCTTCCGCCTAAAGTTATTCAGGACGACCTGGTAAAAGATGTAGACCCTGTTCAGATCAGTGATTTAAAAGAAGCCACTCCAGGACCGAAAAATGTTATTGGTGAACCAGACGGTGTAATAGTTATAGAAGGGCCAACCGGGAAAGGACCCAAAGGAGCCGTGGCAACAGAGGACAATACAGTATATGATGTATTTAATGCACTAGAGGTACAGCCTGTTTTTCCTGGTGGAATGGAAAAGTTCTATGCTTACCTTTCGAAATCTATCAGATACCCTGCTGCTGCCCAGGAAATCAATCTGCAAGGCAAAGTATTCCTGTCTTTTATTATAGAGAAAAGTGGGGCACTTACCGATATTAAAGTGGAGCGAAAACTGGGTTATGGTACAGACGAAGAAGCTGTTAGGGTGTTAAAAGCCAGCCCTAAATGGATGCCTGGAATTCAAAATGGTAGAGCTGTACGTGTGAAATATAACATTCCTATTAGCTTTTCATTGGCTCAATAATAGTATATGAATACTGAAAAGACCTGATAATCAAATAAGGGAGCTGCATAAACCAGCTCCCTTTATTATTAGCCAAAAAATAAATAAGCCATCCCTATTGCTGTACAAACACCCACCAGATCTGCTAAAAGCATAGCACCGATGGCATATCGTGTATTTTTAATACTTACAGAGCCAAAATAAACAGCTATTATGTAAAAGGTAGTATCTGAAGCTCCCTGGAATATTCCGGACAGCCTGCTGGCAAATGAATCAGGACCATAAGTTTCCATGGTACTTACCATCATTCCCCTCGCTGCGCCGCCACTTAATGGACGGATCAATGCAGTTGGCAGTCCTTCAACAAATCTGGTGTCGGCACCTAAAAAAGCAAAAGCACTTTTTATTGTGCTGATCACCACATCAAAAGTACCACTGGTACGAAGAAGAGAAATGGCAACAAGCATTCCAACCAGGTAAGGAACAATTTTAATAGCCGTATCAAACCCGTTTTTTGCACCATCTATGAATGCATCAAAAACATCTATTTTCTTATAAAGCCCTCCAAGTATAATCAGTAAAAATACAAGTAGTATTAAACCATTACTTAATATGCCGGAAAAAGATTTTATACCCTCAGCATTCAGTGAAACAATATAAAGTACCAGTAAAGCAATTACTAAAGAGATACTAAGTACCCACAGGATGATTACCGGTTGCAGGATATTGATCTTTTGTTTAAAAGAAACAATAAGCATGGCAGCTATTGTTCCTACAAAAGTTACTATTAAACAGGGAATAAATATATCTGTAGGATTTGATGCATTTTGCGAAGCACGAATCGCAATTACACTAACCGGTATAAGGTTAAGCCCTGCTGCATGGAGGCACAAAAACATGATCTGCGAATTTGAGGCTACATCTTTACTCGGATTAAGTTCCTGTAAACTTTCCATAGCTTTTAAACCAAAGGGCGTTGCCGCATTGTCCAGACCCAGTAAATTGGCCGAAAAATTCATGATCATGTGCCCCATTGAAGGGTGGCCTTTGGGGATATCAGGAAAAAGTTTGGAGAAGAAAGGTCCTACAATCCTCGACAATAAACGGATCCCACCGGCTCTTTCGGCAATGCTCATCAGCCCCATAAACAAGGCCAGAATCCCAATGAGTTTGAGGCAAAGTTCAACGGCTACCCAACAGGTCTGTATAATGCCATCTAACTTCAAAGGATTGGCGGCATCATCGGCTTTGCCGATAACCATCCAGTTAAAAATATCACTTTGTCCAAAAAAGAAGCACTTTACACTTGCTACTACAATTGCAACAATGATAAAGGCCGACCAGATTCTGCTTAATGCCATTAAAAACGATTTAGTTTAGGCCTTAAATTTAAAGTTTTGATTCTAATATCCCGTTTTTAAAAGATAATATTATTTCTCCTTTTGATAAAAGTTGAAAATCCGCATTTTCATAAAGTAAAACCTCTCCATTAACCTGCAAATCGGCTCCCTGATAGATATGGTAAGCCGATAAATTATCCATGTCCCCAATGTCCTGAATGGTATAATTCTTAAAAGTAGCCCCGGCCTTAGCCATGGGTTTCTCTTCATAATTTATGCCTATGCTTACTTCAATACCGTTTAACCTAATCTGATGGATCAGGATATGAAAAATCTGCTTGTTGTTTTTAGCAATGTCAAAATAATTTGCCAGTTGCTGTTGCTGGTAAGTTTTGGTACTTATGGAATGCAGGGCTGCCAGGATAGCTAAAAAATAGTACTTTCTGATTTCCTGTTTTTCATCATCGTTTACCAGGCCTCCAGCTTCAATTAAAATGGTGGAGGTACCCCTGAGCTGGAAATTATCACCAAATGCCCTTGGTTCGTGTTCATCGTCAAATAAACCGATATGTCCCGGAAGGAAAGGAGTTACAGCTGTAAACATGTCGGCTATAACCCGCATTGCCCTTTCACGGTTCGGACTGTTGGAAAGTTGCTCGTCAAAAGCAGGCGCTAAAAATGATAAGGTAGCTGGTTTTTTGCTGCCGTTTACACTCCATAAGGTGAGCTGGTCGTGCAGGTTAAACCCAAAATCGGGCCTTATAGCTGCCTGCAATTCTTTAAGTATTTTAGCCTCCGGAGAAACAGTTTTAAGAAAATCTCTATTGATATCTATTTGCTGCGCGTTGCGCCTGGTAAACCTTTCCGCTCCGTCAGGGTTTACCAGAGGAAGAATGTATAGTGTGCAGACACTTTTTACCTGATTTACCAATTCAGTATTTTCATCCTGCTGCAGGTAACTGACCAGGTCAGACAAGGCCATGGTACCTGTGGCTTCGTCACCATGCATCTGGCTCCATAAAAATACCTTAACTGGTCCGTTGCCCCATTCTATCAGGTTCAATACTCTCTGTTCAACAGAATAGCCAGCTGTTGTAACCTTAAAATCAGCTGGTAACTGCTTTATCAGTTTTAAAACATCCTTGTGCTTAATAAAGCGGTTTCGGATAGCAGGTTCAGCAAAAGTAGCATAGTCCTTTATGATGTTTTCTGTATTAAGGTTTTTCATCTGTAAGTTCAAATCCCCATGTTTTGCCTTTTTCGGTTGCAGGTATTCCATTTACCATCCAAACAGGTGCTTTTGCACCTTTTAAGTAATGATCGAAGAATTGCTGCTCACGAATTTGTATGTCTTTTCTATTTTGACGCTGCATTAAATTGTGTGCTTCGTTATTGTAGTTTAGCAGCCATGCTGGTTTGCCCAATCTGCGCAAACCCGTAAACATTTCAATTCCCTGGTACCATGGCACTGCTCCATCGGCATCATTGGACATGATTACAACCGGTGTAGTTACATTGGGCAATTTAAATAATGGCGAGTTTTCGATGTACAGTTCTGGTTTTTCCCATAAAGTAGCTCCAATACGGCTCTGGGTTTTTTCGTACTGGAACTGTCGGTTCATACCGCTTTCCCAACGCATACCGCCGTAAGCTGAAGTCATATTTACTACCGGTGCACCAGCCCATGCAGCAGCATACATATTGGTTCTGGTAATCAGATGGGCTACCTGGTAGCCACCCCAGCTTTGCCCTTGTATGCCTATTTTTGTCCCGTCTACCCAACTGTTTTTCTTTAACGCTTCAACTCCTGAATTGATAAACTCTTCAGCAGAACGACCAGGGTAGCCTTTTTCATAACTGATATCCGGCGTAAATACCAGGTAGCCATTACTCACAAAATAAGTAATATTTAACCTGGATGGGGTAGGTGCCGGTGACTGGTAAGTATATAAACCATCAGAAAGTTTTTCATAGAAATATGCAATCATCGGGTATTTCTTTGTCGGATCAAAGTTTTCCGGCTTATATAATATGCCCTCTGCATTAAAACCCTTAGGTGTAGTCCATTTTACCAGTTCTGCGGTACCCCAGTTATAATCCTGTTGCTGGGGGTTGGTATTGCTCAGTTTTAGCTGGTTTTTCATGTCGGCCGACACATAAACATTTGGTGAATTGCTGAAACTACCTTTGTCAAAAATGAAGCGTTCTGCATCTTTGGCTTTAACCATACCTGAATATCTCATTTTTTCCATCACCACCAGCTCCGGATTTTTAGCATTGTCAATTTCTTTTTTATAAAAGCCACTTTCTTTAGTGGTATTGTTAAAGGCATTCAACCAGATGGTTTCTTTTTTATTTAAAAACCTGCTTTCGGAGTCCAGTTTTTCATAACGGAAGGTGATCTTGTTTTGCCGCCCAAATCCATTGGTGATATTTTTAGGCTCATTTTTTCCTTCCGGCGAAAATTCCCATATATCGTAACGATCATAGATCAGAACTGCCTTATCCTCTGCGGTCCAGGCAGCCAGACCATAAGGTGAAGGGTCTTCCGGAACATCATTTTCCTCATTAACAAATTTGATATTTAGCCCATTATTTAAATGGGTGATTTTTGCAGTAAGTACATTATAAGTGTACCAGTTGGCTGTTTTTTTGTCAAAATAAAGAACATATTTTCCTGCCGGAGACGCAATAGCATATCCCGAAAGGTCTGAAATAATTTTTTTTCTACTTCCTGTTTTGGTATCTACTAAATAATAATCTCTTATAGAACTGCCAGTCCATTGCGACTGGATCCTATTGCCGTAATCTGTAAAGGCCAATGCAAAATTGGCATTGCCTTCAGCTACCGGCATAACTTCAGGAAGTTTAATATCCGCTAATGGAACAATCTTTGGATTGCTGTTGAATATTTCCATGACAGTTAAATAGGATCTTTTGAGCTCATTTTCCATGTTTTTTAACTGCATAGGTTGCAAATAATCGTCTTTATAGCCCCATATATCCAGTTTAGCATTTTCAAAATCAACCAGGGTAGTATCTTTTGGTTTTTTAACCGGAGCAATACCAAAGTACAGCTTATTGCCATCTTTACTGAAACCCAGTTTTCCATCGCCGCTAACAGCCCATTTAGCAGGCATTCCAGTAACTTCGTTATCTACCAGAATCTGTGCTGTATCAAGACTGGGAGAATTATAGTAGATGTTAAAATCTTTGATCTCCTTTTTTTCAGGACTTCTCTCACCTAAAAATACAAGGTATTCACCTTCTTCATTAAAGATGAAATTTTTAAAGTTTCCTTTACCTTTTACAAGGGTTTTTACACTGCCTTTTTCTGTATTTAAGAGGAATACGCCTTCCTCGGCCAATTTATCTTTCTTTGAACCTGTACAGGCAAAAACCAGTTGTTTACCAGTCTTATTAAAGCTGTAATCACTTACATACTTAAAAGTACGGGTTGTGCCCGTAGGTAAGTTTTTTAGTACCAGATCAGTACCTTCCTGTTTGGTCTTGCTTTCTGGTGCATCTGGTTTTGCTTTTTTTGAAGTGTCTATAGGTTTTTCAAGTAAATATGCAACCAATGAAGCGCCTTTCTCAGGCATTTTATAAGATTTGACCCTTGGCACTTTGTCGATAGCCTGATTGGTCAGGTTAACCAGGCAAAGGGAATCTTTGGTCAGCTCATCTGGTTTTTTCTTTTTTATCTTGCTTTCACGAACATCTTTAAACATGGGCTTAACCACTAAGGCCGCATATTTAGAATCGGTGCTAAATTGTAGGTTCGTACCCCTTGATACATTTAGTCTGGTATTTGACAAAAGATTGTTGAGGTACAAAGTACCATCTCCTTCCTGCTTTAGCACCGAATAAGCAGCCCATATCCCATTATTGGATAATTGTTTTGCGCCAACCGACTCCCAGTTATCGTAAACAGTATGGTTTATTGGTTTTTTTTGAGCGTAAGTTAAACTTGAAAATAGAAGGAGCGTAATGCTTAAAAATCTGTACATAAAATTAAGATGTAGGTTGGTTTTGGGCCCTGCGGGCTAAAAATCACAAAAAAAAATCACAAACAGCTATTGTATGCCAATTTTTACAATAGCAGATGCCAAACAAAAGAAGCCATATCATTTAAATGATATGGCTTCTTTTATCAAAAAGTAACTTTTACTTGTTCTTTTTTTGTTGAGCAGCTGTTTGCTGTTGCTGGCGCATATAGTCTTCCAACTTGGCACTGAACCCAGATTTCTTTTTCTTTTCTACTGGTTTTGCTTTATTTTCCTGTAATGTTCTATGGATCTTTTCATCATCAACCATAGATTTGATCAGGAACTGCTGGGCAAAAGTGAGCATGTTGGCCAGGAAATAATAATAGTTTAATCCTGACGGGTAACTGTTCAGTACACCTAAAAAGATAATTGGCATGATGTACCCAATATATTTCATTTGTCCTGTAGCTCCCGAGATCTGGTTGTTGAAATAGGTATAGATCAACGTAGAGATCGTCATCAGTACACACATCAAACTCAGGTGATCACCAATAAAAGGAATGGTAAAGCCGAATTTGATAAAATCATCATAAGTAGAAAGATCTTTCATCCATAAGAAAGTTTCCCCCCTTAACTCAAATAAATTAGGGAAGAAGAAGAAGAAGGCCATTACAAAGGGCAGTTGCAGCAGCATAGGCAAACAACCTCCAAGCGGGTTTACACCTACCTGTTTATAAAGCTTTAAATATTCCTGTTGTAAAAGCGTAGGATTGTCATCACCAACTTTAGCCTTGATCACATCCATTTCCGGCTTCAATATCCTCATCTTAGCCATGGAAAGGTATGATTTATAAGTGAGCGGAGACATGGCTACTTTTAGCGCAATGGTTAAAAGCAAAATGATTACGCCATAGTTCCAGTTAAAGCTTTCCAAGAACTTAAATACCGGTAATACAATGAACCTGTTGATGTATTTAAGTGGCCAGTAGCCCATATCTACCTGTTTTTCCAGTTCATAACCCTGCGCCTTCAGGGTATCGAATTTATTGGTGCCGAAATAGAAGACCATGGCATAGCTTTGCGCTGCAAGCTGGTTAAAAGGCAGTACCATATTGGCACCATACCATTTAATTTTTCCAGGCTCGGTACTTACTTTAACCTCAAGATTTCCCTTTTCAAATCCATCTTTAGGTATTAAGGCTGCCGAGAAAAACTGTTGTTTGAAAGATATCCATTCAATTTTCCCTGCTGCAAGTTCCTCTTTCTCATCCTTGGCTATACTCAGGTGGTCCGGGTTTTTGTCTGCATATTTATAGTAGGGTGCAGAGTGCTCCCGCTCTTTTTTTCCGGATTTTTCCTGTTCAAGCAGGGTAGCTTCCCAGTTCAAAGCGATGGTATTGTTTTGAATAACCTGGTTTAATCCATTTAAATTAATGTTAAAACCAACCTGACTGCTTTTCGGTTTTAGATCATAAATATATTCAATGTATTGATCAGCCGAATAATTGGCACGCATGGTAACGACACCTTTACCAGGTGTTGCCGTAAAGTAAAGGTCATTCGTGCTAACAATTTTACCGCCTATGTTTAGGTTTAAACCAAATTTATTCTGATCTCCATCAAATAAAATGACAGGTTTTCCATTATAGGTTTTTTCTCCCTTCACCTCAACGGATAAAATTTTACCGCCCTTATTGCTAAGTACTAGTTTTAAATTTTCATTTTCAAGTACACTGGTCTGTACTGTACCGCTAATGTTTGCACCAAAAGGGCCTTTTAATGCTGCTGAATCCACAACAGGTGTTGCTGCAACAGCTGCTACAGGCGCGGGAGTGTTGACAACCCCGGCTTTTTTAGCCGAATCAACAGCGATTCTTTCCCGTTCTTTTTTTATTTCAGCCTCGCTTGGCTTAAAAAAATAAAAAGAACCTGCCAAAACGATCATGATCAGGAACAATCCTGTAAACGTATTTCTATCCATTATTGTTAATTAAACGCGTATTATTTTGTTTTTTTCTTCGCAAACTCCATCGCAGCGGCGACAAATTTAACAAAAAGTGGGTGAGGATTAGCAACTGTTGATTTTAATTCGGGATGAAACTGCCCACCTACAAAGAAAGGATGGTTTTTTAGCTCTACAATTTCAACCAGATTACTTTCAGGATTTACGCCCGAAGCGATCATGCCGGCTTCTTCGAATTGGTTTAAATAAGCACTGTTAAATTCATAACGGTGTCTGTGACGCTCTGTAATATGTGTTTTTCCATAAGCCGAATAAGCTTTTGTGCCTTTTTTGAGGTCACATGGATAAGCCCCTAAACGCATGGTGCCCCCTTTGGCCGTAATGTTTTTCTGATCTTCCATCATATTGATGACGGGATGAATTGTTTCTTCATCAATTTCGGTAGTGTTTGCGCCATTTAATCCCAGTACGTTCCTGCCAAATTCAATTACCGCACATTGCATACCTAAACAGATTCCAAAGAAAGGAACATTATTTTCTCTAACATATTTAATGGTATCAATTTTTCCTTCAATACCCCTGCTACCAAAACCAGGTGCTACAAGTACGCCATCCAGATGTGCCAGACGTTCTTTTGCATTGTCTGGATAAATACTTTCTGAATGGATGTATTCTACTTTAACCTTACATTCATTTTTAGAACCTGCATGAATAAAAGATTCAATTATAGATTTATAAGCATCGGGCAATTCTACATATTTACCAACCAAACCAATTTTTACTTCTGAGGTCGGGTTTTTTAAGCGGCCAAGGAATTCTTTCCATCTCTCCATGTCCGGCTCATTTTTTTGTGCAAGTTTAAGTTTGCTCAATACTGTTTTATCCAGCTGTTCTTTCATCATCAGTAAAGGAACATCATATATTGTAGAGGCATCCAGTGATTCGATTACCGCATTTACGTTTACATTGCAGAATAAGGCAATTTTTTTGCGGATATCCAGAGATATGGAACGTTCTGAACGACAAACCAGGATATCTGGCTGGATACCATATTCCAGTAATGCTTTTACAGAGTGTTGCGTAGGTTTGGTCTTTAATTCTCCGGCAGCAGCAAGATATGGAATTAGTGTTAAGTGGATTACAATCGCATTGTGTGCACCTTCTTCCCATTTAAACTGACGTACCGCTTCAATAAACGGCAGAGATTCAATATCACCAACTGTACCTCCCAGTTCAGTGATTACAATATCATATTCGCCGGTTTCTCCCAGCAAACGCATATTCCTTTTAATCTCGTCGGTAATGTGTGGTACTACCTGTACTGTTTTACCCAGATATTCTCCTTGTCTCTCTTTATTGATTACATTTTGATAAATCCGGCCAGTGGTAACGTTATTGGCCTGCGAAGTAGCAACGTTTAAAAAACGTTCGTAATGACCAAGGTCAAGATCTGTTTCTGCACCATCTTCGGTAACATAGCATTCTCCATGCTCATAAGGATTTAAGGTTCCCGGATCAATATTGATATAAGGGTCAAACTTTTGGATGGTAACACTATAGCCACGTGCTTGCAATAATTTGGCTAATGAAGCGGAGATGATGCCCTTGCCCAATGAGGAAGTAACACCGCCCGTAACAAAAATATACTTAGTCATGTTTGTGATTTTCTGAAATAAAGCAGTAATTAAATTGCTGTCTTATTGTTTTTGTACGGGATACAAAGTTAGCAAATAAAACTGAAGCAGGGAGGCTCTTTTTACAAATATTCGTTGGTGATAAAAAAAACCGTTAAAATCTTATCGGAGAAAATGTTAGAGCGTAAAACCATATAGCCTTTTTTTTGCTTCTTCTGCTTTTCCCTTTTTGTCGGGCTCGTAACGGGTAAATAATTCGATCAGTTTTTTTAAATCTTTCTCTGTTTCTATTTTTTTTCCCTTTGATGCCGGTATGATTTCCGCCTGGTGATTGGTAAAGCCTTCTACCTTTGTGGCAAACCAGGTGGTATTGTAACGGGGTATAGCCAGACCTAAAATCATACCCGGTAAGCCGGTAAATCCTTCCGGACCACCACGCAGTAAAATTTCATCCGTATAAAAGGCCACTACATATACACTATCATAAATAATACCAATCGCTTTTCTGCATTCATACCCTGCAATATTTCTTACATCATGCATAATTTTCCAGTCAAGATTGGGGATGGTATCTGTAAGTAAATAGTCATCACCCATAATATTGCGTTTTAATACCCTTTGTTTTTTACTATAATCGGTATAAATTTCGCTGGTCTGCCTGCCCAGGGCAAAAGGGAAGAAGCTTTGGTTTTCGTCTTCCTTTTCTTTTTTGACAGGTTTAAACAAAGATCTGTTCTGGTCAAAAATAAATTCCCATTCGTTGGTGATGTACTTCTGCATTTTTGCTTTAGCTTCATCAGGTATTGAAGCATTATCCAGACTTCTGATGACATTGAATTTTTTTTCAAATGTAATTTTGCCATACGGTATAAATGTTCCCTGTGCCTTAAGCGACAGGAAGGGAAAACATAGGAGCAGAAAGGCTAGTACTTTGAATTTCATTTGTTATTTTTCAGTAGTCTTTTTTATGAAATTACCACTTAAATTCCAGTTTAGTCCGATCAGTACATAACGGGGTATATAGCTAAAGGTATCTTCACTTGTAACGTTTCCACCTACAAATCTATTGTATCCTATCTTTTGGTTAAGAATGTCTGTTACAGAAAGCTTGATCTCCAATGCTTCACTTTTAAGTACTTTGGTCGATAGATAGCTGTTCCATATAGCTGTATTGATATCCTGACCAAATGCGGCATTTGCAGGACGGAAGGATAAAGAAAAAGAGGTGTTGAATTCGGTTTTAAAGGGCAATTGAACGGTTCCGGAAATTTCATGGTTGTGGGTAACGCTTCTGCCATCGTTGATTTCTCCGATTGATGATTTTCCTGTCATTAAAGAGGCTGAAGGGATATAGCTGAATTCTATTTTTTGTGTATAATAATTCAATGAACCCCTTAAGTTATATTGTGTACTTGCGGTTTTGTTCTGGGTCGCATTTATAATGGCAAGGGTATTCGACCTGTTGATCCCCAGGTCTACCCCAAAACGCAGGTGCGATTTGGAGAAGCCTTTTGAGTAACTTAAATTACCACTGATGGAATTGTTGCCGCCAACGTTAATAAAGCTTGAAATCCTTTTGTTAAATTCATCAACCAGTTCTGTGCTTACTATAGCATTATTGGTAAAACCATAGTTGAAGTAAGCCGATATATACTGATCCGATTTAAACTGAAAGCTATTGTAGGAAAGTCCGAAACTATTGGTAAAGGACGGTCTTAATGCTGAATTTCCAATTACCTGATACAAGGGATTATTGATTTGCCTGACTGGCTGCAACTGGTCTATACTTGGTTGCTGCATATAACCATTGTAATTAATGGCAAGGGTAGTGCCTGCATTAACTTTGTAATATATATTGGTTCTGGGCGAAAGGTTAAGGTAGCTTCTTTGGAAATCTGTCTGTTTATCTACATCCTTCAGCTCAAAATTGGTTTGGGTAGCTTCCAGCCCGCTTGATATAGAGAAATTGTCATAACTATACTGTAAAATCATTTTCCCAACGTTGGAGAAGTTTATAAACTTAAAGTTATTACTTAAAGAGTCGATCTTTTTGGCATTGTCCCCAATATTATCAAAAACCATACGGTTACTTCCCGATGAAATGGTTTTAAAACTATAACCTGCCTCAAGTGTCCACCTTTTAGAAATGCGGTCAGTATAATTGATCCTGGTACCTATAGAATTTTGGTTGCCGCTATTCTTTTTTCTAAGATCTGTGTCCTCAACTCTGTCCAGGTTTCCGTTACTGTCAAAGTAATTGGTCAGGTTAGAGCTATTCTCCGTACTCTTGCTGGTCTGGCTTTGGGGCTGCAGGTCTATGGAAAGTGTCCTTCCTTTTTTATTGAACCGCTTTGACCAGTTTATATTTCCATTGAAGATTTCGCTATTGCCATGTCCGGCATTTTCCTGATTGTTCTTACTGATGAAAAAACCATTACCTGTACGTGTTTCATTTGCACTTACAGAATTGCTCTCGTTCCTGTTTTTACTTAATCCAAATGATATTTTTAAATTAGACTGTGGATCAAGGGTGTAGTTATAAGTGCCTTTTAAAGATTCGCCCGCTATACTGGAATTGTTGTCGGTTTTGCCGGCACTAAAAAATTTTGTTTCATTAGGGAGCAATTCCTGGGCATTTGTAGTGGTGTGGTTAACATTGTTGTTGTCAAAACTTTTGAAATTAAGTTTAATGCCCATTTTGTTATCGCTAAACTTATCTGCATAATAAGCGCCCAAACTTAAATTGTTGGGTAGTCCGCCTGATGCGGAAATGTAATCATCATCATCGTCACCACCGGAAACATACATGATTGAACTGCCATCATCGCCTACCTCTATCAGGTCATATTCTTCACCTTTTAACTTACGCATCGAATTGTTAATCCTGGATTCATTGTTCAGACTGGAATAATTGCCGTAAATAGCGGCCTTCAGTTTATTTTTAAATATTCCCATCATACCTCCGTAATCGCCAAGGTTTTCCATATTGCTGTTCAGGTCGATCGTAGAGAGGTAACCGTTTTTTGCATTTTCTTTTAACTTAATATTGATGGTTTTGTTTTTTATGCCGTCATCTATGCCCGTCAGATCAGAATTTTTACTTTTTTTATCATACACCTGTATTTCGTCAACTGCATTGGCTTTCAGATATTTAGTAGCTAGTAAGGGATCGTCTCCAAAAAACTCGTCCCCATCAACCAATACTGTTTTTACCATTTTTCCCTGGGCTTTGATCACCCCGTTTTTATCTACATCTATTCCGGGCAATCTTTTTAAAAGTTCCTGCACATTCGCATTGGTCCTGACAGCAAAACTATCGGCCTGAAAAACAAGGGTATCGCCCTTCATTCGTACTGCGTTTTTTGTGGCCTGTATCACTACTTCATTTAAAACCTTGGATTTCAATTCCATATTGATGTTTCCTAAATCTATATTTGAAGTGTCCGATAATCTCAGATTTCGAATGTAATCTGCCATTTTAGGATATGATATCAATATTTTGTAATCGCCTTTTGACAGGTTTTTGAGCTCAAATTTTCCGTTTTTATCCGATCTTGTTGTTTTTACCAATATAGAATCTGATGATCGGATAAGTAAAATTGAACTGTATTCCAGTTTCTTTTTTTCCAGGGTATCTGCAACAAAACCTTTTATACTTGCTTTTTGTGCCGAAACGGTAAAAACAGAAATTGTTAAAAGAATAAAACTTAAAATCTTCTTCAGCATAAATTACCGTGTAACCACCGTGTCGAGTTCTTAAATCTAAGAACTATTTTCCTGTCCGCATTAATTTTTCCAAATTATCTTCGTTTTTATAAGCCATAAACCCGACCGTACAACCACAGTTTCATCGATTCAAATGGTGGCATCAGGAAAGATGGATGTTGTCCGTAAAAACCGCGTTTAAACCCGGTTTTATAGGTGTATACAGGTACGAGACAGGTATGAAACAGGTAGAAAACACCTATAAAACACCTGTTTTTACATAGCAACAACCGAACAAATCACAGGTGTCTTAAGAGCGGATTATAAAAAAAGCCCGAAAAAAATCGGGCTCTTTTGTAAAAGTATATTTGGTTAGAATATGCTGGTTTTAAAAAAATCAAACTTCTTACTTGCTGTTTGATTATATAAACATAATATAAAATTTATAACAATCATAATATTATTTTTATTTTTTTTTGATGAGGTTCAGAAAGTATCGTTTTTTTGAATTTAGACATGCTTCTGTCTTATATAAAAGCGGTTTTTTAGCAATAAAATTAAAACGGACTATTTACAGCAGCTGTAATAGGGTTTAACTTTTTTTTCCTTTTCAGACCAGGCAATGTAAACACTGGTCTCTTTACCCGAACGATATTTGAAACCGTTTAAAGCAGATTGTTTCAATTCGTTATAAAAATTTATATCTGGTGTATTTTTGTCAGGATTTTCATTTTCTGTAACCGCAGGTTCCAGAAAGTTCTCATCCTCAAAGAACAGTTTATACTCATCCTTTATAAAGGCCAGCTGGGTACGCTCTTTTTTCAGGTCTACACTGGATTTATAATTTTCAATCAGGTCTGTTGCCTTAAAATCCTTCTTGTAAATAAGTTGTCCGCCATGTGATGTAATGGTAAACTGAATGGTAATATCCTTTAATACATCTCCCACCAGGGATACTTTAAACGTATCTACTTTCAGACTATCGCTAAAAGGTTTCAATACAACCTGATCAGCCGTTTTAGAGAAGTTTTGATGGTCAGAGGAATTGCAGGCTATTAGCAATCCTAAGGCAAATAAAATCAGGATTAAATAATTTTTCTTATGCATAGCCTAATATAATAAATAATTAGGGTTGTTATCCCACAATTTTATCCAGGTCTTCAGGGGTATCTATTGCAATTGTTTCTATGGCTGTTATCCTGGTCTGGATGGTATAACCGTTTTCTACCCATCTCAATTGTTCCAGGCTTTCAGCCATTTCAAGTGAAGAAGGTTGAAGCCTGGTGATTTCAAGCAAGGTAGGGGTGGTATAACCGTAAATTCCAATGTGTTTATAAAACTGATGCACATCAAGCCATTTGTTTTTTTCAGCATTTCTGATGTAAGGAATGGTATGTCTGCTAAAATATATAGCTTCCTGTCTGCTGTTGATCACAACCTTTGGAATATTGGTGTTAAGTAGTTCCTCTTCCGTATGGATTTCTTTAATCAATGTTGCCAGTTTTACATTGCCATGCTCAAAACAGGATACCAGCAGGTCTATTTGTTTGGGATTGATGAAAGGTTCATCTCCCTGTATATTGATTACAATATCAAAATCAGGAAAGTGCTGTGATACTTCTGCACAACGGTCTGTACCACTCTGATGATCATCTCTGGTCATTACAAATTCAGCACCAAAGTTATTTACGGCCTCTGCAATGCGTTCGTCATCGGTAGCCACCACTACCTTGGTTAAACTTACGGCTTTTAAAGCTTGTTCATAAACCCTTTGGATCATGCTTTTGCCCTGAATTTCTATTAAAGGCTTACCAGGAAAACGGGTAGAGGCATAACGTGCCGGTATAATGCCAAGTACTTTCATACTAAAATAAGCCGTTAATTTCTGCTTCTATTGCCTGTATAATAGTGCCCAGATCTTCAGGGTTATTGCTGAAATCTAATTTATCCTTATCCAGTATCAGCAGTTTGCCCAAACTATAATTCTTTATCCAGGCTTCATATTTTTCGTTTAGTTTGGATAAATAATCAATCCGGATGCTGGTTTCGTATTCCCTTCCCCTGCGTTGTATGTTGTTTACCAGCGTAGGCACAGAAGCACGCAGGTATACCAGCAAATCGGGTGGTTTAATAAATGAAGTGATATTTTCAAATATAGCTTTATAGTTTTGATGATCTCTGGTGGTCATCAGTCCCATTTCATGAAGGTTATCGGCAAAGATATGCGCATCCTCATAAATGGTCCTGTCCTGAATCACATTCCTGTTAAAGTTCTGAATGTCTACAATTTGCTGAAAACGGCTGTTCAGGAAATAAATCTGCAGGTTAAAGCTCCATCGTTTCATGTCACTGTAAAAATCCTCCAGGTAAGGATTGTTATCTACAGCTTCATATAAGGCTTCCCAACCATAATTTTTTGCAAGTAACCCGGTCAGGGTAGTTTTCCCCGCGCCAATATTTCCAACTATTGCTATGTGCATATTTTATTCTTGTAGATCAGAAAGGTAGTAATTTTTATTCTTTATTATTAAAATGATTTGAAACCGATGAGTTCTCTGACTTCCTTTATTGTCCGTTGTGCGCTCTCTCTGGCTTTTAAAGCCCCATGTTTGGCTACCTGACGCAGATAAGAGCTGTCTTTAGAGATTTCCTCTATGCGTTCACGGATAGGGGTGTTAAAAATAATCATGTCTTCGGCCAGTTGTTTTTTGAAATCACCATACCTTATTGCCATTTTGTTGTACATGTCATCGAAATGTGCCAATGTATCCGCTGCTGAAACAATTTTCATCAGGTCAAATAAGTTCTGGATAGCTTCCGGCTTGGCCTGGTTTTCTTCAGTTGGTCCGCTGTCTGTTACTGCGCGCAATACTTTTTTGCGGATGATTTCAGGGCTGTCCGCCAAATAAATACAATTGCCGTCCCCACTGGATTTACTCATTTTACCATTGCCATCTAAACCTGGTATTTTAACCAGGTTCTCTGCGTAGTTGAAAGCAAAAGCCTCGGGGAAATAATCAGCATTGTATAACCTGTTGAAACGGTTTCCAAAGGTGCGTGTAAACTCAAGATGTTGTTCCTGATCTTTTCCAACAGGTACCTTGGTAGCCTTATGGATCAAAATATCAGCTGCCATTAAGGTAGGGTAGGTTAGCAAACCTGCATTTACGTTATCGGGCTGTGATCTTACTTTATCTTTAAAAGAAGTACTTCTTTCCAGTTCGCCCATATAGGCATTCATATTCAGGTACAGATACAATTCAGCAACTTCAGGAACATCAGACTGAATGTAGATGGTCGTTTCTTCAGGATCTATTCCACAGGCCAGATATTCTACCAGCACATGTCTCACATAGCCATGCAGGTCCTGAGGTGTAGGATGGGTGGTTAAAGAATGGAGGTCAGCAATAAAAAAATAACAGTTATAATCATACTGCATTTTTACAAAATTGGTTACTGCACCAAAATAATTTCCAAGGTGTAACTGTCCTGTCGGACGGATCCCGCTAACTACCGTTTCTTTCATTAGTATATATCTTATATGATCTCGAGAAAAATTTTATAGATTCAGCCAGTCAAAGCGGGATCTATAAAAGATTCAGGAGGCCGAAATTAATAAAAAACCCTAATATTTGTTTGTCCATTTTAATTTTTTGAATGTCCATGGTCAGTATCTTTAAGCAAGCACACAGAATCTATTCCATCTTTATTATACTGTTGTTCTCCTTGCTTTTTTATCCCTTCTATTACCTTGCTGCCCAAAATCCTGGAACCTACGGTTTACTGAACCAGATGCGTAAACTGAACAGCAGGTTGTGCAGTTTTTTTATAGGAGCCATATTTCGTTTTACCTTCGAAGAACCTCTTTCTGATCATCAGCCTTATATTTATTGTTCAAATCATACTTCCAATCTCGACATCATGATCTTATGTACCCTGGCAAGGGGACGGTTTCATTTTATGGGAAAGGATGAGCTGCTTAAAAATCCTGTACTGAAGATATTTTTTAAGACGATTGATATTCCTGTAAACCGTGAAAGTAAAATATCTGCTTTCAGGGCCTTTAAACGGGCAGGCGAAAACCTTGAACAGGGGATGAGCCTGATCATTTTTCCGGAAGGGAAAATAGATGATGGACATTATCCGCCAAAATTGATGCCCTTTAAAAACGGCCCTTTCAGATTGGCCATAGAAAAGAAAATTCCTATTGTTGCGGTCAGTTTAACCAATATCTGGAAAAGAATGTGGGACGATGGGGCAAAATATGGTTCTACACCAGGAATATGCATTATTTACGTACATAAGCCGGTTTTAACTACTAATTTGACAATAAATGATTCAGATGAACTAAAAGACCGTATTTTTGAGCTGATAAACAGTAAACTTGTTGATAAATGATTATAGATAAGCAAACCATATACAAAGTGGCAGATCTGGCCCGAATTGCTGTAAAGGAGGAAGAAATTGAAGCCCTGATCCCCGATATGAACAAGATCCTTACTTTTATGGAGAAACTGAACGAGTTGGATACCCAGGGTGTTGAGCCATTGGTATATATGAATGTGGAAGAAAATGTTTGGCGTGAGGACAAGGTAAAACAGGAGATCAGTGTGGCCGACGGACTAAAAAATGCTGCCCGCCACAACGAAAGCTTTTTTCTGGTGCCAAAGATTATAGAAAAATAAAGGTATTTGTAACATTGGCCCGATAGGCGTTGTCTAAAAACAAAAAAAAATGGAGAAAGCGTCGACAGTAAAGATTGATAAAGCGTTAATCAACATTAAAGATATTGGTCGTAAATATGTCATCGGTTCTGAAGTGATCCATGCATTGAAATCGGTCACACTGGATATTCATAAAGGAGAGTTTGTCGCATTGATGGGGCCTTCTGGTTCAGGGAAATCTACCCTCATGAATATTTTAGGCTGTTTGGATACACCCAGCAAGGGACATTATGTATTAAACGGTACCAATGTAAGCCACATGTCAGACAATGAGCTGGCCGAGGTACGAAATAAGGAGATCGGTTTTGTATTTCAAACCTTTAACCTGCTGCCCCGTTCCACCTCGCTGGATAATGTCGCCCTGCCGCTGATCTATGCTGGTGCCAATAAAAAAGAACGTGAAGCACGTGCATATAAAGCATTGGAGAACGTAGGGTTGGGTAACCGCGTAACCCACAAGCCCAATGAGTTATCGGGCGGGCAGCGTCAGCGGGTAGCTGTTGCCAGGGCACTCATCAATAACCCCTCCATTATTCTGGCCGATGAGCCTACCGGAAACCTGGACACTAAAACCTCCATCGAGATTATGGGACTGCTGGAAGAGATCCACAGCAAAGGAAATACCATTATTCTTGTAACGCATGAAGAGGACATAGCCCAGCATGCACACCGTATTGTAAGGATGCGGGACGGACTGATCGAGAAGGATTATCAAAATACAGATGTCAAAACGGTTTCTCCACGTCTATCCGGATTAAAGGAAAAAGGTGATGACTTTGAAAAGATAAATTGAAAAAAGCATATAGATAGATGAAAATATACACCAAAACAGGTGATAAAGGGTTGACATCTTTGATTGGGGGGACCAGGGTGCCTAAATTCCATTTGAGGATAGAGTGTTATGGCACTGTAGATGAATTGAACTCCTATATCGGTCTCATCATGTGTCAGGAAATAGATGTCCATTACCAAAAGGTGTTAAAGGAGATACAGGACCGTCTGTTTACCGTTGGTGCTTCTTTAGCTGCGGATCCTGAAAAATCAAGAATGAAAATCCCCGATCTTCATGAAAGCGACATCAGTTTGCTTGAAAAAGAAATGGACGATATGAACGAGGTATTGCCCGAACTGAAACATTTTGTCCTTCCCGGCGGAAATACGGTGGTTTCCTATTGCCATATTGCCCGTTGTATATGCCGCAGGGCCGAACGGTTAACCGTTCATCTGGCGTCAGATAGCTTTGTTGACGAAAAAATGACTATTTATTTGAACCGTTTAAGTGATTATTTATTTGTTTTGGCACGAAAACTGAGTTCAGATGCTAAAACAGAGGAAAATATCTGGATTCCGCGATTATGATCGGGATGTACAGCCAGTTGAAGTGGTAGTTTTTATAAACCAAATATAACTGACAAACAAAGTTATAGAATGGAAATAGTTGAAAAAAATTTTGTTTTGCTCGTGTTTTTTAATATACTTTTGCGAAATAAATTTGAATAACCTAATAGTAAGAAATATGTATTGGACATTAGAACTCGCATCGCACCTGGAAGACGCCCCATGGCCTGCAACAAAAGATGAATTGATTGATTATGGTATACGATCAGGCGCACCGGTAGAGGTGATAGAAAATTTACAAGCTTTGGAAGATGATGGTGAACCATATGAAACCATAGAAGAAATTTGGCCTGATTATCCCACTAAGGATGATTTCTTCTTTAATGAAGATGAGTATTAGGGTTTAATAAAAAGCCATAATAGATTTTTAAGAGGCCCCATATTTCCGGGGCCTTTCTTTTTTTCAGAACTTTTCGGTTTGATTATTGTTAATGTAATGTCATAGATTCTTTAACAATCTATGATTTAAACTTAAAACACATACTTAAAAATTGAACGTTATGGGAAATTTACTTTATCTTGTTGCTGTAGTCTTGGTTATACTATGGATTATTGGCTTCTTCTTTAATGGCTTTGGGCCAAATGTAGGCGGGCTGATTCACATTTTACTGGTTATCGCAATCATAGCAATTCTGCTTAAAGTCATTAACAGGGCTGCATAATCTTATCCTTTGCCATGTCGGCCTGGTTTGGCATGGCAAAGGTAAACCTAACTAAGTTCCCTTTTCTTTATAAAGATCGTTGCGATTTCCAGATCTTCCGGATAGGTAATCTTTATGTTCTCGCGCTCACCATCAATCAGGTTTATTTTAAAACCAGCAAACTCAACTACAGAAGCATCGTCAGTAAAATCATTTCTAAATGGAACCTGATAAGCCTTTCTAAGCATACTCACCTGAAATGTTTGTGGTGTTTGTATCAATGCCAGCTCATTTCTGTTTAATGATTCATTTCCTTCTTCCAGAATCTTTCTAACCGAATCTGTTGGTTTTATGCCTGCTACACAATTACCTTTTTCTTCGGCAACGTCATATGACCTGTTAATCAGCGCAGCCGAAACCAAGGGTCTGGCAGCATCATGGACGGCCACTGTTCCATTTCCTTTGATAATTTTTAACCCGTTTTTTACAGAGTGGAAGCGTTGCTCACCACCACTTACTACCTTGTGCGGGATATCAAAATTATACTTCAGACAAAGTTCTTCCCAATAGCTGTGCTGATGTATGTTCAGTACCAGTAATATTTCGGGTCTGTATTTACATTGATCAAAAGCTGTGAGTGTATGCATGAGCACCGGTTTACCATCCAGCAATAAAAATTGTTTGGCAACAGTACTTTGCATCCTGTTCCCTGAACCTCCGGCTACTATAATTGCATAATACTTCATATTGGGCAGCTTTTAAACAAAAATAGGAGATTTAAACCGATTGGTTTCAAATCTCCTATTGCTATTTACAATTTATTGGTTAATTTTTTATCAGATGATCAACATCGCATCACCATAGCTATAGAAACGGTATTTTTCTTTCAAAGCCACCTCGTAAGCATGTCTAACGTAATCATAGCCACCAAATGCACTCACCATCATCAGCAAAGTAGATTCAGGTGTGTGGAAATTCGTAATCATAGAATTTGCAATGCTGAAATCATAAGGAGGGAAGATAAACTTGCTGGTCCAGTCGTTAGCAGCCTTAAGGGTCCTGCCCGAAGAAACAGCTGATTCTATGGCACGCATTGAAGTAGTACCTACGGCACATATCCTTTTTTTACGTTCAATTGCTTTATTAACAATGTCTGCATCTTTCTGCTCAATAATAAATTGTTCAGAATCCATCTTATGCTTGGTCAGGTCTTCAACTTCTACAGATCTGAAAGTACCTAAACCAACGTGTAGTGTCACCTCCGCAAAGTTAATCCCTTTCAGCTCCAGGCGTTTCATCAGTTCCCTGCTAAAGTGTAAACCGGCAGTAGGGGCTGCTACAGCGCCTTCATGTTTTGCGAAAATAGTTTGGTAACGTTCTTTATCCTGTGCAGTAGCTTTACGTTTGATATATTTTGGCAGTGGTGTTTCGCCCAATATCTCAATATTTTTTCTGAATTCTTCGTCAGTACCATCAAATAAGAAACGGATGGTACGTCCGCGAGAGGTGGTATTGTCAACCACTTCAGCAACCAGCAGGTCATCATCACCAAAATATAGTTTATTTCCAACGCGGATTTTACGTGCAGGATCAACTAAAACATCCCATAAACGAAGTTCTTTGTTCAGCTCCCTTAACAGGAAGACCTCAATTGTTGCACCCGTCTTTTCCTTATTGCCGTATAAACGGGCAGGGAAAACTTTAGTGTTGTTCAGGATCATAACATCCTGGTCATCGAAATAGTCTAAAACATCTTTAAATATTTTATGTTCAATTTTTCCGCTATCCTTGTGTAAAACCATTAAACGGGCTTCGTCTCTTTGTTCAGAAGGGTTGTTGGCAACCAGCGATTCAGGTAAATTAAACTTAAATTGAGATAACTTCATATGTTTGATGTGATATTTAAGGGCGCAAATTTACGAAATATAATCTTTATTAGTATATATTTCTTTTGCTGCTTTCTGGTAAACTAATTTTTTTAAACTTCAGATTTCCTACAGAATTTCATTATAGTTTTAATTATATTTATTTTGATATAAATCTTTTATTAAAGTTAAACTAGTTTCATCATGAAAAAAATATACTTTTCAATCCTTTGTCTGTTTACACTTTTAATGGGCTGTACCAAAAGTACTGATACTACAGACACTCAGCTGAGCTACAGCTTTAATGCGATTAACCTGAATGCTACTTTAAGTTCCAATTCAGGTACGAGCGGCAACATCGTTCCTGCAGGAACAAACGGAAGTATCAACTGGACCAGCGCAAGTGTTAATATTGCAAAGATCGAATTCAGTGCTACGCATGCCGGAAACGCCATATCACTTGAATCAAAAAACCTTTATACAGTAAATGCACTGAATCCCGATTCCCTGGCCGGAACGGTTTTCTTGTCATCAGGAGTTTACGAGAAAAATGAGTTTAAGATCAATATAAATGAATCCCTGAGTAATCCTCCTTTACTGCTTAGCGGAACTTATATAGAAGCTTCAGGAACAAAAATACCAGTGATAGTGAAACTAAATGTTTCTCAGCTTATCAAGCTGGAAGCACCCCGGATAGAGGTTTCACAGGGAAAGTACATCGCAAAAGTTACACTGGAGCTTAACGGCCTGGTAAAGGGACTCACTGCGAGTGATTTCGGACAAACAACGCGTACTACACCTAACAACACCATTTTGGTTAGCAACACGGTAAATAAAACACTGTTTGATAAACTGGTCTTAAAACTACCCTCAATTTTAAGTGTGAGCATGACCAAACCCTAAAATGTTTTTATCAATAACGCAGGCATAATGTTTTTTTAGAATTATAACGCATACACTGTAACCTTTTTTGGTAGCTTTGGTCTAAACGTTATGATCATTTTCAGACTAATAGGCGAAAGTTTTCGGTTCGCAGCTGATGCACTGCGCCAAAACAAACTGCGGACAATGCTTTCCTTATTGGGAATCACCATTGGCATTTTTGCCATCATATTTGTATTTTCTGCTGCCGATACCTTTAGAAGTAAGCTTCAGGAAAGCATTGACAAACTGGGCTCAAAAACAATTTTTGTTCAGAAATGGCCCTGGGGCGGATTTGGAGATTATCCCTGGTGGAAATATGTAAATCGTCCGGAACCTTCCTTAAGGGATTATAGTGCATTAAAGGAACGTCTGGAGCACGCTGAAGGTGTTTCCTATGAAATTTATGCCGATAGCAGAACTGTCAAGTACCGTAGCAATTCTGTTGAAGGAGCAGGTTTGAAAGCAGCCTCCCAGGACTTTAATAAAACATGGACCATCGATTTTCAGGAGGGTAGGTATTTTACAGAGAATGAAGGGAAATCGGGCTCACCGGTCATCATTCTTGGAGCCGACATCGCTGATGGTTTATTTAATGGTGAACCTGCTGTAGGAAAAAAGATTGTGGTAATGGGGCGCCGTTTAACTGTAGTTGGTGTCTTCAGAAAAGAGGGGGAGGATATGCTCGGTATGTCCCAGGATAAAAATATCCTGATTCCGCTCAACTTTGCAAAAGGCTTATTTGATGTGGAAAGCGGACGTTATGACCCTACGATTACCGTAAGGGGAAAAGAGCATATCGCACTTGAAGAAATAGAAAGTGAAATACAGGGCGCTATGCGCGCGATACATAAGATCAGGCCAGGAGCAGATGATGATTTTGCTTTAAATAAAAGTACAATTGCTTCCGATCAGCTGGATGTGATGTTTGGGATAGTGGATATTGCAGGTTGGGTAATTGGTGGTTTTTCTATCCTCGTTGGCGGGTTTGGCATAGCCAACATCATGTTTGTTTCAGTAAAGGAACGCACCAATATTATAGGTATACAGAAATCACTGGGCGCCAAAAATTATTTTATTCTGTTACAGTTTTTGTTTGAGGCAATTGCACTATGTTTACTGGGCGGTTTATTGGGCTTGTTACTGGTTTATATATGTACACTGATCTCGGCCGCACTTGGATTTGAAATGGTATTGTTCATGAAGAATATTGTGCTGGGAATAGGAGTATCATTTTTAATCGGTACAATATCAGGGTTTTGGCCTGCGTATTCGGCATCAAGGTTAGATCCTGTCGAAGCGATCCGCTCCTAATATGAATCCCTTTGGTTAAAAAAGAGATAGGACTATTCGAAAGCGGGAATCTTTTGCGCTGAAGAAGCGCAAAATTTCCTATGCTTTCTCACAGCATACCTCTCTTTTTTAGATGTCGGATCTGCATAAACTCGCTATTTTTAGGTTGGGTAAATATTAAACAAAATGCCTGTTCCAAATAAGGGAACAGGCATTTGTTATGTTTTGAGCTTAATAGCTAAGTACTAAATACTAATATCCGGGTACTAACTAGCTCAGCTTAGCTAAAGCGGCTTTTATTCTGGATACGGCATCTCTTAGCTTATCTTCAGCTGCGGCGTAAGAAAGACGGATACAATCTTCATTGCCAAAAGCTTCGCCGGTAACAGTTGATACATGCGCTTCATTTAATAAATATAGGCTCAGGTCTTCAGCTGAATTGATTACTGTGTCGCCATTCTTTTTGCCGAAAAAGGCCTTTACTTCAGGGAAGAAATAGAATGCTCCATCAGGCAGGTTTACTTTAATACCCGGGATTTCTTTTAATAAAGCATAAACAATATCTCTGCGTTTTTTAAATTCTCCTACCATTTGGTTTACTGAGTCCAGACCGCCCTGATAAGCAGTTAACGAAGCTCGCTGGGCAATTGAGCAGGTGCCCGAAGTGATCTGGCCCTGTAATTTATCGCACGCATTGGCAATTTCCTTATTTGCTGCCATGTAACCAGATCTCCAGCCAGTCATTGCATACGATTTAGAGAACCCGTTGATCAGGATCACACGGTCTTTTATCGAATCAAATTCTGCAATGGAAGCATGTTTGCCTACAAAGTTGATGTGCTCATAGATCTCATCAGAAATGATATAAATATTTGGATGTTTTTCAAATACAGCTACCAGATCGGCCAGTTCTTCTTTGCTGTACACAGATCCCGTTGGATTGCATGGCGAAGAGAACATAAACAATTTGGTCTTATGCGTAATGGCTGCTTCCAGCTGTGCGCCTGTTATTTTAAAGTTGTTTTCAACAGTTGCATTGATAAAAACGGTTTCTCCTTCGGCCAGTTTAATCATTTCCGAATAAGAAACCCAGTAAGGAGTAGGTACAATTACTTCATCTCCCGGATCAACCAGGCACATTACGGCATTGGCCAAGGATTGTTTGGCCCCGGTTGAAACTACAATCTGATCAAAACTGTAGGTTAAACCATTTTCTCTCAATAGTTTTTCTGCAATCGCCTTCCTTAGTTCAGGATAACCTGAAACCGGACTGTAATAAGAAAAATTGTCATCAATAGCCTTCTTAGCGCCCTCTTTCACAAAATCAGGAGTAAAAAAGTCTGGCTCCCCAAAACTGAGGTTAATAACGTCTATCCCTTTTGCGGACAGTTCTCTTCCTAACTTGGCCATTTTAATGGTTTGTGACTCAGATAGGTTGTTGATTCTTTTGGATAAAAATGTCATAGTAATTAATGCGAAGGCAAATTAAATTTTGTGCGAAAGCAAATATATGAACCTCACGGCATTATAAACTAAAAAAAATACTTTTTATATAAATTGACAGTTAAACAGTATTTTTGGATGCTAAACTCAGCAATTTGCAACCTCAGAAAAAAGCCATATTAATTGCATTGTGCATTAGCATTGTGCTGATGCTGGCAAAATTTGTCGCCTATTTTATTACGCATTCCAATGCCATACTTACCGATGCCGCAGAAAGTATTGTAAATGTACTGGCCAGCAGCTTTGCATTTTACAGTATTTACCTGGCTACTTTACCTAAAGATGAAAATCATCCTTACGGGCATGGAAAAGTAGAGTTTTTCTCTGCTTTTATAGAAGGTACACTCATTGCCATTGCGGGCATTATTATCGTCTTTAAGTCGGGCTACGACCTGATATATCCCAAACCCATTACACAGCTTTTTGAAGGTGCCAGTATTATCGGGGCCACAGGACTGGTTAATCTTTTCATAGGGTATTATCTGATCAATACCGGTAAAAAGCATAAATCCATTACCCTCGAAGCAGATGGAAAGCACCTCTTAACTGATGCCATTACCAGTGCAGGCCTGGTTATAGGAATTGTACTGATCAAGCTTACTGCAATTTACTGGATGGACAGTGTCATCTCTATGTTGCTGGGATTATATATCATTTACAATGGCTACAAGCTTACCAGAAGATCGGTAGGTGGATTAATGGATGAGAGCAATATCGACCTGGTAGAGACCATCATCAACATCCTGCAAAAAAACAGGAAAGAGCCCTGGATAGATGTACACAATTTAAGGGCACAGCAATATGGGGCAGACCTGCACATCGATTGCCACATTACCCTGCCTTATTATTTTGACCTGAACCAGGTACACCAGGAGATCTCGGAAATAGATAAAATGATCAATGGAAATGCCGATAGAAAGACGGAATTGTTTATCCATGCCGACCCTTGTTTGCCTGCCTGTTGTAATTATTGTAAAATGAAAGAATGTCCGGTAAGGCAGGAGCCTTTCAGGGGCGAGATTAAGTGGACAGTTGAAAACGCAACCAAGAACCAAAAACATTTTGACCAGTAATGAGCTATTTTAACGTTAGGGTATACGGTTTATTGATAAACCACAACAATCAGGTATTGGTTAGTGATGAGCAATCTGGTGGCCGGATTTTCAGTAAATTTCCCGGTGGCGGGCTCGAACTTGGCGAAGGTCTTATAGATGCATTAAAACGGGAATTTATGGAAGAATGTAATGCAGAAATTGAAGTGCTGGGTCATTTGTATACTACTGATTTTTATGAACAGTCGTCTTTTAATGATAGCCAGATACTGAGTATATATTACCTTGTAAGGTCGGTTGAGCCCCTAATGCTCAACTTCAAAACAAAGGTTTTTGATTTTGAGGATGGCGCTTTGCAATCGTTCAGATGGATTGACCTGGATAAACTTAAACCTGATGACGTAACCTTTAAAACGGATAAAACTGTGGTGGAAATATTATTGAAACAATACACGCTATGAGTTTGGTAAACCGCGATGCACAGGTGATCTGGCATCCTTACACCCAAATGAAAAACCATTTACCACATGTTCCGATAGTTAGGGGCGAAGGGGTGTACCTTTTTGACGAAAAAGGCAAGAAATATATTGATGCAGTTTCCAGCTGGTGGGTAAATATCCATGGTCACGCACATCCGCATATTGCAGCAAAAGTAGCTGAACAGTTGAATACACTGGAGCATGTTATTTTTGCGGGTTTTACACATGAACCGGCAGTTCGGCTGGCCGAGCGGTTGTTGCCCTTGCTGCCTGGCGTACAGGAAAAAGTGTTTTATAGCGATAACGGATCTACAGCAGTAGAAGTAGCCTTAAAAATGTGTCTGCAATATTGGGTAAATACCACAAAACAACCGCGTACCAAAATCATTGCCTTTAAAGACGCTTATCATGGTGATACCTTCGGGGCGATGTCTGTAAGCGGCCGCAGTATTTTTACAGAGCCCTTTAATCCGCTGCTTTTTGATGTAGAGTTTGTTGACCTGCCTAATGCACAAAATATAGAGCAGCTCAAATCCAAGATCAATTACCTTTCCAATGAAGTGGCCTGTTTTATTTTCGAACCTATGGTGCTTGGTGCCGGCGGCATGCTCATGTATGAAGCGATATATCTTGATCAGTTAATTGAAACCTGTCAGAAACATGGTATATTGACCATTGCAGATGAGGTGATGACAGGTTTTGGCCGTACAGGAAAGTATTTTTCTACTGAAGCATTGCAAACAGAACCAGATATATTTTGCCTTTCCAAAGGGCTCACCGGAGGTACTATGCCTTTGGGTGTTACCACCTGCAACAGCAAAATTTTTAATGCTTTTTTAAGTGATGACAAACTTAAAACCTTGTACCACGGACATTCGTTTACAGCCAATCCTGTTGCCTGTGCAGCCGCTTTGGCTAGTCTGGATATATTATTGCAGCCTGAAACCCTGCAAAACATTAAAAGAATAGAAAGCAGGCACCAGATATTTTCTGAAAGCATTATCGGGCATCCCAAGCTTAAAAATGTCAGGCAAAATGGTACTATACTGGTCATGGAATGGCAAACGGAAGGTGATACTTCTTATCTGAACGGCTTGCGCGACCGGCTTTACCTGTATTTTCTGGAACGTGGTATCATATTGCGTCCCCTGGGCAATATATTATATATTTTGCCACCTTATGTAATCAGTGATGAAGATCTGGCGTATATTTACCAAAATATTCTGACAGCCTTAGAAGAAATATAAAAGCCTAAATAAGAGATCAATGAACATTAAGCCGATCCTGGAAAGTATAGTTAATGACAATTTACTGCATGCAAAATGGTTAAATACCTTGTCATATATGGAAAATGCAGGTGCAAAAAAGATCTCCGCTTCCGAGCATAAAGAGCAGGTAAACCTGATCATCCTTAAGCATGCCGCAGAAGAGCACCGCCATGCTTATTACCTGAAAAAACAATTGGAGAAGCTCGATGGTAACCTTTGTAAAACCTATACCAATGAGGAGCTGCTCACACCAAATCATACCAAGTTTTATTTAAATGCATTGGATGTTGCGGTTTGCCGTTATCTGAAACAGCATTTTAATTTGAGCGGCCACGAATTGAAATTTGCTGCCTACCTCTTTGTTACTTATGCCATAGAAGTACGTGCCGATGAACTGTATCCGGTATATCAGCAGGTTTTAACAAATGCCAAAAGCAAAGTAAATGTTAAATCGATCATCCTGGAAGAAGAAGGGCACCTTGAAGAAATGCTCAACCAGCTAAAAACATTTTCTCCAGACTGGCAAAAACATGCCGAACTGGTGATTGAGATAGAACAGGAGATGTTTGACAGCTGGATCAGTAATCTGGGCGAGCAATTGCGCAATTAACTTTAAATTTCAATTACTTTTTCCGGTGTTATGGCGTAAAACCTGTCGCCTTCAGCTGCTGTTAAAAGCTTTAAACCGGTGAAAACGCTGAATGCTGGTAAAACTGCACAATGTAAGCCAAAATAAAAACAGGGAAATTTTAATCTTTGCCGGGCCTTACCATATAAGATCACCCCGGGGTGGATATGGCCCGAAATATTATAATACGCATCATAAGTTACAGGCTTATCGTGTATAAACCTGAACGGATATTGTAAAAATTCTTTATGGTGTACTTCTATGCCCAAAGCCTCATAATCTTCATTCTTTAAATTGTCGTGGTTGCCTTTAACCAGTATCACTTTTAAGTCCGGATAACTAGTTCTCCATTGCATGAAAGCATTGGCATCACTGTTGATGTTATTGTGGAACATATCACCCGTAACCAGCAGTGTTTTTGGTGAAAATATGGTCATTAAATTGTTCAGCCGGTGCAGATCTGTCAGGCCCACTGTTGCCGGTACCTGAATGCCATGTTTTCTGAAATGTGCAGATTTGCCAATATGGAGGTCACTTACAATCAATATTTGTTGTGCTTCCCAATATATGGCCCTTTCCTTATGCAATATTAAATTTTGCCCCCGGCAATTAATGTTCATGTCTTTTTTTATTTTTTTTCTCTGTTTCTGTGGTCATCCTTTGAATGCGCTGACTTAATTCTTCAGAACTCATGCTGTCCCTTAAACTGTCTACTTTAATTGGAAAACATAACGGCGTATAACTTTCCGGTTTGGTTACGATAAGTTTACTGTTTTGTATGCGCTGTAAAGCAGCGGCCAGTCTGGGTTCTTCAATTTGCTGATAAAAAGCTTCATCATAGGCCTGTCGCAGTAGCAAATTGTGATGGTCGTAATCGCTAAATACATTAAAAAACAAGGCTGCCGAAGATTGTAAATGTTTATTTGCAATGTACTTTCCAGGGAAACCTTGAAATACCAGCCCTGAAATGCAGGCGATGTCCCTGAATTTGCGTCTTGCCATTTCTGTGGCATTGATGCTGGCCACAATATCTTCCGCCAGGTTTTTCGGACTGAACAAGTTTTTAATGTCGTTTTCTTCCAGAGGGATGGGTTGTTCACTCAACAGCTCAAAACCATAATCATTCATGGCTATAGAAAAAGAAATAGGGGTGGTTTTGCCCAGACGGTAAGCAATCAGTGCCGCCATGATTTCATGTACCTGCCGGCCTTCAAAAGGATAAGCAAACAGGTGATGTCCATCTTTTGTGGCAATCAGTTCTATCAGGAATTCATCGTCCCTGGGTACATGAGATACTTTTTCCTGTTTTTGAAATAAAGGAAAAATGAAGTCCAGTTCTATATCCTGATGTGTTTTGTAAAGCGTTTCATTGTATTTTTTTCGCAATATGGCACCCAGGTTGGCGGTTAATGAGATGCGGCCACCCATCCAGCTGGGGGTAATGGCCCTTTTCACTTTACTTTTGCGTACCACAACTGTCATCTCTTTGACCATAATAAATTCAAGTACCCTTCCGGCCAGTGTAAAACTGCTACCAGGTTTCATCCTTGCAATAAACGATTCTTCGATCATGCCGATATATCCACCCGTAATGAATTTAACTTTCAACATCGGATCGCTCACTATAGTGCCGATGTGCAGGCGATGGCGCATGGCTGTCTGCCTGCTTTCTACTTTCCAAAGTCCATCAACCAGGCTCACCTTACTAAATTCATTGTAAGCGGTTAAACTGTCACCTCCGGTAGTAATAAACTGCATGATCCAGCTCCATTCCTGCGGCAGCAATTCACTAAAAGCATAAGTTTCTTTCACTTCAAAAAAAAGCCTGGCTTCATCAAAGCCATCGCCAACGGCAAGTGTAACCAGGTACTGGATCAGCGTGTCAAAAGCCATGACGACAGGTTCACGGCTTTCTATATCCTGCGTTTTTGCAGCCTCTTTAATGGCGGCTGCTTCTACCAGTTCCAGGGCATGTGTGGGTAAAAAATAAATGGTCGATGTTTCGTAAGGTGAGTGTCCGCTGCGCCCGGCCCGCTGTAAAAAACGGGCTACCCCTTTGGGCGAGCCGATCTGTACCACCGTATCTACAGGCTTAAAATCTACACCCAGATCTAAGGATGAAGTGCTGATCACTGCTTTCAGGGAGCCTGAATGGAGTGCGTCTTCAATCCAGTTCCTTAGCTCGTAGTCGATAGAACCATGATGGATGGCCAGCAGGCCTGCCAGGTTTTCATCCAGGGCCAGCAAGGTCTGGTACCAGAGTTCAGCCTGGCCCCGGGTATTGGTAAATATCAGTGTGGTTTTACTTTTGTAAATTACGGGCAACAGTTTCTCTGCCAGTTTATGTCCAAGGTGTCCGGCCCATGGCAATAGATCAATATGGTCCGGTAAAATAGAACGGATGTCAATTTTCTTTTCAAGGTCGGCCTTAACAATGGTCTTCGGTACATCGGGATAAGGTACCAGCACTTCCATGGCCTGTTCCATATTACCGATAGTGGCCGATATGCCCCATATCCGGAGCAACCTTTCCGGATGCCTTTCTTTCAGCAGGCCTTTGATCCTGGATATGCCCAGTTCGGTCATTACCCCGCGTTTGCTGCCCAAAAGCTCGTGCCATTCATCGGCCACAATACATTGCAGCTGGTCAAAATAGCTATGCGTATTTTTCTGGGCAAGCAATAAATGGATGCTTTCCGGGGTAATGATCAATACCTCTGGCATTGCTTTTTTTTGTTTCAGTTTTTCATTTTGCGGGGTATCGCCGTTGCGTACGCCAATATGCCAGTCCAATTCCAGTTCCATGCAAACCTCACGCATGGCACGGGCCAGGTCTTTTGCCAATGAACGGAGTGGGGTAATCCACATTAATTTTAATCCGGAAGTCCGTTTTACCATTGCTTTCTTTTTAGCCTGCCGTTTTTCCAGACCGGCCCGGGTATTCAGCTCATCAATTACAGCTGCTAGAAAAATAGAAAAGGTTTTACCAAATCCGGTAGGTGCATTTACCAGGCCGCTGTACCCCTCGGCATAATATTGCCAGGCATCTGTCTGGAATTTAAAGGGCTTTTTCCTGTTGCTTTTCAGCCATTTAATTACCTGTTTGTATCCTTTACTTGTTTCCAGTTTCATCTTTCAAAATAAGCAGGGTTCTGCACTGTAAATTTAAGCTTTGGCAGGCAATAATGTAGCCTGAAGCAATTGCTTTAAATCATCAAGGGTATTGATCTCATCTGCTTTCTTGTCCTTTCTCCATCGGGCAATACGCGGAAACCTTAGGGCCAGACCTGCTTTGTGCCTTTTGCTTTCTGCTATTCCTTCAAATGCAATTTCAAATACCAGTTCCGGTCTTACAGTTCTTACCGGGCCAAATTTTTCAATTGCATTTTTTACAACAAAAGCGTTTACTTCTTTAATTTCTTTGTCTGTTAATCCGGAATAAGCTTTTGCTACCGTAACCAGTTTTTCCCCATCGCGGACAGCAAAAGTATAATCGGTAAAAAAGCTGGCCCTGCGGCCACTGCCTTTCTGGGCGTAGATCATTACAGTATCCACTGTATAAGGGTTTATTTTCCATTTCCACCAGTCGCCGCGCTTCCTGCCACTGTGGTATAAGGAATCCATTTTTTTTAACATGATGCCTTCACTGTTGATATCCCTCGATATGGTTCTGAGTTTTGCCAGTTGCGCCCAGCTTTTAAATTCAATAACCGGCGACAGGAGCACTACATGTTTAGTGAGCAGATCTTCAATAGTTTTTGTCAGCAGTTCCCGGCGCAGACTTAAGGCATCTGATCTTAAATCTCTTCCCTTATGCTCCAAAAGGTCGTATGTAAAGAATCCTATCGGGGCGTCGCTTAGCTGGGCCTTACTGATGGTTTTTCTGTTTAGCCTTTGTTGCAGCAAGCTAAATGCCTGTACTTTTCCATCTTTTACAGAAAGTATTTCTCCATCCAGTACTGTTCCATCCTCCAGCTCATCTTTTAAAAAGTGCAGCTCCGGGAATTGCTCAGTTACCAGCTCCTCGCCCCGCGACCAGATAAAAAGCTCGCCATTGCGTTTTACAATTTGTCCGCGTATGCCATCCCATTTCCATTCTGCCTGCCATTCCAAAGGTTCGCCCAGTGCACCTGGTTCCGCTTCAAGCACATATGCCAGGCAAAAAGGGTAGGGCCAGGAGCTGTCGGTATTCACATGAGCCCCTGCCATCAGGTCCTGGTAACTGATCTGCGAGGGTTCCCATTTGCCCATAATGCTGTGCATGATTTTACTGCTTTCTGTACCGGTTTGTCTGGCCAGTGCATTGACCAGCATTTTGCCGGATATACCTATTCTGAAATTGCCAGATATCAGTTTGTTAAAAATGAAACGTTCATGTGTTTCCAGGCTATCCCAGGCTTTTAAAATGAAAGTTTTTTTATCATCATCATCTTTGCCGTTCAGTAAAGCCAGCTCATTGATCCATTCATGGAGTTTCCTTGTGCTAAGTTCCGATGCAGGCGGGAGCACCAGGGCAATGGTCTCACTCAGGTCGCCCACATTGTGGTAACACTCTGAAAAAAGCCATTCCGGAATTCCGCTCAATGCTGTGGCCCATTGCCTGATCAAGGCGGTGCTTACCGGTCTTTTAGGTCTTTTTCCGGTAAACATGGCAATTACATAAGGTTTATCCAGTTCATCAGCTTCATTAAAATAGTCAACCAGCGCGGCAATTTTGTCGTTGGTCTTATTGCTCATTTCCAGCTGTTGTATGAGTTTAGTGAAACGTTTCATCGTCATCTTCGTTACCGTATTGGGTTTTTACTTCTTCCGCTTCAATGCCAATTTCATTAAGGTACTTTGCGAACGTAGCACTGTAGCCATGCGTTACAAACACTTTTTCTGCTTCAGTTGCCTTAATGGCCGATAATAAGCCAGGCCAGTCGGCATGATCACTTAAGGCAAAACCGGCATCGGCACTTCTCCATCTTCTGCCCGCCCTTACCTGCATCCAGCCCGAGCATACCCCCGTAGCTGCGTTGCTTAAGGTTTTTATCCAGCGCCCTTCTGCAAGTGCAGGAGGCACAATCACTATTCCTTTTTGGAGTTCCTCTTTGCTGGTTTCAGCGGTGATCCTTATTGTTTCCGGCAAATTTACCCCGGCTGTTTTAAAAGCATCATTTAAATTGGCAATGGAGTTGTGGACATACACAGGGCGATAGCCTGCAAGTCCGGCTACGAGCCGTTGCGCCTTGCCTAAGCTGTAAGCAACCAGTACGCTGGTTTTCTGTTTATCCTGATTGCCGGATATCCATTCCCTGATCTGATCCAGTATCAGCTGCTGCGGCTGCCATTTATATATGGGAAGCCCAAATGTGCTTTCAGATACAAAGGTGTTACATTTAACAGGTTCGAAAGCAGTACTGATGCCATCATCAGTTACCTTATAATCGCCGGATACCACGCATACCTCCCCTTTATATTCGAGCCTGACCTGGGCCGAGCCAATTACATGGCCTGCCGGAAAGAGGCTTATTTTAACCCCGTTGATGCTGATTTCTTTACCATAAGGAAGTGTTTCTATGTTTAGCTCGCCAAGCCTCTGTTTCAGGATAGGGCTTGTCAGCTCGTGACATAAATAAGCGTTGCTACCCCATTTTACGTGGTCTGAATGGCCATGAGTAGTAACCGCAAGGTTAACCGGACGCCATGGATCGATATAAAAATCACCCTGTTTGCAGTAAACTCCTTTATTCGTAAAGCTGATCAGTCCCATTTTTTATCAACAAATATATATTGGATAAGTTTTTTTTCCTGACAACAGACTTTTTTGATATTATATTTTGTTTAAATAACCTTTATTTAATGTTGTATTAAGCTTAATAATTATTTAATATTCTTTTAAAGTATTTAAAATACTTTCGCTTTTGCAGGACAGTGCATAACAGTTGTTAATCTTATACTTAATAATTTAGATTAACCAAATAAAAAAACCATGACAAAAAATCTTTACACCACGTTGTATCGCCATAGGCGGTACGCCCCCCTTTAAATGTTTTTAATATATAATCGCCTTTAAATCATGAATTAAAACCTTTGAACTGGGATATTATCCCTCCTTATTAAAGGTCCGGCCATCCTAAATAGTCCAATGTGTTCATACACAATTTCAAAATTATATGAGAAAACAAATACTAACTTTCATAATGTTACAAATGTTTGCCTTTGCTTATATGTCCTGTATAAGTCCGGCCTACAGTAAAATAAAACCCGGTAATGCGGCTGTTTTTAAAAAGAATAAACCAGTTCCAATTCTTTCAAGAAAGGATATTACCGGAACCGTGCGCGATTCTGTTGGTGTAATGCCAGGTGTATCGGTTAAAATTAAGGGAAGTACAAATGGTACTACTACAGATGGGAACGGAAGGTATATTTTAAACGTACCTGATGAGGGCGCCAGTCTGGTATTCTCTATGGTGGGCTATGCCACACAGGAAATCCCGGTAAGTGGAAAAACGGTGATCAATGTTACCCTTAAGCCTTCACAAAATGCATTGGATGAGGTAGTAGTGGTGGCTTTTGGGACCCAGAAAAAAACAGATATGGTGGGTTCGGTTACTTCCATCAGTGCAAAAGATCTGAAGGTTCCTTCCAGCAACCTGACTACTGCACTGGCGGGCCGCGCGGCGGGGATCATTGCTTACCAGCGGAGTGGGGAACCCGGACAGGATAATGCAGATTTCTTTGTCAGGGGCATTACCACTTTTGGCAGCAATACCAAACCGCTGATCCTGATAGATGGGATGGAGCTGACCTCGACAGACCTGGCCAGGCTTCAGCCGGATGATATTGCCAGCTTTTCCATCTTAAAAGACGCTACTTCTACTGCTGTATATGGCGCAAGGGGGGCTAACGGGATTATCCTGGTTACCACCAAACAGGGGGCGGTCGGCAAAGCAAAACTGGCCCTGCGTCTGGAAAATTCTGTTTCCAGTGCAACTAAAGACCTGGAACTGGCTGATCCGATCACTTATATGCAACTTTCTAATGAAGCCATTTTAACCCGTAACCCACTCGGAACCCTGTTGTACTCGGAAGAAAAGATTGCCAACACCATTGATGGTAAAAACCCGCTAGTATACCCGGCCAACGACTGGAAGAAAATGATGTTTAAAGACAATGCCATCACACAACGTGCCAATCTGAGCATTAGTGGTGGCGGTGGTGTGGCCAAATACTTTGTTTCGGGTGCCTATAATAAGGACAACGGAATGCTGAATGTAGACAACCGCAACAATTACAACAACAACATAGACCTTAAAAGTTATACGCTGCGTTCAAATGTGACCATCGACGTAACCAAATCAACTGAAATGATTGTGCGTTTAAGTGGAAACTTTGACGATTATACGGGGCCAATTGATGGCGGTTCGGGCATGTACAGAAAAGTGATGCGTTCCAATCCAACTTTGTTCCCCGCTTATTTTCCTATTGATGAGCAGCATAAATTTGTAAAACACATCATGTACGGGAATTTTGGTGCAGGAAATTACCTGAACCCATATGCCGATATGACTAAGGGCTATAAAGATTATTCCCGGTCGCTCATGCTGGCGCAACTTGAAGTAAAGCAGGATCTCGCCGCACTTACCCCGGGCCTTTCTTTCCGTACCATGTTAAATACCAACAGGACTTCCTATTTTGATGTGAGCAGATCGTATAATCCTTATTTATACACGCTTGGAGGTTACGACCAGCTGAACAATACCTACGCAATAACCAATTTAAATGAAGAGACCGGTACAGAATACCTGGGCTATAGTGAAGGTGAAAAACAGGTAGAAACCTCTTTTTATCTGGAATCTATGTTCAATTACAGCCGTAACTTTGATAAGCATGGTTTAAATGGTTTATTGGTGTACCGGATGATGGAAAACAGGGTGGCCAATGCCGGAGATCTGCAGGAATCACTGCCTTTCAGGAACCTGGGGCTGTCTGGAAGGGCAACTTATTCTTATGACAACCGGTATTTTGCCGAATTTAACTTTGGTTACAATGGATCCGAACGTTTCCATGAGTCCAAACGTTTCGGCTTTTTTCCGGCAGGAGGGGTAGCCTGGAACATTTCCAATGAAAAATTCTTTAAAGAGCTTAAACCTATATTCAGCAATTTAAAGTTAAGGGCAACTTACGGTTTAATTGGTAATGATGCCATCGGCGATAAAAAAGACCGTTTTTTTTACCTCTCTAATGTAAATATGAATACCGCTGCAAGGGCTGCTGTTTTTGGTAACGGACAGGGCCCAATGTTTTCTTTAAACGGTGTTTCGGTATCCAGATATTCCAATGCCGACATCAGCTGGGAAACCGCAACCAAGAAGAACTTTGCGCTCGAGATCGGTTTATTTAACAAAGTAAACATACAGGCAGAGTATTATACTGAAATGCGTGACAATATTCTGATGACCCGGTCAGTTCCGATAACTGTGGGCCTATCGGCCCCGGTAAGGGCCAATGTGGGTAAGGCCAGTGGCAAGGGAACGGATATATCTGTTGATTATACCGAGAATTTAAGCAATGGGATATGGTTATCGGCAAGAGGGAACTTTACTTATGCCAGCAGTAAATACCTGGTTTATGAAGAACCCCAGTACAATGAATTTTATCGCAGCCATGTAGGTTATCCGCTGAACCAAACCTACGGTTATATTGCTGAACGTTTATTTGTTGATGATGCCGAAGCATTGAACTCACCTAAACAAAACTTTGGGGAGTATGGGGGCGGAGACATCAAGTATACCGATGTGAACCGTGATGGTCAGATCACTGATGCAGATAAAGTGCCGATTGGTAACCCTACAGTTCCTCAGATCATTTATGGTTTTGGTTTTTCTATGGGCATTAAAAATTTCGACTTCAGTGGATTTTTCCAGGGGCTGGCCAACGAATCTTTCTGGATAGATGCAGAGGCAACTGCGCCATTTGCCAATTACAGGACACAAACGGAAATTGACAATGGCACACTTGCCGGCAAGGTGCTCAACAACCAGTTGTTAAAGGCTTATGCCGATAGCCACTGGTCTGAAGACAACCGCAATGTATACGCTTTATGGCCAAGGTTAAGTCCGGAGGTCAATCAGAACAATGCACAAACCAATACCTGGTTTATGCGCGATGGTTCCTTTCTGCGCCTGAAAACAGTGGAAGTAGGGTATACCTTACCTAAAAGCTGGCAAAAAAGGGTGCGAGCCAGTACTTTCAGGGTATATGCCAGCGCGACCAACCTGTTAACCTTCAGTAAGTTTAAGTTATGGGATATAGAAATGGGTGGAAACGGTTTGGGCTACCCGCTGCAAAAAGTATTTAACCTGGGTGTAAACATTACTTTCAATTAATAAGTCATGATGAAAAAATATATAACCAAAGGCCTGCTTGTTATCCTTGTTTTAGCAACGCTAAGTTCCTGTAAAAAGTACCTGGATGTTGTTCCTGATAATGTGGCTACCATAGAAAATGCCTTTACCATGCGCAGTCAGGCGCAAAAATTCTTGTTTACCTGTTATTCTTATATGCCTAAAGAAGGCGACCTTACCGATGATCCGGGGATTCTTTCCGGTGATGAGATATGGGATGTTCCTACCAAAGGTGCTTACTTTTTTATCGCCAGAGGCTTTCAAAAAACGATCAGCCCCTATGGCGACAGGTGGACCAATCTTTACCGTGCATTGCGCGACTGTAATATTTTTCTTGAAAATGTAGGAAAAGTACCAGACCTGAATGAAGAAGAAAGGGCACGCTGGATTGCAGAGGTGAAATTTTTAAAAGCCTATTACCATTTTTATCTGGTACGCATGTATGGGCCAATCCCATTGATAAAAACCAATTTGTCTATTGATGCAGAAGCAGATGTAACCAGAGTTACAAGAGATCCGGTTGATTCCTGCTTCAGCTATATCAAGCAACTGCTTGATGAAGCCAGTCCCTCACTTCCGCCAATTGTACTGAATCCTACCACCGAGGCCGGACGGATTACCCAGCCGATTGCACTGGCGCTTAAAGCCAAGATGCTGGTAACAGCTGCAAGTCCGCTTTTTAACGGAAATACTGACCAGTCGACCCTTAAAAACCCTGATGGTACCCAGCTCTTTAACCCTACCTATTCAAAAGCCAAATGGGACACTGCAGCGGTGGCCTGTAAAAAGGCCATAGAACTGTGCCATTCAGTAGGAATGAAGTTGTATGTCTATAATCCAGATTTTCAACAGTTTAACCTTACCAGTACCATTAAAACGCAAATGAACATCAGGAACAGTTTTGCCGAGAAATGGAACAGTGAGATCATCTGGGCAAATACGCAAACCCTGGTGGCCAATGCAACATTGCAGGTTCTGGCTGCCACCTGGTGGGATCCGGTATTGTTGGACAATTCTGCTATCCGTGGTGAATTTTCTCCGCCTTTAAAAATTGTAGAGCAGTTTTATACCAAAAATGGGGTGCCGATTACCGAAGATAAAACATGGGATTACAATGGCAGGTATGGTTTACGTACTGCGGTTGAAAGCGAAAAGCTGTACATCAAAAAAGACTTTGAGACGGCAAAACTGAATTTTGACAGGGAGCCAAGGTTTTATGCCGATCTGGGCTTTGATGGGGGTATTTGGTATGGTCAGGGAAAATATGACGACAGCCAGGACCTGTTTTATCTGCAGGCTAAATTTAAGCAAAGAAACGGAGTAGGTAAACCTAATTATGGTACGGTAACAGGATATTACGTAAAAAAATATGTGCATTTCCAAAATGTGATGGTCGCCGCATCCTATTCTACAAATCCATTTCCATGGCCGGTAATCCGTTTGTCCGATCTATACTTGCTGTATTCAGAAGCTTTGAACGAATCGTTGGCAGCACCTGATGCCGAAGTGTACAAATACATTAACCTGATCCGTGCGCGTGCAGGTTTGAACAGTGTCGAATCATCATGGACCAATTTTTCCAGTAATCCTTCAAAATATACCAATAAAGACGGCATGCGAGAAATCATTCATCAGGAAAGGAAAATAGAGTTTGTATTTGAGTCTCAAAGGCTTTGGGATTTGCGCCGCTGGAAAGAGGCAGCTAAAGAGCTGAACCAACCGATTACCACCTGGGACCTGGGGCAGGAAACATCGGCCGGATATTACAGACCGGTGATCCTGTTTAACCAGACATTCGGTTCAAAGGATTATTTCTGGCCAATTAGTGAAGCCAACATTACTGCCAACAGAAACATCGTCCAGAATTTAGGCTGGTAAAAGTTATTCTATGTATAACCATCATTTTATAAACAAAATAAAGATGAAGAAACTATATTTTATCACATCAGTTTTAATTGCCTCTTTATTGTACGGCTGTGCAAAAGAGGAAAGAGAAGACCATATAGACCCCAATGCACCTGCGCCTGCTCAAATCAGTAATGTTACGGTAAAGGCCCAGCCTGGAGGGGCAAAGCTTTCCTATAAGATTCCCCAGGATGCTAATCTGGCGTATGTAAAGGCAGTATATGAAATACAGTCCGGTGTTTTCAGGGAAGCAAAATCGTCTATATATGCAGATACACTAGCTTTGGTTGGTTTCGGTGATACCAGGGAACATGAAGTAAAAGTATATAGTGTTGGGAAAAATGAAAAAGAATCGGCACCTGTACTGGTCAAAGTTATACCTCAAACCCCGCCCGTACAGTCTGTATTTTCAACGCTGGACCTGGTTTCTACTTTTGGCGGTGTAACGGTAAGTTTTGATAACCTGACAAAAGCCAATCTGGCTATAGAAGTAATGGTAGATACGACCGGACAAAATACCTGGGCCCCGGTAAGTACCTATTATACCGCTGCAGTAAAAGGAAAATTCTCGGCCAGGGGAATGAAAAGCGAGGAGAAGAAATTTGCTGTATATCTGCGTGATCGCTGGAACAACAAATCGGATACCCTGACAAAAATGCTGAGCCCTAAATATGAAACACAAATACCAAAAACAGGCTGGGTGTCTATGCAAATGAAATTAGACTCCTGGCAACCGGTAAACTCCGGTTACAGTGTGTCCAAAATATGGGATGGCAAATGGGCGGTGCTAACCGGCGATAGCTTTGCTTCGCCAAATGGTTCCCCGCTACCTTCCTGGTTTAGTATAGACTTGGGCAAGAAGGTACTGCTCAGCAGGTTTAAGGAACATCAGGCACCTACTTCACATTTATATACAGGTTCGGCTGTAAAGAAGTTTGAACTGTGGGGTTCAAATACACCAAGTCAGGACGGTAGCTTTGACGGCTGGGTGTTATTGGGCGCATTTGAATCTTTTAGACCTTCAGGATTGCCGTTGGGAACACCGGCTACAGCTGAGGATAAAAACTATGGTAACTTTCTGGGTGAGGACTTTATGTTTGAAGAAACACCGCCCGCTGTACGTTACCTGCGCTGGAAAACCATAGAAACCTATAGCAGTACCGGACAGATCGTTATCGCCGAACTTACCTTATTTGGCGAGATACAACCTTAATGTTCATCATAAACATAAATATAAAGTAATGAAGAAAATATATCGTTATACCGTAATGCTTGCCCTTGCTGTTTGTGTGCTAGGTAGTTGCAAAAAGATGGACGAGGTTTATAAAGATTTCATCGTTCCGGGTGGGCTCACTTATGCAGGCCGGGTAACCAGTCCTGTAATCCAGTCTGGCCGTCAAAGAATTAAAATTTCCTGGTTAAGAGGTGCAGATCCCAATGTAAACCTGGCCAGGATTTTCTGGAACAATTATAAAGATTCGGTGAATGTGCCCATTCCGGCAACAGGGGATACCATTAGTGTCATCATCGGTAACCTGGAAGAAAAGCCCTATACTTTTGTGGCGCGAACTTATGACAATAAAGGCAACAAATCTGTACCTGTAGAGTTGTTGGCCGAAAGCTTTGGCGACAAATATCAGTCTTTTTTGGTTACCCGACCGGTGGTTCAGAGTGAAAATTCGGGTCCGGTACTAACCATTAACTGGAGCAATGCCAACAAAAGCGGCGGGGCTTATGTAACCGAGGTAGAGTATACCAATACAGCCAATGTAACAGCCGTTAAGCGTTTCAGTGTAGATGAACTGTCTTCAGTAATTTCAGATTATAAGCCAGGTACCACTTACAGGTACAGAACTGAATACCGTCCGGGTGCCAGTATAGATCCTTTTTATACAGGTTATACCACGCAGATTGTTGCTTTTAAAATACCGAAAGCAGGACTTGTGGTTACGGCCGATTCTTTTGCGGCCACATCTCAGCTCGCTAATGGCGGCGGCCCTCCGGGATATGCCTTTGATGATGATCTGAATACCTTCTGGCATACCCACCATACACCGGCACCCGTTCCCACTTTTCCGCATTGGCTGATGGTTGACCTGAAAAAAAACTACAACATCACCAGGGTTGAGCTGGTGTGCAGGGCAGGTGCTACAGGAGTAACCAATAGCTTTACCACATTTATCCTGCAGGGAAGCCTGAACGGTACAACCTGGACGGATTATGAATCGTATACCCTGGTGCAGAAAGACCAGGCCCAAAGCTTTGCGCTTAAGAGCATACCAAAAATGCGCTATTTCAGGATTTATGCAACAGCAGGAGGCGCGGTACATACCAGTTTGGCAGAGTTTACCGTTTTCGGATATGAATAAAGTACTGGTACCCGAAAGGTGACAATGTGCTGGGCTGAAAGAGTGCTCAGTGAGGCTTGGGTTGGGGTTTGTTGGGCTAAAGTACCCCTTAGCCCAACAAACCCCAACCAAGCCTTCAACAAACCTTGAATTTATTATACCATTACTGTGTAAGAATTCCCTATAGTCTTTTCGATAATTCTTAATAATATACCCGATATTTGAACTTAAGCTGGTCTGCAGACTGAGCTTTAACCACAGGTAAGAGTAATATGTTAAAAAAGAGCTACGTGTTAATATGTTTATTGCTGATTTGCACACTGTTGTCTGCAAGTGGGATTGCTCAGGAAAGAAGGGTAATTACCGTTGCAGATCCAACTATTTTCTACCATGAACATACTTACTACCTGTATGGAACTGCAGATAACGAGGCGCAAAAAGGGTTTAAGGTATACATTTCAAAAGATAAGAAAAGTTGGAAAGATGGGGGGACAGTGCTAAAAAAAGAAGATGTGTTTGGCACATCTGGCTTCTGGGCACCACAAATTTTTAAGTATCAAGACAAATTTTACCTGGCTTATGTTGCCGATGAACGAATTGCTATTGCCGAAAGCGACGGACCAAAGGGCCCCTTCACTCAAAAAGTGAAGAAAGCAATTGACGCTCCTGTCAGAATTATCGATCCTTTTATATTTTTTGACTCTGGTAAAATTTATTTGTATCATGTTCGGCTCGACAAGGGCAACCGCATTTATGTTACTGAAATGAATAGCGATCTCTTATCTATTAAGGAAGAGACAAGCACAGAATGCATACATGCCAGCGAGAATTGGGAAAATACAAGTGGAGCAAGCTGGACTGTAACCGAGGGGCCGTCTGTTTTAAAAAGGGGGAATGTTTATTATATGTTTTATTCAGCAAATGATTTTCGTAACCCCGATTATGCTGTTGGTTATGCAACCAGCGACAGTCCTTATGGGCCTTGGGTTAAATATAAAGGAAACCCCATTTTAAGCAAGCTTCAAACCAATGAGAATGGCTCTGGCCATGGAGATTTTTTTGAAGATGAGAAAGGAAAGTTTAATTATGTTTTCCATACTCACGAATCCAATAATAAGCCCAACGGAAAAAGAAGAACAGCTATAATTTTGATGAAATTTTTGGAAGGAAAGCACAAAACGGAAAAATTGTACACCTATAAGGGGACATTCCGTTTTTTAACTCAGCAATAGTTCTCCGGCACTGTATAAAGACCAGTTTAAACATAGACACAAATGAAATTTAAAACTTTAACAGCAATTGTTTTCATTAGCGCCCTGTTCCTTATACTTGGTTTTCAACTGGGGGGCAGGAAATTAAAGGCTGATGGTTTTGAGGTATTGAAAAAAGCTTTCAAAAATCCTGGTAATGAATATGGCACCACCCCATTCTGGGTTTGGAACACTAAGGTAAGCCGGGAAATGATAGATTCTATGATGCTGGACTATAAGAAAAATGATTTCGGAGGAGTAATCGTCCACGCCCGGCCCGGACTGATCACTGAATATTTATCTGATGAATGGTTCAGTTTATTTGAATATGCCCAGCAAAAGGGAAAACAATTGGGTCTGAAGGTCTGGATTTATGATGAAAATTCTTATCCTACCGGGTTTGGGGGTGGTTTGGTGCCCGACCAGATGCCGGAATCGTACAATCAGGGCCAAATGCTATATATGAGTGAAGTAACAGCTATTCCGGATAATCTGGAAGAGGTTTTAATAGTCCTTAGAGAAGACAAGGGACAGTTTACGGACATAAGTTTAAGCCTGGCCGCAGAGAAGGGTAAAGCAGGGAAATACCGGATTTTCAAAAAAGTGAATTATCAAAAGTCTAACCGTGGAACGGTGGCAGGACCTATTGGCTCTTCTTACGTAGACCTGATGGCCAAAGGCGTTACACAAAAGTTTATGGACATTACCTTTAAAGGATATGAAAAAGTTGCAGGCCATGAATTTGGCAAAACTGTTCCGGGTATCTTTTCTGATGAACCAACCATTATCAATGAGGGTAAGGATTGTGTACGCTGGACACCCGACCTGTTTGCGCATTTCAAGGAAAAATGGGGTTATGACCTGCGTCTTCAGCTGCCATCGCTATTTGAGGAAACCGGTAACTGGAAAAAAGTAAGACACAACTATTACCAAACGCTGTTGCAACTGTTTATCGACAGATGGTCTAAACCTATGTTTAATTATACCGAGCAGCACAACCTGATCTGGACAGGGCATTACTGGGAACACGGCTGGCCAAGCCCTTACCACGGGCCCGACAATATGGCCATGTACGCCTGGCACCAGATGCCTGGAATTGACATGCTGTTTAACCAGTACAATGAAGATAAACCCGTACAGTTTGGAAACATCAGGGCGGTTAAAGAACTGGGTAGTGTAGCCAATCAACTTGGAAAAAAAAGAACGCTTTCCGAAACCTATGGTGGTGGCGGCTGGGAGCTGACTTTTAAGGACATGAAGCGGCTGGGTGACTGGGAGTTTGTGCTTGGCGTGAATTTTATGAACCAACACCTCTCGTTCATGAGTATTACCGGAGCAAGAAAATACGATTATCCGCCGAGTTTTTCTTATCATGAGCCCTGGTGGCCTTTCTATAAAACGCTGAACCAATATTTTTCGCGGTTGTCGCTCTGCCTGTCAACGGGCCAGCAAAAAAATGATGTACTGGTTTTGGAACCCACTACTTCTGCATGGATGTATTATTTCAGAGGTAAAGAGAACAAACGGTTTTTTGAAATCGGGAAGAATTTTAATGATTTTGTAACTACCCTGCAAAGGGCGCATGTTGAATATGACCTGGGTTGCGAGAACATTATCAAAGATCAGGGAAAGATTGAAAGCGGAAAATTCGTTATCGGCCAGCGTGCTTACAGTACCGTTGTCATTCCACCTGGTATGGACAATATTGACCGCCCTACATTTAATTTATTGAAAGAATATGCCCGTCAGGGCGGCAAAGTGATCTTATTTGAAAAGCTTAGCTGTTTAGATGGGGATGCCAATGACGCACTGGATTTTTTTACAGCTGCTAAAAGCAATGTTTTGCTGGCTGTTGGTGCCGCTGAACAACAGATCATCCAAAATCATTTGCTGCCTACAGACATCCGGATATCGGCTGTCAGCAATAATAGGATAGGTGGTAACTTGTATTACCAACGCAGGCAATTGGCTGACGGGCAATTGATTTTCCTTTCAAATGCGAGTATGGAGGCCGCTTCAAAAGGTATGGTTACGGTTAATGGTAAAGACGCATTGATGATGGACCTGTTAAGCGGGGGGATTTATGATTATCCGGAAAAAGAAAGCTCCGGTAAGCTTAGTTTTAAATTTGATATTCCAGCAGCGGGAAGCATGATGTTTTTTGTGGCCGATAAGAAACAAACGGGTTTCAAAGCACCTGCTTTAAATCGGGCTGAAACACTTGTAAAAACAAGCCAGTCAAAAGTACTTCGCCCCGCAGAAAATACGCTAATGATTGACTTTTGTGACCTGGAACTCAAAAAGCCCGATACCGCTTATCGGGACTTGCATGTTGGCATCGCTTCTAATACAGCTTTTAAACATTTTGGATTTAAAGATGGTGTAGGCAATCCATGGAATAACCGTACCCAGTTCAAAGGTCGGATTGTTGCCCGCGACACTTTTTCGGTAGGTACCGGATATATGGCGACCTACCGTTTTGAAATAGCCCAAAATGTTAACCTGAAAAATTTTCGTGCAGTAGTAGAACAACCACGCTTGTGGAACAGTGTGTCTGTAAACGGAACAAAGGTAAAGGCTTTGAAAGGTAAATGGTGGCTTGACCGTTCTTTTGGGGTTTTTGAAATTGGCAATTACCTTAAGCCGGGTAAAAACAGTATTTCACTGGCTGTTTCGCCAATGCGTGTTTATGCAGAAATAGAACCTATATATATATTGGGCGACTTTAACCTTGTTCCGGCAGTAAAGGGCTGGGAAATAACTGCAGCCGCACCGCTTACATTTGGACCCTGGAATAAACAGGGGCTGCCGTTATATGGACAGGGTATCAGCTATGTAAAGGAGTTTCAGGTTCAGACCATGGGCAAGGAATATGCCGTTAAACTGAAAAAGTGGAAAGGCACAGTGGCTGCAGTAAAAGTTAACCATGTGCTTGCAGGAATTATCAGTTCGGAACCTGATGAACTTAATATTACCCCTTATCTTAAAAAAGGCCTTAACCATGTTGAAATAGAGGTGATTGGAAGTCTTAAGAATTTACTGGGCCCACATCACAATAAACCCTTACCTGGTTTGGTAGATCCCGGCAAATGGTATAATGTTAAAACATACCCTTCAGGAAATGATTATCAGACTTATGGTTATGGTTTGGAAGAAGATTTTGATATTCATGAGATCATCCCCCGATAAAGTTCTATAAAGTTTATACAATTATAGTGAATATGCCGTGTCGCTTTTGATTTCTGACATTACAAATGAAGTCTGTATGGTGCTTATACTAGATAAAGTTGCCAGTTTCTCATTGTAAAACAAATTGTAATGATCCATATTTCGTGTAGCAATCCGGAGAATAAAATCGAAAGTTCCGGTCATTTGAAAGCACTCCATCACTTCATCAAACTTTGCAACTTCATCCTTAAATTCCTTTAAGCTTTCTTTGGTATGAGATTTCAGATAAACTTGTGAAAAGGCAATCTGGCTCCTGTCTATTTTGCGGTTATCAAGGATCGCAACAATTCGTTTGATGTATCCATTTTCTTTTAACCGCTTTACCCTTGCGTGGATTGTTGCAATAGATTTGTTCACCTTGGCAGCAATTGCTTCGTTACTGAGTGCAGCATCTTTTTGCAAAATTTGCAATATCCTGATATCAGTTTGATCCAGACCTGTAGACATATATTGGATTTTTAAAATCTAAATAAAAAAATATCAATTATTTCTGTTAAACGAATTCAAATCTGAATAAAAACATGATGAAAACCAAAAAAACTAAATATTTTATGGAATTGAATGTGCCGGCTGATGGAGAGAGGACATTGCTGATGCCTGAATTTTTCATAAGCTGGGTTTTGTTTCTTGTCTGATCGATTTTAATAAAAAAAGATGTTGCAACAGGGATTCATTTTGTTCAAGTTTCTGGAATTTTTCTATTTTTACAATTCACCAGGAAACTATGCCATATACCAATAGAATTGTACTGATTCTCTTTTTGATAGCTCAATTCCAGTTTGTATCTGCACAAAATAAAAAAACGGTTAATGGAAATGTAACGGATGCCAAAACAGGCGAAACATTGATTGGGGCAAGTGTTAAGCTTGCAGGCAATACACAGGCTGGTACTTTAACCAATGCTTATGGCTTCTATTCGCTGAATACTGCCGAAGGTAATTATGAAATTGCTGTCAGTTTTATTGGCTATAAAACCATCAGACAAAACATCAGCATTGCGAAAGATACCAGGCTTAATTTTGCAATGGAAGAAGACAATCAGCTCAATGAAGTAATCATATCGGCTACAAAAAGAAACGAAAATGTAAGCAGTCCGCAAATGGGCCTGCAAAAGATAGACGTCCGCGAAATCAACAACGTGCCCGTATTGCTGGGCGAGCGTGATATCCTTAAAACGATACAGCTGCTGCCCGGCATCAAATCGGCGGGCGAGGGGAATAGTGGTTTTTATGTGCGGGGCGGGGCTACCGATCAGAACCTGATTCTTTTAGATGAAGCACCTGTTTACAATGCCTCGCATTTACTGGGTTTCTTCTCAACCTTTAATTCCGACGCGATAAAAGATGTAAGCGTTTATAAGGGAGGGATGCCTGCACAATATGGAGGGCGACTGGCCTCGGTATTGGATATTAAAATGAACGATGGAAACCGTAAAACCTATACTGCCGAAGGTGGGATAGGTCTCATTTCATCCCGTTTAAAAGTTGAAGGGCCCATTGTAAAAGATAAAGGTTCATTTATGGTAAGCGCCCGCAGAACTTACATGGATGCCCTTCTGTCCTTATCGCCAGATAGCAATATAAACAGCAATATCCTCTTTTTTTACGACCTGAATGCAAAGGCCAATTATCAGCTTGATGAAAAGAACACCCTATATCTATCAGGGTATTTTGGCCGCGATAAACTGGGTATAGCTGATACCTTTGGTTTTAACTGGGGCAATGCCACTGTTACCCTAAGGTGGAACCATCTGTACAGCAACAGGTTGTTTTCTAACACTTCTCTTATTTACAGCAATTACAATTATGTGATCCAGAACTTTATGGAAGAAAATAACTTTGAGGTAAATTCTTCTATTAAAGACTTTAATTTAAAGCAGGATTTTGAATACAGCCTTAGCAATAGCCATAATCTGAAGTTTGGTTTAAATGCCATTCACCATACCATTGCCCCTGGCAAACTAACTGCTACAGCAACTTCAAGTGTAAATGAAACCAGGTATGAAGACCGCAAAGGCCTGGAACTTGCTACCTATATATCGGACGAATGGACGGTAAGCCCTAAAATGAACCTGGTTTATGGACTACGTTTAAGCAGTTTTTCTTTAATGGGGCCTGGCAACATCAAAACTTATGATGCCGAGGGTAATACCACCGGTACCACTACGTATCACGCAGGCGAGTTTGTGAAAAGCTATTTTAATCTGGAACCCAGGGTTTCGGCCAGTTATCAGCTCAGCAATTCAAGTTCCTTAAAAGCTGCCTATACGCGCAATGTCCAGAATGTGCACCTGATGTCCAATTCAACTTCTACTTCTCCTACAGATCTGTACATCATGAACAGCAATAATGTAAAACCAGAAATTGCTGATCAGATCGCAGGGGGCTATTTCCGTAATTTTAACGACGATAATTACGAGTTTTCTGCAGAAGTTTATTATAAGTGGATGCAAAACCAGATCGAATACCGGAGTGGTACAGATTTGCGTGGCAATGCAAATGTAGAAGCCGATTTGTTGTACGGTGATGGCCGGGCTTACGGATTGGAGCTGTTTTTTAAGAAAAGGTTTGGCCGGTTTAACGGATGGATAGGTTATACCTGGTCGCGTACGGAGCGACAATTTGATGCCATTAACAATGGCAAATGGTTTTATGCAAAACAGGACAGAACGCATGACCTGTCGCTTGTAGGTATTTATAAAGCGAGTACACGCTGGACTTTCTCCTCTGTCTTTGTGTATAATACCGGTAATGCCGTCACCTTTCCAAGTGGCAAATACCAGATCAACGGGCGCACCGTTTTTTATTATACTGAAAAGAACAGTTACCGCACACCGGCATACCATCGTTTAGATGTATCGGCCACACTCGAAGGGAAACCGGGCAGAAAGCTGCAGTCCAGCTGGTCTTTCGGAATCTATAATTTATATAACCGTCAAAATGCATTTTCTATAGATTTTAAGGATGATCCGGATGATGCAACCAAAACACAGGCTGTACGGACAACCTTATTTGGTATTATCCCTTCTGTAACCTGGAACTTTAAATTTTAGCCGAATGAACAATTTTAAAATAAAGGTGATTTTAGCAGCAATGCTGTTCAGCAGTTGTGAAAAGGTGATTGACCTGAAACTGGATAATGCTGAACCTGTTGTGGTTATTGATGGGGGGCTAAGCGACCAAAATGAAAATCAGGTTATAAAGGTGTCTAAAACCTATAATTTTACCGAACCCAATAAGTTTAACGGAGTAACAGGTGCAAAGGTAGTGCTTACCCGGCCAAATGGCAGCACCATCAATTACAATGAAATAGCACCAGGTATATATCAAAGTGCCAAATTCAGAGGGGTAACTGGCGTCAGGTATGCTTTGGATGTAACTATAGATGGTAAAATCTACAGTGCCGCATCTACTATGCCCGGAAAGGTAATGCTGGATTCATTGAGTTTCAGGCAGTTTAATTTTTTTGGTAAAATAAATACTTATGTGGCTGTAAATTATCAGGACCCGGTAGAGGTACAGAACCAGTACCGTTATATTTTGAAGGTAAAGGGTAAGGTAGAGGACGACATGGTAAGTGAGGATCGTTTTAACAATGGTAACAGTGTTTCAGATGTTATTTTCTATAAACTGGATGATCTGGTTTCGGGCGATAGCCTACATGTCGAATTTCAATGCATAGACCGGAATGTATACCGGTATTTTTACAGTCTGGGACAAAATGCAGGTAATGGCGGGCCACCTGTATCACCTGCAAATCCGGTTTCTAATTTTAATAATGGTGCCTTGGGCGTTTTTAATGCCTATACTTCCAGCAAAAGAACGGCGGTAATCAAGTAAAGTCATTATACTTTGTTTTCCGCTAGAACTATGTTAACTTTATAAAATCTCTATTAATTAATCTCTTAAAGTTAATCATAATGGTTACGCATACAGCTCAGGATCTGGTTTCGGTTGAAGACGAAAGGATTAAAACACTGTACAATTACGATCTGCTGGATACGCCTCCGGAGGTACCATTTGATAAATTGACCCGACTGGCGGCAAACCTGCTTAAAGTACCCATAGCCATTATATTACTGGTAGACAAAGAGAGAATTTGGTTTAAATCAAAGTATGGTCTGGAAACCCGGCAAATAGACCGTGAAGAGGGCTTGTGTGATTCTGCTGTATTGGCGGAGGATCTTTATCTGGTCGAAAATGCAGCTGCTGACCCAAGGACTATGGGGCACCGCCTGGTAACGGGGACTTTTGGATTAAGGTTCTATGCGGCCTACCCACTTAAAACCAGGGACGGCTATAACCTTGGTGCTTTCTGTGTGATCAGTAAAGAACCCAGAAAAATGAGCAGGGAGGATTCGGAAATTTTAAGGGACATCAGGGACATTGTGATGCACAATATTGAGCTCAGGTTAACTTCTAAGCTATCGGCTGCAAGACAGCAACAAATATTAAATACAACGGCACACGATCTTAAAAATCCCTTAACCACCATTCCGGTTCGTGCAGATCTGATCAAAATGAAGAAAAATAATCCGGAGATGGTAGATACCATGTGCGATCAGATTAAAGTTGCAAGTTTAAATATGGTCCGCATCATAGATGAACTGTTGCAATCGGGCAGTATGGAATCTGATCAGGTCCATTTGCTGATGATGAAACTCAATGTTTCCTTTCTGGTCAGCAATGTAGTGTCCATGAACCTGCCTTTGGCAGAAAGAAAAGGCCAGACCATACATTTCAGTTCGGAGATGGATGTAATGGCGAATGGTGATGAGGGGAAACTGAACGAAGTGATAGATAACCTGGTCAACAATGCCATCAAGTATTCACCACTCAATACCAACATTTATGTCCGTGTAAAAACATTCCCCAATCATGTACTGATAGAAGTTGAAGATGAGGGGCAGGGCTTAACTGCTGAAGATAAAAAACAATTGTTCCAGCGTTTTACCCGCTTAAGTGCGAGACCTACAGCCGGTGAGCATTCTACCGGTCTTGGACTTTCTATCGTTAAAACCCTGGTTGAAGCCCATGGTGGCCGGATCTTTGCCGAAAGTGCAGGAAAGGGTTCAGGTGCTAAATTTAGCGTTGAACTCCCTTTGCGCACAAATTAAAAACATTCTACTTCCCATTTACGGACAAAAGTTTCGTTTGGGCCTAAAGTAACTATGCCTTCTTTATGTTCAATGTGCTGGTTATGAGCTGTGCCATCCGCCAGGCCACACCAGGGCTCCAGGCAAACAAAATCGGCATTTTTTGCTGCCCAAATCCCGAAGAAAGGAAAATTTTTGAACCTGAAATGGATCCCGTTTTTGTTTTTATGGTTGTGCAGGGTAATGCAGTCGCTTTTTAAAGTTTTAAGTACCAGCGCATCGTCGTAAAAAAGCGCATGATTTAATGGCAGTTTTCCTTCTTTTAATTCAATAACCGCAGTTTCACTGTCAATCAGGTCCTGTTTAACTTTATGGTACACCAGTTCGGTATCCTTGTTAAACTGCAAAAAGTAGTCGGTATACTTTAAACCGCCTTCCGTTGATGTTGCAAATGCCGGATGGCCGCCAATGGAAAACAACATTGACTTTTCATTATCGGGGTTTAACACCTCATAAGTACAGGAAATTGCCCTGTCTGAAAGTTGATAACGCAGCTGTAGCACAAATCTGAAAGGATAAACCTTCAGGCTTTCTTCATCATCAGAAAGTGTAAGCAAGGCTTCTGTAGCACTTAGCTGCTTTACCTGGAAATCTTTGTCCCTGGCAAAACCATGTCTGGGCAACTGATATTCCTTACCCTCAAAGTAATAAGTATTGTTCTTTAATCCTCCTACAATTGGGAACAGCACCGGACTGAACTTACCCCAGTATTCAGGATTACCATTCCAAAGGTAATTTACATTGTTTTTTTTGCTTTTTAAGCTTTGTAATTCGGCACCCTTACTTGCAATTGAAGTGCAAATTTGTTCGTTTTCAAGAAAAATCATACTGGGTAAAAATAAAAAAAATAAGGTTCCTATTTGATTATCTCCCTCCGGGAGGACAGTTACGCCTTAAAAACTCTGTATAGGTTAATGCAAGGTGCGCTGAGGTGTTTTCGCCCTCGTTAATGCTGTGTGTGCGGTTGGGGTACGACATCAGTTGAAACACTTTTTTGTTTCTGATCAGTTCATTGATCAGCATTTCTGCATTCTGATAGTGGACATTGTCATCACCTGTACCATGGATGTACAGCAGGTTTCCCTGAAGGTTTTTGGCATAAGTAACCGGTGAACCTTTAATGTATGCCTCTTTTGTTTTTAAAGGAGAACCCATATAACGTTCCTGATAAATGTTATCGTAAGTGAGCTGGTTGGCCACTGCGGCAATAGCTATGCCTGTTTTATAAATTTCAGGATATTGGAACATCAGGTTTAGGGTAGATGAACCACCACCGCTCCAGCCCCAAACCGCCACGCGGTCTTTATCAACAAATGGCCATTGTAAAATCTTTTTAGCAGCCATTGCCTGATCACGGATGTTCAGCACACCAATGTTTTTGTAAATGCTTTTACGCCATTCACGTCCTTTGGGTGCTGGTGCACCCCTGTTTTCTACGGAGATATAGATATAGCCGTCTTTTGGCATATCACCTGCATATAGCCGGTTAATGCCTGTACCAAACTCATCTTTAACTGTTTGTGAGGCCGGTTCGCCATATACATAAAATACAACAGGATATTTTTTGGTCTGATCAAAATTATCAGGTTTTTTCATCCAGCCATCCAGTTCTATCCCGTCTTCGGTAGTTACCTTAAAAAATTCTACCTTATTTTTAGGTGGTCTTATTCGGCCTAACTGATTGGTGATACTGCCATCCATGGTTAGTGGATTTAAGGTAGTCAGCTTCATCCATTCGGTAATTAAGGGCACTGAGGCAGTGGTATAGGTATGACGGGCATAAATGCCATTTGGAGAGATGTCGTAATTATGGGTGCCCGGCAGGATAGAAGGGGTGACCATTTCCGGCTTTGACCCACCGCTTAATTTTGTTTTGTACAGGTATTTTTGTGTGGCATTACCCGGAGATGCCATATAATAAAGGGAGTTGTTTTTCTCGTCAACCAATGATTTTTCAATAACATCGAAATCACCTTTGGTGATCAGGGTCTGCCTTTTCCCATCTTTACTGATGCGGTAGGCGTGGCGCCACCCGTCTTTTTCGCTCATCCAGATGAACTCCTTGTTTTCATTGACCCATTCCCAGTTTTCATCGGCCGCATCTATCCAGGCCTGATCTGTCTCGGTAAGGATGTTCTGGGCTACACCTGTAGCTGCATTGGCTACAAATAGCTTGCTTACATTTTGCTCCCTGTTTAGCTGCTGTAAGATGACTTCGTTGGAACCAGGTATCCAACCCATTCTTGGGATGTAGTTTTGGATCGCGTCACCGGGAATATTGAGCCATTTGGTTTGCGCTGAGGCAATATTTACTACACCAACCTTACAGGAAGATGGGTTTTCACCTACTTTAGGGTATTCTACAGGTATGGTAAAAGGATAGATAGAATCTGTATTGTCTATCATCAGAAAGTTTTTGATTTTTGTGGCATCAATTTGCCAATAGGCGATAGATTGTCCGTCTGGACTCCACCTGAAACCATCCCGGCAGTCGAATTCTTCTTCATATACCCAATCGAATGTACCATTGATCAGGCGTTCTGTTCCGTCGGTAGTTAGTGCTTTGGTACTTTTGGCCATCAGATCGTCTACATACAGATTGTGTTTACTAACATAGGCAACTTTATTGCCATCGGGCGAGAATTTTGCAAACATGAGTGATGATGCGGGTTTATCTTTTCCAACCTGTGTAATCGTATTTGCTTTTAAATCGGCCACAAAATAATCGCCACGGGTTTCATACCGCCAAACTTTTTTGCTATTGGTGTAAATGAGCACTTTGTTGCCATCTTCAGAAAAGAAAAAATCTTTAATTCTGCCGATGGTATGCTGGCCGGAGGCATAAAGCAAATCGCGGCTTATAATGGTTTTACGTTCATTCTGGGCCAGTGAAATGGATACCAGCTCCCCATCCGTAAACTGGTAATACGCATTCCCATCTTTAGTCCACTTAAGTTCAGGTCTATTTTGTGCATGGGTTTTACTGCAAAAGCCAATTAACAGGGCCAGCGCCAGTTTAAACACGATGTTTCTGAAATTCATTTTATTAAAGTTCTATAAATTGACGATATACATTTTGGAGATATGCTTTTGCATGATCAAGGGTTTTTGCTGTTTGTGCTTTATCGGCCGCATTGCTGTTGTACAATATCATTTTGCCTACATTATCAAAGGTAACACATTGCTGGTTATCAATAAAACCCATTCCGTTGTCCCAGCTAAAAAAAGCAAATGGTTTGGTATAAGGGTTTAACAGGTTTTTGCTCCAGGTAAACGTAGTTGCAGGCAGGTTAAGCTGGGCCAATAAGGTGGCTGCAATATCTGTCTGGCTGCCTATCCGGTCAAACCTTTTACCTTTAAATTCATTTTTGATTACCTCTCCGTAAAACAGGAGTGGAATGTGATAACGCTGCGGTACAGCAATGTCCTGCCTGTTTTTTGGCAATACATGCCCATGGTCGGCCACAAATATAAAAAGGGTGTTTTTGTACCAGGTCTGCTTTTTGGCCGTTGTCAAATAGGCATTGATGCAGGAATCGGTATAATAAGCTGTGCTTTTAAACTTTGCTACATTATCCATATTGCCAAATTTAGGTGTACCCGGTAAAGTATATGGCTCATGGTTGGTAAGGGTAAGCAGGGTAGAAAAGAAGGGCTGCTGCTCACGGTTTAAATCGGCAAGCTGCCTTGCAAATACCAGCTCATCGTACTTGCCCCAGGGCGATTTCATTTCATTGCCTTTGAAGCTGTTCTTGTCTACCAGCTTTTGGTAATCGTGGCTCAGGATAAAGGCTTTGTAATTGTCGAATTCCGACTCCCCACCATAAAAGAAAGAGGTATGGTAACCATTTTTAAAGAGTAGCTGCGAGATAGCGGGAATCTTCTGCATCTTTTCAGGCCATTTTACAATACTGCCTGCGGCAAGTGTAGGGAAGCCTGCCAGTGCTGCCATCAGACCTTTATCGGTACGGCTACCTGGAGAGTAGATCTGGCTGAAAAGCACACCCTTGTGCATTAATGTATCAAAATGCGGAGTTATCCCGTCTTCATCGCCAAGGGTCTTGGTCAGATCGGCTGTAAAGCTTTCAATAATTATGAGCACCACATTGGGGCGTTTGGTGTTGAGTAGGCTAATGGTGGTATCTTTTGCGGTAGTATATAGTGCTTTAGTATTTTGTTCGGCCAGTTGCTTGTCCATATATATATATGGGTTGGTCTTCGTCATTCTGGAAGCCAGCAGGCTCGACAATAAGTTCCACTCTGTATTTACTGCCCCATGGTTAAGCACCTGGTCTTTCGAAAAATAAGCCATACTCTGCGTAATAGGGGATTTACCCAAACCACCTCTGATCAACAAGAAATTACAGGCAATTAAGAAAAGGCAGGCGATTGCCCTGAGCGAGATTGATGTTTGAGTAAAACTGAGTTTCCTGGATACTACATAGCGTTGCAGAAACAGACCCAGTGCAATTAACAGGATGAGTAATGAGATGGAAAGGCCAATGGGTGAGGAAGCACTGGAGGCCATGGCTTCCTGGGGTGATGAAAAGGCAAAACCAAGTGCCTTTGCGTTTACCTTGCTGCCCCATTCTCGGTAAATGTTGAAATTAACTACCGCAAGAATGCTGAATATGACAGTGAGGACGGTGTTGTAAACAGCTATCCATTTCAACTCTACAATTTTACGGCCGTTTAACAGCCAGTAAATATAACTTAAAAGTGGAATGACAGCCAGATAAGCAGTCATAGATAAATCTAAGGGAATGGCATGGTAAAAAGTAGCCAGCCTTTCTGATAATGGAACCGATGCCAGTTGCCTATGGTAAATGAATATAAATATCAGGCGGTCTATAAAGAAGAACAACAGCCAGAACAAAAAGAAGCGCAGAAAGAAGAGCAAACTTTTCAGCATTCGATTCAGGGTTTAATTACCACCCCGCATTGCTTTGAGCTCGGCCATGGTCTTTTCTTCATACCCTTTCGGAATGTTGATAGAAAAAGGCCCTACCTTGCCTTCCTTTACAGCCTTTAAAGTAAGTATGGTTTTAACTCCGTCTTTTATATCAGGGAATTTGATGGGGGTACTTTTCAGTTCTTCAAAACCAAATGGGCTCCCACCTGCCGGTAATTTAAGTTCTGTAGTGGCCCACAATTCATAGTTTGTACCATTGTTATCTTTGTAGGTGAATTTTTCGGCATTGAAGCCCGCAATGTTCTGTTTTTCACCGGTAGCTTTAAAATCACTGTACTTTAAGGCACCCCGCTGTTGTTCTAATTCTTCTTTAGATAATTTTGCAGCATATTGCTTTTGCATCATTGGTACATCAACCAGTACCACTGAATTTTTAACTGAAGCGTCGGTGATGATTTTCAGCATGGCCATACCCATATCTATCTGTACCTTCGATAAATTTCCATTAAAATCAACTTTACTTTCAGAAGGTAATACAGATGGGTCTACCTGTTTTTTCTGGTCATCTGTCAGCACATATTCTATACCGTAGGTAAGTGTGCCGGAGTCTATAACTTTTTGCGCTTTGGCCATAATAGCTGTACCAATTAAAATGATGGCTAAAACTCCTGTTTTGATTGATTTAAACATATCCTTAATAATATTTTTACCAGTTAATTTTTTCTTTGCTGATAAAGGCAGCAACACCTTTTTTAAAATCTTCAGTTTCCCTAACGCTGGCATTGAGCTGTACGGCCGCGGCCAGACAATTATCGAGTTCCGGATTTGTGGTCTGCCCGATCAGCTGTTTAGTTACCATTAACGAATTAGCAGAAGCTTCATTGCACAAACTTAATGCAAAATTGTTTACATTAAGACTGATCTCTTCTTTCTTTGTTACAAAAGTGATGAGTCCATAGCTTAAAGCCTCTTCAGCAGTAAACAGAATTCCGGTAAGCAACAATTTTTTGGCAATGGTTTCGCTGGTTTTACGCAATAAAAAACAGGCTACAATTGCTGGTACAAAACCAAGTTTTACTTCGGTATAACCAAAGCTGGCTTCAGGCACGGCAAATACAATATCGCATACCGTTGCCAAACCGCATCCGCCCGCAATGGCATGACCTTCAACCTGGGCAATCACTACTTTGGGCAGGTAATAAATGGTGGTAAACAGGCGTTTTAAATTTTCAGAATCGGCCAGGTTTTCCTCGTAGCTGTTTTGCTGAAGCTGCTGAAGGTAGGCCAGATCGGCCCCCGCGCTAAAGGCAGTGCCATTGGCTTTTAAAATGACCACCTTAACTGCAGGATCTTCCGATGCCCTTACAAATGCAGCGGTCAGTTGGGCTACCAGCTCGGAATTTAATGCATTGCGTTTTTCGGGTCGGTTAATAGATATGGTAGCTATACGCTGGCTTACCGTATAAAAAACCAGGGGTTCAGTCATATAAGTCTTATTTATTAAGCCAAATATAAGATAAGGTTAAGAAGATGCCAGTTTTACGCTACAGATTTTCTACACAATTGGGTTTTAATTTGGTGTAAAATTTACGATCATGTACCCTTCTTATTATTGTGCAGTATACAGGAGACTATTTATCGTCATTTTATGTTTGATGTTACCTGTTTTTTGTATGGCGCAGCTACAGGATACTTTATTGTTGACAGCAATGCCAAACAGCTATAAGTATACGGGCATGGAACCCTATAAGCCAGGTTTTACTCCTTTTATAATTCCGGCAGCATTTATTGTCTATGGTGTAATTACACTTGCCGGAGATAACCTGATCCGGAGGCTGGATTACAGTACCAGAAATGAGTTACAGGAAGACCATCCCTTATTTGCTGCGCATGCAGACGATTATATGCAGTTTGCCCCGGCAGTGGCTGTTTACGGGTTAAATCTGGCTGGCATAAAAGGAAAACACAGCTTGCTGGATGCTACAGGTATATACGTATTGTCTTCCGCCATTATGGGCGGTTCTGTTTCTATCTTAAAGCGTGCCACACATAGAGAACGCCCAGATGGCTCTGGTTTTAATTCTTTCCCCTCGGGCCATACTGCCAATGCTTTTGCAGCGGCCGAGTTTTTAAAGCAGGAATATAAAGATGTATCGCCCTGGTATGGTGTGGCTGGTTATGCGGTGGCAACGGCTACCGGAACACTCAGGATGTATAACAATAAACATTGGTTTAGTGACGTAGTAGCGGGGGCTGGTGTTGGTATTCTGTCTGCCAAAATAGCTTATTTAGTTTATCCCAAGTTAAAAAGACTGGTGCTCGGTAAAAGTACTTTGCAGTATAATGTTTTACCTTCCTATCAGCAACATAGTATTGGACTCTCATTGAATGGAACATTTTAAAAAAATGCGGCACCTTATTCTGCTGTTGATCTGTTTTTTTTCTTTAACAGCAGCGGCACAAAGCCCTGGTAAGCTAGTCAGGGACCTTAATTTTTTTATTCAGCAGGCCCTAACACTAAATCCGGTTAGCCGGGACTTTAAAAACCAGTTGCTGATGACTAAGATCGACAGTCTCCGGTTAAGGGCCGGGTATCTTCCCCAGGTAACGGCAAGTTCAACCGGTTTATATGCTCCGGTGATCAACGGTTATGGTCATGATGAAGCTTTAACCAATGCTCATACATTTGATGCCTTGCTTACGGCAAATTATAACCTGATCAATAAGGGGCTTAAAACAAATGGACAGCAGCAGTTGCTGCTGCAAATGGATTCCATAAAGTATGCTGCTAACCGGTCGGAACTGGATTTGGGTAAAACTATAGCAGAACAGTATATTAATGCCTATGCCAGTCAGCAACAGGTAATGTTTAACCTCGACGTTTGTAATTTGCTGGACAGAGAAGAAGTGCTGTTAAAACAGCTTACCCGGTCAAATGCCTATCGCCAAACGGATTACCTGACCTTCCTGGTTACACTAAAGCAGCAGCAATTGCAGCTAAAGCAGGCCGAACTGCAGTTCAAAAACGATTACGCGGTACTGAATTATTTAACCGGGATTAAAGATACCAGTACGGTCATGTTAAAAGAACCTGTATTCAGATTTGAAGGAAATACATTAACAAACCATCCTTTTTTTATGCAGGGTTTTGCTATCGATAGTGCTAAAAATAGCAATGAGCGTAAAGCTGTAGTACTCAATTACCTGCCAAAAGCAAGTGTTTATATAAATGGAGGGTACAATTCTTCTTTTCTGCTGCAGCCTTATAAGAACTTTGGCACAAGTGCCGGTTTCACCTTATCGGTACCTATTTACGACGGACGGCAAAAGAAAATGCAGCTGGACAAGCTGAATTTACAGGCGCAAACGACCACTGCATACCGGGATTTCTTTATAAACCAGCATCGGCAGCAGATAGATATGCTTTACCAGCAGATTACAGCAACAGAAGGCTTATATGTACAAATAAAAGACCAGATCAAATTTGCCAGGAGCCTGGTAGAAGTTGACCTGAAATTATTGCGTACCGGCGATGTAAAAATTGCAGATCTGGTGATTGCCATCAACAATTATATGGCCGCACAAAATCAGTTCAGACAAACAGATATCAATCGTTTAAAACTTATCAACCAGCTCAATTACTGGAACAGATGATCAAAACTATGAAAGCTAGTTATTTATTTATGCCCGGCATGGTCCTGCTCTTGTTTAACTTTGCCTGCAGTCAGCAGGATACCAGCTCAGAAATAGCTGTAGTGCCGGGCGCGCCCGTTGAAGTAGGACATATATCTGCAGGTACTTTAACAGATTTTGTAACGTTAAACGCCGTATCTGCCTATCTGCAAAAGAGTTATGTAAAGGCAAATATAACAGGTTATGTTCAGTCGGTAGCTATACTGCAAGGCCAGCAGGTTGCACCACGTCAGCTGCTGTTTAGCCTCATTACCAAAGAGGCCAGGGCGATAGGGAATGCTGTTAACCAGCTTGATCCTGCTTTTAAGTTCTCCGGAATATCGAATATCAGGGCCGATCAGCCTGGTTTTGTCGCCATGGTGAACCATCAGAAGGGAGATTATGTGCAGGAAGGTGAGGCCCTGGCTACCATCAGTAACCAACGGAGTCTTGTTTTTTTGCTGGATATGCCCTACGAATTACATCAGCTGGTTGCACTTAACAAAAACCTGGAACTGACGCTTCCGGATGGGGAGAAGTTAAATGGAACAGTTCGGGGGACGTTACCATCAGTAGATTCGGCCTCGCAGACAGAACGGATAATTATTGGGGTAAATCCGCTGAAGTCTTTGCCAGAGGGTTTGATAGCACAGGTAAAGGTAATTAAACTGGCCAGGCCGAATGCCATGGTACTGCCTAAATCGGCAGTGCTGGCCAATGAAACAGAGGACGAGTTTTGGGTGATGAAGATGATCAACGATTCAACAGCAGTGAAAGTACCGGTAAAAAGGGGGATCGAAAACGATAAGCAGGTGGAGATCTTAAGTCCTGTTTTTAATGCCGGCGACAGGATCATTATTACAGGGAATTATGGTATCCCGGATACGGCAAAGGTTAAAGTGGTTAAAAAGTTATGAAGAACTTCTTTATCTCTCACAAGAATCCCCTGCTGGTTATACTGATTTTGGTACTAACAGGTGGCTGTTATGTTTTTTTTCAGCTAAAAACATCACTTTTCCCGGAAATTACTTTTCCAAAAGTAAAGATCATTGCTGAGGCTGAACTGCAGCCGGTTGATAAAATGGTAGTAACAGTTACCAGGCCACTTGAAAATGCGGTGAAGCAGGTGCCCGATTTAAAGCTGGTCAGAAGTAATACCAGCCGGGGCAGCTGTGAAATATCGGCCTACATGAACAGCAATGCGAACATCGATCTGAGCCAGCAAAGGATAGAATCACAAATTGCCAAGATCAGTGCTACGCTTCCGCCGGGAATTAATATATCTGTCGAAAAGATGAACCCATCTATATTGCCGGTAAGTGGATATAGCCTGGAAAGCAACACCAAATCGGCTATAGAGCTTAAACAATTGGCTACGTATACGGTTAAGCCTTTTTTGTCGCAGGTAGATGGTGTTTCCGAGATCAGGATCATCGGCGGTAAAACAAAAGAATACTGGCTGGAACTGGACGAACAAAAAATGGCAGCCTTATCCATATCACCTGAAATGGTAAGCTCCATTTTAGCACAGACAAATTTTATAAAATCAAATGGATATCTTTCGGATCACAACTTTTTGTATCTGTCCATTACTGATGCTACAGTTAAAACCAGGGCACAACTGGAAGACCTGACCATTGGTAAAATGGGGAACCGCATGATAAGGGTTAAAGATGTTGCTCAGGTTAAAATACAGGAAGGCGTAACTTATACCAGGGTGAATGCAAATGGCAGGGAAGGGATCCTGGTTGCGGTAATTAAACAGCCCAATGCGAACCTGGTGGACCTGTCTGATCAGATGGAGCTGAAGATAAATACCCTTAAAAAAATCCTCCCGGCAGGGGTAAACATAAAGCCCTATTATGTGCAGGCCGATTTTGTAAATGAATCGGTAAAAAGCGTAAGGGATAGCCTGCTGATAGGTTTGGGGCTTGCAATTGTAGTTGCCATTATCTTTTTAAGATCTTTAAAGGCCAGTGCCACCATACTGATTACCATACCTGTAACCTTGTGTCTGACACTTATTGTTTTATACCTGGTAGGCTACTCTTTAAATATCATGACGCTGGGTGCCATAGCAGCCGCTATTGGTCTGATCATTGACGATGCGATTGTGGTTGTAGAGCAAATTCACCGGACGCATGAAGAGCATCCTGAAGAACCCACAGTAACACTCCTGAAAAAGGCCATCGATTATCTTTTTCCGGCAATGCTGGGCTCATCTGTAAGTACAATAGTCATATTTATACCTTTTGTATTAATGACCGGTGTGGCTGGTTCTTATTTTCAGGTGATGACCAATACCATGATCATTACGCTGATCTGTTCGTTTTTTGTAACCTGGATTGGTTTACCGGTAGTCTATCTGCTGCTTACACGGGATGCGGGGTTAAATACGGTGGGTAAAAAAAGGGAAATGCATCCTGTTAAGACCCAGAAATGGATCAGCTATTTTATACACCGGCCATATATCAGCATGATTGGCGTACTGTTACTTGTTGCTGCTATTGTTTATAGTTATCCGCGACTGGAAACGGGTTTTTTACCCGAAATGGATGAAGGGAGTATCGTGCTGGACTATAATTCTCCGCCAGGTACATCTTTGGCCGAGACCGACAGGATGCTTAAAGGGGTAGAAAAAGAATTGGTGAAGATACCAGAAGTTGCCGCTTATTCGAGAAGGACAGGTACACAGATGGGTTTTTTTATTACCGAACCCAACACGGGTGATTACCTGATCCAGCTGAAAGCAAACAGGACCAAAAGTACGGATGAAGTGATTGCAGAAATCAGGCGTATGATCGAAAGTACCCAGCCGGCATTGGTGATAGATTTTGGACAGGTGATTGGGGATATGCTGGGCGACCTGATGAGTTCTACCCAGCCTGTTGAACTGAAAATATTTGGTAACGATCAGAAAAAGTTACAGGCTTTGTCGAAAAAGGTAGCTGTCATGATTACCGGGATAGCAGGTGTCGCCGATGTGTTTGACGGTATTGTCTTATCTGGTCCTACAGTAAATATACAACCCGATTTTTCTGCGCTGGCGCAATATGGCGTTAGTCCGGCCAGCTTTCAGTTCCAGGTGCAAACCGCTTTGGAAGGTAATATAATTGGAAATTTGTATGATCAGCAGCAACTGTCCCCCATCCGGATGATCTATCCGGGAAGCAGGCAATTTGGTATCTCCAATATAGAGGGACTGAAAATATTTATGCCGAATGGAAAAACTGTTCCCATTCAGGGACTGGCCAGGGTAACACTAAGCGGAGGTAGTGCCGAAGTATCAAGGGAAAATTTGCAATCCATCGGTGTGATTACTGCCCGTTTGGACAATAGGGATCTGGGGAGTGTAATGAAGGACATCCAAAGAGAAGTGGCTGCAAACATCACCTTGCCTGCCGGTTATCACATCGAATATGGTGGGGCTTATGCCGAACAGCAGCAATCGTTCAGAGAATTGATGACCATACTTATAGCTTCCAGTTTACTGGTATTTAGTGTGATCCTGTTTTTATTTAAAGATTTTAAAATTGCATTTCTGATTTTATTTATCGCAGTACTAGGTATATCGGGTAGCTATCTTGCCTTGTTTATCACGCACACCCCTTTAAACGTTGGAAGTTATACGGGGCTGATCATGATTGTTGGGATCATTGCAGAAAATGCAGTGTTTACTTTTTTACAATTTAAAGAATCTTTGACCATCATGAATGTTGATGATTCCATTACTTATGCCATTTCAACACGTCTAAGACCCAAGTTGATGACTGCTCTGGGGGCTATAATTGCACTGTTCCCTTTAACCCTGGGCATTGGCGCCGGTGCCCAGCTGCATCAGCCGCTTGCTATAGCGGTTACGGGAGGTTTTATTGTTGGTCTTCCGCTATTGCTGGTAGTGTTACCGAGTATGATCAGGAAGCTGTACCATTAAATCCAGGTAAATTATTGAAAGATAAGGATAATGGAGCCACCTATAATCATCAATACGGCAACTGCGGTTTTGAGGGTCAGGGGTTCACCTAAAAATATAACAGATAACAAAATGGCAATGGCCACACTGGCCTTATCAACCGGGGCAACCTGCGAAACCTTGCCCAATTGAAGTGCCTTAAAATAAAATACCCAGGATAGACCCGTGGCAAGGCCCGAAAGGATCAGAAAGGTCCAGTTTTGTCGTGTTAATCCGGAAATGCCCTGCTGGTCATTCCTGAAAAATACAATTGCCCAGGCTAAAAGTAAAATGACAACCGTTCTGATTGCCGTTGCCAGGTTGGAATCAATACCTTTGATCCCTACTTTAGCAAGAACAGCCGTAAGGGCCGCAAAAAAAGCTGACAATAAAGCATAGATCCACCACATGTACTTAAATTTTAATCAGATTGTTTTCATAAAAGCGTAGCTGTAAGTTAGCAAACGAACTACAAATTATCTTCAAATTTTAAATCTTTATTTGTACTTTATCCATTATTAAAAAATAACCCGCATGAAGATACTGCTTATAGAAGATGAAGCATCGCTTAGAGAAAGTATTATTTCATATTTTACCGGGGAAGGGAATATTTGTGAGGCTGCGGTAGATTTTAATTCAGCCTTGGAGAAAATCAGCATCTATAATTACGACTGCATTTTGCTCGACCTGAGTTTGCCTGGGGGAGATGGGATGGAAATTCTGCGCAGTTTAAAAAAAATGAACAAAAAAGAAGGGGTGCTTATTATTTCGGCACGTCAGGCTTTGGATGATAAGATTGATGGGTTAAACCTTGGTGCAGATGATTACCTGATCAAACCCTTTCACCTTTCTGAACTTAAGGCCAGGGTAGCGGCAATTGTAAGGCGTAAAAGTTATAATGGCAGCAATACCATTGTTTTTAACGAGATCAGCATTGACACGCTGGCAATGAGCGTTTCTATAAAACCGGAATTGGCCAGACTACCGGGAATTTTGACCCTTACAAAAAAGGAATACGACCTGCTGGTTTACTTTATTGCCAACCAGGGAAAGGTGATTTCTAAAAATGCAATTGCCGAACATTTATGGGGGGATGAAATTGATCTGGCCGATCATTTTGATTTTATTTATACCCATATCAAAAACCTGAGGAAAAAGCTGGTTGAGGCTGGCTGTCCGGATTACATCAGGTCGATGTACGGTGTCGGATATAAGTTTGAAAACCAATGAAGTTAGCCGTAAAATACAACAGGGTTACTTTAGTGGCGTCTTTCATTGTACTCATTTTTACAGGACTGGTCTATTATACCGTAATCCATTTTATTTTAACAGATCAACTGGATAAAGATTTGACTATTGAAGAAGATGAGATCATTTCCTATGCAAATACTTTTAAAAAGCTGCCTTTGCCAGGAAGTTTTAAAGACCAGAAGGTAGTTTATAAGGTTGTTGATTCTGGTAGTACCGTAGAGCGGGAGTTTTTTAATACCGATTTTTACAATGCTTCGGAGAATCAGTCTGAACCAGGAAGGGGATTAAATACTTTCCATAAGGTAAACGGGAAGCTTTATGAAATCACAATTACCAAATCGAGGGTAGAGGCAGAAGACCTAGTCAGGATAATCTTTATCATTACCCTTGGTGTAACGGCCTTGCTGTTGCTTACCCTGATGCTGATCAACAGGTTTTTGTTGAATAAGCTGTGGAAGCCTTTTTATGGGGTACTGGAGCAAATGAAAGCGTTTAACCTGGCCGATAAGAATGACATTATCGCTGATCAGACCAGGATAGACGAGTTCACTGAACTTAACCAGGCCGTAATTGCCATGGCGATAAGGGTTAAGCGGGATTATAAAGAACTTAAAACTTTTACGGATAATGCATCGCATGAGATGATGACGCCCCTGGCCGTAATCAATTCCAAATTGGATACTTTAATCCAGACCGGTGCTTTTACCGACCGGCAGGGGCAATTAATTGAAGATGTTTATCTTGGTGTAAGCAGGTTGTCGCGGCTCAACCAATCCTTGTTGTTATTGGCAAAGATTGAAAATAACCTGATCGGTGATCAGGAGAACATTGATGTTAAAGAATTACTGGAACAAAAGATCAGGCAGTTTAAAGAACTGATACATTCGCATGAGCTAACCCTGACTACACAATTGGATCATAGAGAGCTGGTAATGAACCGGCACCTTGCAGATATGTTAATTAACAATTTGCTGGGTAATGCCATTCGCCACAATTATCGCGGCGGAGAGATCAATATATCTCTGACAGCACAGGAGCTGTGCATGTCCAATACAGGGTACGGCGAAGGCCTGATTGCCGATAAGGCCTTTGAACGTTTCTATAAAAATGCGGCATCAGAAGGGATGGGCCTGGGCCTGGCCATCTCAAAACAAATTTGTGCTTTGTACCATTTTCAGCTCAATTATCAATACAAGGAAGTCCGGCATTCATTTGTAGTTGTATTTTAACATCATTTTTTTAAAAAAATAACTTTATATACTTTATGCTGGTCCAAAGCGGGTTTAACCTGATATTTAAAAGTTTTGCTGTCGGGTTGCAGGTCGGTATATATTATAGCCGTGTTGCCCTTTACCATTGCCAGGGCATAGTTTCTTTTCAATTTAAACCTGATTGTTGTTTTTTGCTGCAATGCCCTGGTCTTGTCGTAAGTCAGCAGGCTTTGAAAAACTAAAAATAACATTAACGAGGTAAACAACCACTTTTTTTTGAAGCCCTGCATCGCCATTGTAAAACATATCAATGTAAGGTAAAGCAGCATGAGCTCAGTTTTGCTGATCCATATTGCCGAAATACCTGAAAATGGCAGGCCGGCAATTTTATCCAGACCCCTGTTGGTAAAATTGATGAGCCATTCAAATAAAGCTCCCAGGCCCGTTAGCCTGAACATTAGAATGAAGATACCAAGATACATAATAAGGGCAATAGGGAGCGTAATAAACAGGTTGCTGACTAAAAAATAGAGGGGAAACTGGTGAAAGTAATAGATGCTTAACGGGTAGGTAGCCAGTTGCGCAGCTAAAGACATGGCTGTGGTATGCCAGATCTTGTCCAGTATTGGGTTTTTAACTGAGAGCCAGCCATAAATTTTAGGTTGCAGGTAGATCAATCCGAAAACAGCGAGGAAGGAAAGCTGAAAGCCTATATCCCAGATAAGAAATGGGTTATAAAGCAGTAAACAAAAAGCCGCAAAAGCAATGATGTTATAGCTATTGGTTGTTTTGGCAAATAATTTAGCGATGATGAATACGGAGATCATAATGGCAGAGCGGAGCACGGAAGGAGAGAAGCCGGTAAGCAGGGAATAGCCCCAGATCAGACCAAGGATCAATACAGTCTTGAATACTTTGAAGCTTCGTTTTGTATCGAGAAACGAAAGCATCCAGTTTAATACCAGGTAAATTAGACCAACATGCATACCCGAGACAGAAAGGGCATGGATGGTACCCGTTTTAGCGTATATATCCAGTGTTTCTGTATTTAAATCCGATTTGTAACCAAGTATCAGCGTTGCTGCCACTGCAAAGGCATTGTCATCTTTTATGATTTTCCGGTATAGGGCTACCTGTTTTTCCCTTAATTGTAAAGCATGTGCTATAAATTGATTACCGGTATTGCTGCTTAATTTAACAAGTTCTCTCTGCATTAAGAAAGTCTGGTGATAAATGTTTTTTGCCGCAAGCCAGGATTTAAAGTCGAACGTTGAAGGGTTGCCGGGCGGTTCTATTTCAGCTATCCGGGCAGGTATGATCAGCTCGTCCCCATATTTTAAGATAAGGGTGGCCCTGGGCTGGGGTTTCAGGATTACACGTATTTTTCCGGAAGTGGATTGGGGAAGGCATTTGTTTGTCCGCCCGTATAAGCTGTCAAAACCATAGCCTTTTGTCGTTAAAGCAGTAAACAAAATTATATTTGGTTTTATTTCAGGCTCATCGATAATTCTTATTTTTAGGTATTTATATTTTTTAAATGAGTAATAATCAGTATATAATAATTGTTTATATAAAGTAGAGTGTAAGCATCCTGAAAGGAAGATCATGCTATAGATCAGGATCCCGATAATTGTCTTCCGATGATAAATGTTCAGTTGCCTGTAGCCTAAATTTAGGATTAAGAGGCAAATGAAAAGCAGGCCAAGCGTCAGCATAAGGCCCTTCAGAAGACCAGGTACGGTTAACTGATAAACAGCGAGGATGCCCATTGAAAACGGGAGCAGTATTCTTACAAAAGCAATTTCAGCTTTATGGATGGGCATAAATGATGCCATCAGAACTGGTACCTGACCTGAAATTTAACTTCAGTTTTACAGTTACCCTCGATTTCATCCAATCCGGAACCTATAGTGGTTGTTTGCCTGTAAAGGGATAGGGCATATCTGCCCCATATGTCCATTTTTTTCATTAAATGGTATTTTATGTTAAGGTAACTGCGAATACCTTTTCCTGAATAGACACCGGAGCCAGCACCATAAAGCACATCATCTTCATAAGCATAGATCCTGCTGTTATAGGATGGGGTGTTGAAATAGGCAAGGCGAAGGTTGGCGCTTATGGGTGAAGACATTGGGGAATAATCTACATCTTTATAGATGAGATATCCAGTTTCTATTTTGTTTATATCTTTTTGATATTGAGTTATTTCTGTCCTTTGATGAAAGTTTATCTTCTGGTTTATTTTCCAGTTCCATTCCAATCTGTAACTTTGTTTCAATACATTAACCAGCTGCTTATAACTGTTGTCTGCATCTGGGTTTTGCTGCTTTTGTTCCCTTTTAAATCTTAAGGTAGCCTTGAGTATTTTGCCCTTTGTATAAACCAGCTGGGCTAACAATTCATAACCTGATGAAGCAGCATCTACCCTGTATTTTAACCATGGGAATTTAAAATAGTCGCCATATACCGAACAAATTAAATTTTTTACCGGCATATAGTTCAATCCCATATATAAGCCTTGTTCATTATTGGTTTCCGTAGCTTCTCCAACAGCCCTGCTGAAAAAATTGTGGTAATCTTTATCGTAATTGCGGTAAAGCAATACTGCTGATGTTTTGGGCGATAAAGTGGCCATTGCAGCATTGAGTATTGCCCAGCCCGATTTAAGGCTCTTGCCGAGTTCGCCGTAAAAATAGATGCTGTTATAGGTATAGTTGTAGTGTAATCCTGCATTGCTTAAAGATTTGCCCGTAAAACTGTATTTATTGTAAAGCTGGCTACCCGTTACAAACAGGTGCTGATATGCCGATTGATAGCTAACAAGCCCGATGTTCAGGTTATCTGTTATATATTGCAGGGCAGCCCCATAAACCAATTGTGACAGGCGTTTTTGGTTCTTGAGTTCTGTAGCTGTGCGGTGCAGGCCGCTAATACCTATGTTTGAAAGGGTATAACTGCTATCCGGCATGGCTTTTAAGCTGGCATCCAGTTCTCTGTAAGATATAAAAGGACTGAAATTAATGTTTTTCCCCAAATCGATGGTGCTGGCCACTCCACGGAAAAAAGAAGCTTCATTGGAAGAGGTATAGGGTTTCAGACCTGCATCTTTAGTTGCCACACTGGTTATGTCTGGTCCTTTGCCAAAAGCAAAGCCCGACCATAAAGTTAATCCCTGTCCGAACTGCAAACTATAATCACCCACAACCAGTTTCCTGATCCTGCCCAGATTATAGAGCGCCAAATGTGCCGAAAGGTGATCCATTCCTGTTTTTTTATTAAAGAAGGGCTCACCCGCATCTTTTTCCATGATCAGTGCTGCAGATGCAAATCCGGGAAAAATGTACCTGTAGCGCAACAGGATCTTTTCAGGTGTACCCAGATAGCGGCTGCCTGGTAAATCTTTAAAACCCTTTTGCTGTTGCAACAAAGTGCTGTACCTTAACATAAGGTCGTGCTCAGCTGCTGTATGCAGCTGTCTGAGTTTTATATGTTCATAAATTTTCGGTGCACTAATCGTTACAAAGGGGAGCAGTTTACTGATAGTTATCGTATCAAAACCCGGTATGGCCTGCAATTCGAGTACATCCAGCAGCCTGTTGCCATTGGCAAGGTAATTAAAGAAGTTGCCTATCTGGAGCGGAGAAAGAAAGATCAGGCTCTTTAATACTTCAGCAGTAGTCTGGTTAAGGTTAATAGGGTGCTTACGAAAAAAGGCCAGCCGTTCTGTCAATTCAGAAAGGTCATCTTCATCCGTTACATTTTCAGCCTGGTTTTCTATCAGGTCCCTGATCTTTTCTTCTTCCTGTGCCCGGCTAGGATTTAACCGGCACAACAGAAAAATCAGTAAGCATAATATTCTCATTGTGATGGGGGTAAACTGGCCCAATCACCGGATTATAAATTAAATTAAAAAATAATTTAAGAATTAAATTAAATTTCTTCGTTTAGCTTTAATAAGAAGTCCTTTAGCTTTTCAAGAGAGGCAATGATCTTCTGGTTTTCCTTTACTTCCCCTGTATTGTTTTTAAGGTGTTCCTTGGCGCCCTTTAACGTAAAGCCTTTGTCATCTACCAGGTGGAAGATGATCTTCAGGTTTTCAATATCTTCAGGTGTAAATAAACGGTTGCCTTTTTTGTTTTTTTTAGGCTGTAACACGTCAAATTCCTTTTCATAAAAGCGGATCTGAGATGCGTTTACACCAAACATTTCGGTAACTTCCCCCATGGTGTAATACATTTTATTAATTTCCCGTTCTTTGTAAGGCATATTTTAGTGTTGATTATGAATTGATTACAGGTTTTATTTAAAGCATTCAAACTTAGGTAAAGTTAAGCAAGTATCCATGGGCACAAGAAAAAAAAATAATTTTATCTAAGTTTGTTCAAAATAAATCAAGAGAAGGATGACAGCTAAGGAAATCAGACAGGCATACTTAAAATTTTTTGAATCGAAACAGCATCACATTGTGGCATCTGCACCAATTGTAGTTAAAAATGATCCAACCCTCATGTTTACCAATGCAGGGATGAATCAGTTTAAAGATTTATTTTTAGGAGAGGCGCCCATAAAATATCCCAGGGTAACCGATACGCAGCGCTGTCTGCGTGTTTCAGGCAAGCATAACGATTTGGAAGAAGTTGGGATTGATACCTATCATCATACCATGTTCGAGATGCTTGGCAACTGGAGCTTTGGAGATTATTTTAAAAAAGAAGCCATTGCCTGGAGCTGGGAGCTGCTTACTGAAGTTTATAAAATACCAAAGGATAAACTTTACGTTTCTATTTTTGAAGGAGATGAAAAGGAAGGCTTACCAAGAGATACTGAAGCCTACGAACTTTGGAAACAGTATGTGCCCGAAGAACGCATTATTCTTGGCAATAAAAAAGACAATTTCTGGGAGATGGGGGACACAGGACCATGCGGTCCATGCTCTGAGATCCATGTGGATTGTCGCCCTGATGATGAGCGTAAGCTTGTTGAAGGTAAAACTTTGGTAAATGCCGATCATCCGCAGGTAATTGAGATCTGGAATAATGTGTTTATGCAGTTTAACCGCCTTAAAGATGGTTCATTACAGCTTTTACCGGCACAGCACGTAGATACAGGTATGGGTTTTGAACGTCTGGTGAGGGTATTACAAGGCAAGTCTTCTAATTATGATACGGATGTATTTCAGCCACTGATTCAGTTTATTGCTGCAAAAGCAGGAATTCAGTATGGTACGCATGAGCAAACAGACATTGCCATGCGGGTAATGGCCGATCATGTCCGTGCAATAGCTTTTGTTATTGCCGATGGGCAGCTGCCTTCAAACAATAAGGCCGGTTATGTGATCCGGCGTATTTTACGCCGTGCTGTACGTTATGCCTATACATTCCTGAACTTAAAAGATCCTTTCCTAAACGAGCTGGTCCCTGTACTGGCCGAACAGTTTAAGGGCGTTTTTGAGGAGCTGGCCTTACAGCAGGATTTTGTTCAAAAGGTGATCCTGGAAGAAGAAGTTTCCTTTTTAAGAACTTTAGCTACAGGGATCCAACGCTTTGATAGCTACACTAAAAAGCAGGCAGAATTTCTGATGTCAGAAAATGCCATTGACCCCGAAAAATCGTTTGAGGACCAATGGGTACATAGCATTTTGAAAGACCAGATGGTTATATCAGGCGAGTTTGCTTTTGAACTGAACGATACTTATGGTTTTCCGATAGATTTAACGGAGCTGATGGCCCGTGAAAAGCGCTGGTCGGTAGATATGGAGGAATACAATAAAGCCCTGCTTAAACAAAAAGAACGCTCCCGTGCGGCAACTGCTGTAGATACCGGTGACTGGGTACTGGTTAATCCGGACCTGGAAGTGGAGTTTGTAGGCTACGATGATGCGGAAGCAGAAACAGAGATCATCAAGTACCGTAGGGTGAGTGCTAAAGGAAAAGAACAATATCAAATTGTATTGAGCAAAACTCCGTTCTATGCGGAAAGCGGGGGACAGGTTGGTGATACCGGTCGTCTGGAAGATCACAGTCGCCTTTTCTTTGTAGAGATTACAGATACAAAGAAAGAGAACGGGGTAATTGTACATTATGCAGATACGTTGCCTGAAGATATTGAAGGACATTTCTGGGCCGTAATTGACGAAAATAAACGTCTGCTTTCTCAGGACAACCATACAGCTACGCATTTGTTGCATGCAGCTTTGAAAAAGGTATTGGGCAGCCATGTAAATCAGAAAGGTTCATTGGTAAACCCTGATTATCTTCGTTTCGACTTTTCGCATTTTGCCCGGGTAACAGATGAAGAGCTTTCACAGATCGAACACCTTGTGAATCAAAAGATCAGGGAAAATATTCCATTAAAAGAACAGCGGTATGTGCCTTATGATCAGGCTATCTCCAGTGGTGTAACAGCGTTGTTTGGTGAAAAATATGGAGATCTGGTAAGGATCATTACTTTTGACGACCATTATTCCAAAGAGCTTTGCGGGGGGACGCATGTACAGGCTACCGGACAGATCGGTTATTTTAAGATTATCGCTGAAAGTGCAGTAGCTGCAGGAGTGAGGCGTATTGAAGCCATCACTGCCGATAAGGCTGAAGCATTTGTATTGGCACAAAACAAGGAACTGAATGAGTTGAGAGAATTGCTGAAAGGCAATAAAGACCTGAAAGCTGCAGTTGCCGGATTGATTGAAGAAAATAGCAGGCTGAAAAAAGATGCTGAAAAGGCAATTCTGGAACAATCTGCAAATCTGAAGCACGAAATTGTGCATCACCTTAAAACCATTAACGGCATTAACCTGATTGCCACACATGTCGACCTGCCAAATGCCGATGCGGTTAAAAATCTGGCTTATGCAGTAAAAGATATGGTGGATGATTTATTTCTGGTATTTACCACTCTTATTGATGATAAACCAGGTATTACCGTCATGTTATCGGAAAACCTGGTAAAAGACAGGGGCTTAAATGCATCCAATATTGTTAGAGAGCTGGCAAAAGATATTCAGGGCGGCGGTGGTGGTCAGCCTTTTTATGCTACTGCAGGTGGCAAAAATAAGGAGGGGCTGGCTGGTGTATTGCACAAGGCCCAGGCTATGATGACTCAGTAGGGCAATATTCAGATATACTTAAGGATAAACTGCTTTAAGTAATGATTTTGACTATATTTGTTTAACCTATTGTTTAATTAGAACAGATTAGCTCAGGATGATGAACAGAGCGACGAAAAGCTCCATGAGTTAGCAGTACACTTGCAGTCACTCATTACTTCCCTGGAAGACATAGTATTCGAGATCGACGGAAACCATATCTTTAAGAATGTTTGGGTGTCAGATAAAAGTGTGCTTTTTATGCCTAAAGAAGCCTTTCTTGGTAAAATAATTGCCGAAGTGATGGGCCCTCAATCGGCCACTTTTACTGGGCCTGTAAATGAAGCCATTCGTACGGGGCTTGCACAGGAAGTGATCTATCAGCACCTTGATGCCAACATTAATGAATGGTTTAAAGCCAGAATCAAGCCGGTAGTAAAATCGCCTGAACCGGAAAATTACATACTGGTATTGAGTATACAGGACATTACTGCGCAGAAACTGGCCGATTTTGCTTTGAAAGAAGCAAAAGAACAGCTGGAACTAAGTAATGCAGCATTGAAAAAAGCAATCAGTATAGCAGAAAAAGCTTCAAAAACCAAGTCTGACTTTTTATCGGTCATGAGCCATGAGATCCGTACGCCTCTAAACGGCATCATTGGTATTGCCAATCTGTTGAAGCTGAACCATACCATGGACCAGAAAGAATATATTGGTAACCTGATCTTTTCTGCAGATCATCTGATGCAGCTGATCAATGATATTCTGGACCTTACCAAAATGGAAAACGAAAAACTGGAACTTATTGTTGCAGAGATCGATTTGTTCAGACTGATAAAAAATATTAAAAACCAGTTCAAATCACTTGCCGAAGCTAAGGGTATAAAATTGAAAAGTATTATAGATGATGACATTCCGCAAAGGCTGATAGCAGACCCCGTACGTTTAAGCCAGATGCTAAATAATCTCATCAGCAATGCCATAAAGTTCACAGATCGTGGCGAAGTCACACTTTTGATCAAGCTGTTAACTGTTGAATCCAATCGCGCATTTCTTCATTTTGCGGTAAAGGACACCGGTATGGGCATTCCGCCCGAATTGCAGGAAAGTGTATTTGAAAGCTTTAAACAGATCCAGCAATCGGCACACCGCGAGCATTCTGGTACAGGATTAGGTTTAACCATTACTCAAAAGCTGGCAGAATTGCACAACAGCAGGGTAATACTAAAGAGTGAGGCAGGTAAGGGGGCCGAGTTTAACTTTGACCTGAGCTTTGAAATTGCCGCCAATCAGAATGCAGATGAGGCCTTGCCTTCGTCACCCGTATTTTCACTCTATAAAGACCAGCTTAAAGGTTTACAGGTACTTCTGGTGGAAGATAACCTGATCAATCTGATGGTTGCACAAAAGCAGCTCGAATTTTTTGGCATATTGGCAGATTGCGCACAGGATGGGCAGGAAGCTCTCCGGCTGATAAATATGAAGAATTATCATGTGGCGATGCTTGACCTGCACATGCCTGGTGTGGATGGTTATGCCCTTGCAGAGATCATCAGGAGTAAGCATCCCGATATTCATCCTGTGATTTTTACCGCAGATATCATGATAGAAGTGAAGCAAAAATTTTCAAAGATCCATGTATATGATATTCTGAATAAACCTTTTGCACCCGAGAAAATGTTCGACATCTTACTAAAGGTTGCCAGGGCAAGGGGGGTAGTTACCACATAAAACTAATTTAAAATTCTATTCTGTAGTTGAGGGTTGGGATGATACCACTCCATTTTGCGGCCTCTATAATGCGCTTGCTTGGATTGTAATGCATACCTACAGTGTTTTCCTTGTTGAGCAGGTTCTGTATATCCATAAGGATCAGGTGGCTTACCTTTTTACCGTTGATGCGGTAACTGGCAGAGAAATCAACACGCATATAGGGGTCGGCAGTTAAGGTGTTGATTTTATTTTGATCGATCACTTCTTCATCAAGCCTCATAGATTCTTCAACCAATACAGGTGTATAGCGTCTGCCGCCTGCATAAATGAGCTTGCCATTTAGCCCGAACAGATTATTTCTTCCCACTTTCCATTCTTTACCCAGTAATAAGTTGCCCACATAACGGGTATTGAAAGCAGTGTTGAATTCCTGTTTACTTAGAGCTTTGAATTTGGAGTCAAAAAATGAGGAGGTAACCATAAAATAATACCCCTTGCTCAATGACTTTTCCAGTGAAAGTTCAATGCCATAGTTTTTACCTGTTCCTTTATTGATCAGCGAACGGTAAGCGGAAGAAGATATGGCCGAATTATCCGATACATTAAGCAGCGAAAAGTTCACGGAAGGGTCTGAAGATACAGGTACATCATATAAATGCTGATAGTAAACCTCTGTTTTAAATTTGAGGCTTCCACCAAATAATTTTTCATACCCCAGTACCGCCTGGGCAGATTTTGTAGGTTCCAGTTTATTGCTTTGTGCTGTAGCTGGCTGACCAACTGCGGGTTCGTTGCCTTTGGCAAAATAATAGGAAAGTGGTTCAAGGCGACTATACAAGCCGGCTCCGAAGGACAATTGCTGATCGGCAGGCAGTTCCAGGTTTAAGCCCAAACGCGGCTCTGCTGTCCAGCTCCGGCTTAAATTAAAGTAGTTGACATGCATACCTGTATTTAGGGTTAGCCTGCTGCTAAGTTCAGCTTTATACTGCACAAAAGCATCGTAACTGCTGGTATTTCCTTTTTGGTTAATTAATTCCTTTAATGCTTTTATTTCTGTATTGTATTCCAGTCCGTACAGGTTATAACTTAAAAAACTGGCATTTACACCTGCACGGATCACATTTGAGGTATTGATGCTATAGTTCAGCATTCCCGCATAACGTAATGCAGTGTTTGTATATTGGTTTTTATCCGTCAGGCTGGGCTGATAATCGTTGTTCAGGGTATCAATATGGTTGGTGCTTCGGTTGCCGGAAACAGAAATGATATTGTTAAAATACAGCTTACTGCTGGCAATATAGGTATGTTTTAAGCCAGCACTCCCGGCATTGTAACCGAATCTCATATCCTGGCCGTCCATTCTTTCTTCCCATTTGGTATACTCCCTTTCTGCATCTTTGTGGAGCTTACTGAGGCCGCCGATTCCGAAAAGAGAGAAAGTGCCGGCTGCTTTTGTAGGAAACACGAGATTAAAAGACAGATCCTGATATTTGGGCACGCCCTCATCGGATACTTTAACGCCTACCTTTTCCAGTAAGCTCAATGAAGAATAACGGTAACTGATCAGATAAGAAGAATTCCCTCCTTTTTTAAATGGTCCCTCAAAGGTAGCCCCGGCACCCAGCACTCCAATATTAAGCGCATATTCACGTTTGTCGGTATTTCCTTTTCTGAATTTTAAATCGAATACACCTGATAAAGCATTACTGTATTCAGCTGCTAAGCCTCCGGTATAAAAATCTGAAGTACTCAAAACAGTGGTATTGATCATACTAACGGCTCCTCCTGAAGCACCTTCGCTGCCAAAATGGTTGGGGTTTATAATTTCTATACCTTCCAGCCGCCATTGCAGACTTTTAGGAGAATTTCCTCTTACAATGATCTCGTTGTCATCGCCACCGGCAACTACACCTGCAAAACTTTGGGCCATTCTCGCAGGGTCAAAAAAAGCACCGGCATAACGATTGGTTTCTTCAGGTGAAAAGGAACGTCCGCTGGTTAAAGCCATTTGGTTCAATGGTTTTTTACCCGAATTTGCATTTACCACCACTTCGTTCAGGTTATTGGCCTGTGCTTCCATTTCCAGGTTAAATACGGGTTCCTTGCCACTGGTTACCAGTATTTCAGAGAGCGTAAGCTGTCCGTAACCTGTTAAGCTGATCTGTAATATCTGACGTCCCAATGGAACATCGCTTAACCTGAAAATACCTTGTACATCCGTACTTACCGGTTTAACACTGGTATTGGTCAACAACCTGACCGTTGCGCCCTGTAAGGGCAGTTTAGTGCCTTTATCAATCAGCGTTCCCTTGAGTGTCTGTCTAAGCTGTGTTTTGTTCAGGTTTAGGGAATCTTTGTTTTGTGCATGGAGCCTAAGGTGTTGCAGACTGAAAACTGCAATAAGAATGAAGAGATATTTTATATTCATTGTGATGGGTTTGTTTCTGATGAGACACCCAGTTTTGAGTTTACCCCTATGGCAGCTTGTTTTTTATATCAATTTTTAACGCAGCTTATAAAAATTCAGGATTGCGCACTGCATCATTACAATAAAACAAAAATATTTAATTAACATTGAGACAGATATGATTAGCTTTAAATAAGGATTACAACGCAATGGTTTCTTATGGTACGCATAGCGATAATGAATTGGCTGTTCTGCTAAAAGAAGCAGACAAAGATGCTTATACAGAGATTTATAACCGGTACTGGAAGAAAATGTTACTGCTGGCCTGGAACCATTGTAAGGATAAATCGCATGCTGAAGATATTGTACATGAGGTTTTTATCGCCTTGTGGAACAGAAGGGACGGGGACTTGATAATGAATGTTCCTGGATTTTTAACAACAGCCATAAAATTTAATATTTTTAAACATTACCAGAAAGTGCAGCAGCGTAAACAACTGGCTCTTAAAAATTATGAATTTAAAGAAAGTAGCTATGATGAGGATAAACTCGATGCCCTGTTTCTTAAAGAATACATCAACGGCATTGTAGAGCAGCTTCCTGAAAAATGTCGTCTTACCTTTAAATACAGCCGGGAAGAGGGGCTGAATAATGCTGAAATTGCTGATAGGATGAATATTTCGGAAAAAGGAGTAGAGGCCAATTTAACACGTGCCCTGAAAATAATTAGGGGAAACCTCAAAGATTCCGGCCTGCTCTTGCTGTTGTCGTCCGTACTCTGGAAAAATTTATTTTAATTTCTATATAGGGTCAGCCCCTTTTCACAGTACACCTGTATATTAACATAAGAATGAAATATGCGGATGAAGCAGGAACAGATCAATGACCTGATTAAAAAATATACTGCAGGTACAGCAACTAATGAAGAGCGTGAACAACTGCATCAATGGTACCGGGATATCGCTTATGCGGATGCTGAATATCCTGATGACGAACATCTTGTACACAAAAGAATGCTGGAACGCCTGCAACGTGAAATTATACCGTTAAGAAAATCAAAGGTTCTGATCCGGAGGATAGCGGCAGCTGCTACTGTTTTCTTATGTCTGACAGCAGGCTTTTATTTTTATAGGGTCAGATATAAGACTGTAGAAACAACAGCGCTTTCTTATGACGTTGAACCGGGTGGCAATAAAGCTGTACTTACCCTGGTAAATGGCAGTAAAGTAAACTTAAGTGGAGTTAAAAGTGGCATAGTGATCAACACCACAACATTAACTTATAATGATGGAAGTAAAGTTCAGGTTTCCCCCCGGACTGAGGACTTATATCCTGGTGCTATGCCGGGATCAGGTCCTTCATCACAACAGGAAATGATGGTCAGCACCCCAGATGGTGGTACTTATCAGGTTGTTTTACCGGATAGTACCAGGGTATGGCTGAATGCCGCTTCCAGTTTGAAATTCCCGGCCACATTTTCGGGTTTGGATAGCAGGAAAGTTGAGCTTAACGGCGAAGCTTATTTTGAAGTGGCAAAGATCAGGACCAAGTCTAAAACATCTGCCGCAGGTGCCAGAGTACCATTTATCGTAGTCAGCAAAGGTCAGGAAGTAGAAGTACTGGGAACCCATTTTAACATCAGTGCCTATACCAATCAGGCCGCTACAAAAACAAGCTTACTGGAGGGACTCGTCCGCATTAAAAATGATAAAGGAAATGCCCTGCTTAAACCTGGTCAGCAGGCCATTAACGGTGCAAAAGGAATAGAACTGGTAAGTGGTGATGCAGAAGATGCAATAGCCTGGAAAAATGGCTATTTCATGTTTGATAATGAAGATCTGGCCAGTGTAATGGCAAAGCTTTGCCGTTGGTACAATGTAAGTGTGAACTATGAAGATGAAGCGGTTAAAAGTGTAAAGTACTATGGCACCATAAGCCGTTTTGAAAAAATATCAAAGGTGCTGACCAAGCTCGAAACTACTGGTAACCTGAAATTTGAAGTGAAAGGGAAAACAGTTCATGTGTCCGAGAAATAACAGTCAGCCTTTAATGATAAAACAACCAATTAAATAACCAGCTAAACATCAAATGAAAAATCCAGAAAAGAAAACTTAACCGCTTATATGGATAGCCATAAGAAAGGAGTGCAGCGAACACCCCTTTCTAAATCTGCTACCATCCGGTAAAACCGGCCGAACAATTAATTATTCATGATTCATTGCGCTTGCCCTGAGGTCTTAAATCAACAGCAATCGCATAAACACAGACAATCAAATGTATAAAAATTATACTAAAATTTTATGTATGCCATCTGGCAGCATAGCTAAACTGCTATTAATTATGAGGTTAACCACTGTCATATTAATTACCACCCTGCTGCAGGTTAGTGCTTCCTCTTTTGGGCAAAGAATGACCTTAGAGCGGAAAAGCATTACCCTGCAGCGCATTTTTAAGGAGATCAGGAAACAGACGGGGTATGATGTCCTGCTGTCTACCAACAGAATCAGGATCAATTCCACCATTGACGTCAGTTTCAGCAATGCCGCGTTGGATGAAGTTATGGAAAAGGTAATCCAGGGCAGAGGATTAACCTATACCATAGAGGATAAAACCATTCTGATCAAACAGAATGCTTCGTTAATGGACAAATTAATGTTTGTATTCAATGCCATAGATGTACGTGGCAGAATAACAGATGATAATGGAAAAGCGCTGCCCGGTGCTTCTGTACATGTAAAAGGAACTAAAACAACAGCGGTTGCCAATAATAACGGAGAGTTCTTTTTAAAAGGCATTGAAGACAATGCTGTTTTGAGTGTGTCTTATCTCGGCTTTATCACCAATGAGATCAGGGTAGATCGCCAGACAGTAATCAATGTAGTTTTAAAGGAAGACCAGACCGGCTTGAATGAAGTTGTTGTTGTGGGTTTCGGAACCCAGAAAAAAAGCAATCTCACGGGTTCAGTAAGTACCATTTCTGCCAGAGATCTGGTAGGAAGGCCAATCACTTCCGTATCGAGTGGACTTCAGGGCTTGCTCCCCGGTTTAACGGCTGTAGGGCAAAGTGGAATGCCTGGAGCATCCGGGGCCATGCTGCGCATAAGGGGATTAACTTCTTTAAACAATTCTGAGCCTTTTATACTTGTAGATGGTATTCCTCAGGACCTGAACAGTATCAACCCGGAAGATATTGAGTCTGTTTCCCTGTTAAAAGATGCAGCTTCCACATCTATATACGGAACTAGGGCGGCTAACGGGGTCATTCTGATTACCACCAAGTCGGGCAGCTTAAATCAAAAGATCAGCATCAGTTACAACGGCTACTATGGGATTCAAAAACCCACTGCATTGCCAAAAATGCTGGGTTCGGCTGCTTATATGGAACTGCTGAACGAAGCACAGTCCAATTCAGGTATCCCCCCATCATTTACCCAGTCCCAGATAGAAACTGCACGTAACGGATCTGATCCGAATTATTTTGCCAATACCAACTGGTTCAATGAAATCTATAAAAATAATGCGCCCCAGCAAAATCATGCTGTTAGTTTTACAGGTGGTTCTTCAGACCTGAAGTATTATATGTCCTATGGTCGGCAGGACCAGCAGGGACTGGCTGTTGGAGACCAGTTTGGTACGGTACGCAACAATGCAAGGATCAGGCTCAACGCTGCAAAAATATTGGATATACTGGATATAGATGCTAATCTGGGCTATATAGACCGTGATGTAAACCAATCTTCTGCTGCTACCAGTCAGAATGGAGGTGTTTTTTATACAGGCCTTACCATCTCACCTTTAAGTCCGGTTAAATTTACAAATGGTTTATGGGGCTATGGTGGTGGTTCAAGTAATCCGGTAGCAATTGCAACAGATGGAGGATTTGACCTGGCCAAAACACAGCAGTTTACCGGAAGTATAGCAGCCACACTTCATCTGATGAAAGATCTGGAACTTCAGGCGCAATATGGTCTGGACATGCACAACCAGAACAGAAATATCTTCTCCCGCAGGATAGATTATCTTTATCCCGAAACAGGGGCCATCTGGTATACCTCAAACCCAAACAATACCCTTGATGAACGTCAGTACATCAATAAGATCCAGACTTTCGCTGCACAGGTAAATTACCGGTTAAATTTAAATGCACACCATTTAAAGGCCCTGGCAGGTACCCAACTGGAATGGCGCAGAAATGATTACTGGCGTGCCGTCAAAACTAATTTTCTGAGCGATAATGTTCCCGTGTTAAATCTTGGGACTGCAAATCCTACCAATTATGGTGATGCCTTTCAATATGCATTGAGGGGGTATTTTGGCCGTATAAACTATGATTTTGCAGATAAATACCTTTTTGAAGCCAATTTAAGGTACGATGGGACTTCAACTTATGCTCCGGAGTCGCGTTATGGCTTATTCCCTTCTGCATCTGCAGGTTGGCGCTTTACACAGGAAAATTTCATAAAGAACAGTACCGCCTTAGCCTGGTTAAGTGAAGGAAAAATCCGGATGTCCTACGGTTTATTGGGCAATCAGTATAATGCAGATGCTTCAGGTTATGGCGAATATTATCCTTATATACCTTCTATCATTTCAGTATCTACCATGCCGATAGGCAATGTCCTTACACAGGGATTTGCCCAAACTGTTCTCGCCAATACGGCATTGGAATGGGAAAAGGTAAGGATGTTTAACATAGCAGTAGACCTGGCCCTTTTCAAAAACCGCCTCACGTTTACAGCTGAATGGTATAACCGTGAAACAAGGGATATACAGCTTAAAGTTGCCCAGCCGGCAGTAATTGGCGTTTCAGTTTCTGATCAGAACGCCGGTTCTGTATCCAATAAAGGTTGGGAATTGAATCTGGGATGGAACGACCAGATCAAGGAATTCAGGTACGGTTTCAGCGCCCAGCTTTCAGATGTAAAGAACAAAGTAATCAGTTTGGGGGGCGTAGCACCAACTATTGCCAATAACATTCGCTTGGTAGGTTATCCGATCAATGCTTATTATGGATACAAAACAGCGGGGCTGGCTCAGGCAGCCGATTTTACAAAGGATGAGGTAACCGGAAAACTCAGTCCTAACTTTCCGGTATTTCCTGTAGATGCAGGAAAAGTGGCTCCGGGCGACTTGAAGTTTGTTGATCTGGATGGGGATGGGATCATATCGGCAGATAAGGACCGTACCGTAATTGGCGATCCTTTTCCGCATTACACTTATTCTTTCAGGGGTAACCTTGGTTTTAAACAGTTCGATTTTTCATTCTTCCTTCAGGGCGTAGGCAAGGCAAACGGATACATTTCCGGTCCTGCCATACATCCTTTTTATGCTGATGCAGCTTTTCCACAGGAAATGCACCTGGATCACTGGACGCCTGACAATACCACTGCCTGGTATCCGCGCCTGTTATTTAAGGATACCCGGAATACGACCAGGCAGCTGGCCGAATACTGGTTGCAGGATGCTTCCTATCTGCGGTTAAAGAATATCCAGCTGGGCTACACCATTCCAAACAAATGGATCAGTAAATGGAGGGTCGATCAGTTCAGGATCTTCTTTTCGGCCGATAACCTCTTTACAAGCACCAATTTTTTTAGTGCATACGATCCGGAAACCATTGTACCGGGCGAGGCCAGTGGCGATAAGATCAGCAATGGCGGATTTTATCCCCAGGTTAAAACAATCATTTTTGGTATCAATCTAAGATTAAAATAATTGTCATGAATAACGAAAATACATCATATAAAAACCGCAGGTCATTTTTACGTGAAGCCACATTCTATAGCCTGTCCTCCTTCATCGCCATGCCTGCCCTGGCTTCCCTGTTAAGCGGATGCTCCAAGGATTTTTTAGATCGTCAGCCGCTGGATGCCATTACCGATGTTAGTTTCTGGGAAACTGAAGAACAACTTAAGCTGGCCGTAAATGGCTGCTATGCTTATCTGAAAGGAAAAAGTGAAACCTTGCAGGATAGCTATGTTGATCTGGAACGCTGTGGCGATAACATCATCTATCCGCCACTTTCCGACTACCTGTCTATCTCTACCGGTGTTTTTGATTATAACCTTCCATCGATCAATAATGAGTGGGTAAAACAATATGCTGCGATCCGCAGGTGCAACCATTTTCTCCAGAATTATGAAAAAGCAAAGGGTGTAAAGCCAGATCTGCTTAGCAGGTATGCCGCAGAAGTAAGGTTTTTACGCGCCCATTATTATAGCTTTCTGATCATGTTGTTCGGCGATGTGCCTCTGATCACCAAAACCTTAAATATAGGTGATCCGGAGATAATGGCCACTCAGACGCCAAAGGCTGAAGTACTGAACTTTGTTTTGCAGGAACTGGAAGCTGCAGCGCCTTCGCTTCCCCCAACTTATACAGCCGTTGATTCGGGTAGGATTACCAGGGGCGCAGCCCTGGGATGGAAAGCAAAAGTTGCCTTGTTCTTTCAGAAATGGGATGTGGCTGAAGCAGCCGCTAAAGCCGTTATGAATTTAGGGATATACAGCTTGTACTCAAATGGAAATACCAGCACAAGCTACAAGGAACTGTTTACTTACAAAGGTAAAATAACCAATGCTGCCAATAAAGAAACTATCCTGGCCAGGCCATATCTTGCCAATGTATCGGAGCATAACCTCAGCAGAGAAAGCTGGGTGCCCGATCAGGTTTCGCGTTTTAGCATTACCAAATCCCTTGTAGATGCTTATTTATGCAGCGATGGAAAACCGATTGACAAATCTGCCTTATATAGCGAAAGCACTTATGCTGCTATTTTCCAGAACAGGGATCCCCGGATGATACAAACTGTGCTAAGTCCAGGTACGGCTTGGGAAGGTAAAGATGACGGTGATCAGGATTCAAACCCAAATGCCATTTTCAATTTGCCAAAATGGGATGCCGATAAAAAAGGAACGGTAACCGGTACAGGTTATTACAACCTTAAATATGTAGAGCCAACTGCAGTGGGTGTTTATAATAAAGATGCCAACGACATCCATTTGCTGAGGTATGCGGAGGTCTTGCTGACCTACGCAGAAGCCAGGATGGAGCAGGGTACTTTAACCCAGACCGATCTGGACGATACCATTAATAAATTAAGAACCAGGGTTGGTATGGTCCAGATGAAGATCACTGAGCTGAATGCCTGGGGTATGGACCTTCGTACCGAGATCAGAAGGGAACGCAGGATTGAGCTGGCACTGGAAGGACACCGTTATTTTGATATCCTGCGCTGGAAGCAAGGCAGCTTACTGGCAGAAGATGTGAAAGGGATAAAGAAAAGTCTTGTGCCGGCTTACAATCAGGTCTACATTGCTACTATCCCCACAGATGCACAGGGTTACCTTATTATCAATTCAGGACGGAAATTCGTAGAACCTAAAAACTACCTGTGGCCGGTACCATTGCCACAAAAGGATCTGAACCCTAATCTCGTTCAGCCAGATGGCTGGAAATAACCAATTCTTTTTAAGAACAGCGCACCTGTATAGTACTTACAGGTGCCTGATCTGTTTGTTAATTAAATGTACCATGAAACAAATATTGTCAGTAAAATATTGTACACCAGCCTTTTTTTTATTGTTGCTGCTATCTTGTGGCAAAGGAAAAGGAGGTTCAAATGTAGAACAGCCAGAACCACCGGTTCAGGTTACAGGTGCAAAAATAAAGGTCATGACCTATAACATTCATATTGGCAACCCACCCTCGAAACCTGCCGGTATTGTTGATCTGCCTGCTATTGCTGCTGTAATAAAAGCCCAGGACCCGGACCTGGTCGCATTACAGGAAGTAGATGTGAATACCAACCGTTCAGGGACAAGTCTTGACGAAGCTAAAGAACTGGCCAGGCTTACAGGGATGAATTATTTTTACACCAAGGCAATTGATTATGATGGCGGTCAGTTTGGTGATGCTGTGCTTTCCCGTTTCCCAATATTGGAAAGCAAGGGTTATGAACTGCCGGTAACTGCAAAACTTGGAGGCGAAACCAGGTCTGTAGCCCTCATCACTGTGGAGAAAGAAGGCCAGCGCTTTTTGTTTGCCTCTACCCACCTGGACCATTTGACTGCCGAGGATAACCGGATGCTCCAGGCTACTGAACTCGTTAAAATTGTGAAGACCTTTACTTTGCCACTAATTATTGCCGGTGATTTTAATGCCACCCCCATGTCTAACCCCCTTACGATCTTAAGGCAGGAACTGAGCTGGGGATGTAAATCTTCCTGCCCTTTAACTTTTTCTGCGCAAAAACCAGGTTCAACAATTGACTATGTAATGATGCGCCCTGCAGAAAAATTTAATGTGTTGAGTTATGTGACAGTGAATGAAAGTTATGCATCAGATCATTTGCCGCTTGTTACAGAGATACAATTGGTTAAATAATCAGTTATTCATCAAAAAGCAGGGTCAAATCTGCCTGAATTAAAAGAAAGCGTTATGAAAAGAATTAATGTTATAGCAATAATAGTCGCCTCAGCCTTGTTTTTGGCCAGCTCATGTTACAAAGCAGAATTAAACCCGGGAAATGAAGCAGAACAGAACCGCGGGGCAACTCAAAGTACTTTGACCCCTTTAACAAGCCTGGCCGGAACTTCCATTAAAGATAGCTGGGTAGCTGTATTGGATGTAACCAACGACAAGATCAATGTTTATGATTGTTACGCAGCAAACTGGACGGCGGCGGCACTAAAAATGAGCTGGAGCCCTACTACGGCAAGATTATACAGTTCGACAGAAGTAAATGCCTGGGGAGATCCAAGAGATGTAAGGATCCGCCAAAGCCCCTGGGGTGGTGCATGGGCTGCTGTTGGAGGTAACCTGGCCACCATTGCCATTCAAAGCACCGGAAAAAGGCAGTGGGCATTAAACCTCGGGGCAGGTACCACACCGCACGGCGTGGAGCTTCTGCCCAATGGGAATATAGTAGTTGCAGCAAAGGATGGCAATTGGGTGCGGGTATATACTTCCTCTCAAGGGGGCAGCAGTACCAGCTACACGCAGTTTAGCATTACTTCGCCCACTGCAGTACTTTGGGATCCGGTAAATAATGTAATCCGGGTAACCGGAACAATTGCCGGAGCTTCTGTATTGGCCGCCTTAACCGTGGGTGGTACTGCTGCAGCACCTACACTTACCGAAAATGTTTCTTTACGAAGTACATTACCAACAGCAGGGGGACAGGATGTGACAGATTTTGCCGGTGATCCCAATAAATTATGGGTATGCAGCAGTACAGGTGTATATACCTATAACAAGACCAGCAAAGCATTTACAGCGATTGGAAATTATGCCTTTAGAAGCGGTGTGAAATCCTGCGTGAACCAGATCTCAGGCAGGTTGATCCAGGCAGACCCATCAAACGCTGCACATATTGATTTTTGTGCAAGCAGCGGTGTATGGCACCAATGGCAAAACCTCGTAGGTACATCAAATTACAGGGCAAGGATCTGGAAATATGACTACAGCATTGCCGCCCAGTCTGAAGAAATTACACTCATGACATACAACATTCTGTTGGCATGCAGTGGTTTGCAGACCATCGCAAATGTAATTACAGCGCAAAACCCGGATCTGGTCTGCTTGCAGGAGGTAGATAAATATACCAACCGTTCGGGTACTTCCATAAACCAGGCCGAAGAGTTGGGTAAATTAACAGGAATGTATTATTATTTCTCAAAAGCAATGGACTTTGACGGGGGCGAATACGGTGATGCCATACTTTCTAAATGGCCCTTGTATGAAATTACGCGTTATGTGCTGCCTGCCGGAACGGGAGAGCCAAGACAGATGGCTGTGATCAGGACTGAGAAAAATGGGGCCATGTTTAATTTTGCCGGTACGCACCTGGATCATCTTGGACCTGCAGCAGGGAATAGTTTACTGCAGGCAACCGCCATCAACAACATCGTAACTGGCATTAGCTATCCTTTTATTCTGGGTGGTGATTTTAATGAAATACCTAGTTCTGTTACCATAGCCAAGTTAAAAGAAAAGTTTACTTTAGGCTGTATAAGCAGTTGCCCGGCAACACATCCTTCTAATGCAGCAACAAGGAGTATAGATTATTTTATGTCACGACCCGGAGGCTTTAACGTGTTGAGCTATGGAACAATAAATACACTGGCTTCAGATCATCTTCCTGTTGTGGCAACAGTAACCCTTCAATAATATATCTTATAAAGCATTGGGGTATTATAACAACCCAATGCTTTTTTAAACAGATTTCCGGAAAGCATTATATTTGCCGCTCGAAATCAAAAAAGATGTATTTAAAAGCTAATGTTTTTCCTGTACGAACGCGCTCAACATGTTCGGCGCTCTCAAAGCTCTCCACGCTATTAATGCTATTAATGTTTTATTGGTTTTCGATGGTTTTTTCTGCCCGTGCACAGCAAGGCCGGGTTAAATTAAATAAGGATACCGTTAATAAACTGAATGAAGTTGTAGTAAAAGAAAACAGGCTTCAGCTTCCTTTTTCCAAGCAAAACAGGAACATCTGGATCATGGACAGGGAGAAGGTCCTGGGTTTGCCGGCAAGGTCAGTTGCCGAATTGCTCAGCTATATTTCAGGTGTAGATGTCCGTCAGCGTGGTCCCGGTGGTGTGCAGGCCGATATCAGTATAGATGGGGGGACATTTGACCAGTCGCTTGTTCTGATCAATGGCTTCAAAGTTTCTGATCCGCAGACAGGCCACAACATGATGAACCTACCCATAAGCATAAACGATATTGACCATATCGAAGTCTTGCGTGGATCGGCGTCCCGGGTTTATGGTATTAACGCTTTAACCGGTGCCATTAATATTGTAACCCGCAATGCGCAACAAACAGGCCTTTCTGCAAATGTATTTGCCGGGAGTAGTTTTAAAGACAATATTTCGGGTGATACATATTACAATTATGGTCTTCAGGCCACAGGGAACCTGGTGTCAAAAACGGCTCAGCACTTGTTTTCGGCCAGCCAGGAGGCAGGTAATGGCTATCGTTACAATACTGCTTTTAACAATCAGAAAGTATATTACCAGGGAAAATTTGCTGCGGGTAAAACGGATGTAATTGATGTGCTTGCCGGTTATACCCATAATAATTTTGGTGCAAATGCTTTTTATTCGGCACCAGGCGATAAAGAAGCAGAAGAAACCGTAAAAACAGCCCTGGCCTCAGTTTCTTATACCGCTAAGCTGGGCCAAAACTGGATAATGGTGCCCAGAATCAGCTTCAGGAACAACACAGATGATTATCTTTACATCAAACAAACGCCGGATAAATTTCATAACCATCACCAGACTAATGTTTTTGATGCAGAACTGAACAATAATATACAAACCGATATAGGGGTTTTTGGGCTCGGACTGGAAGCAAGGTCAGAGCGCATTAACAGTACAAACCTGGGTAAAAGGAACCGTAACAATGCAGGGCTTTTTGCTGAATATAAATTTGAACCGCTCATACATTTACAGATCAACCTTGGGGCTTATATAAATTACAATTCGGATTATGGATGGCAAAGCTTCCCGGGACTGGACCTTGGATATAATTTTTATGGTAACTGGCGTGTATTCGCCAATGTCGGAACCGGACAACGCCTGCCTACGTATACAGATCTCTACTATAAAGGACCTACCAATATCGGGAATGATCAGCTAAAACCGGAAAAATCCAGATATGCCGAAGCCGGAGTTAAATTTAACAACGAGAACTTTACCATGAATGCCAGTTATTTCGTTCGCCGCATAGATAACTTCATTGATTGGGTTAAAAATATACAGACCGATCCATGGCAACCACAAAACTTTAGCCGCGTAAATACAAATGGTCTTACCTTCAGTACAGATTATACCCGGAAACTGGAAGGACAGGTTTTGAACCACATCAGGATTGGTATAGCTTATACCAATTTGGATCCCAGCTTTAAAAAAACATCGGCTACAGCAAATTTTTCGCGTTATGCACTGGAAAGTCTGAGGAACCAACTGAGCAGTACCATCAGCGGAGAGTTTTATCAGCTGTTCTCGCTTACGTTAACCAGCCGCTACAATGAGCGCATCAATTACAAGGATTACATGACCATGGATGCGAGAATAGCCTTTAAGCAAAAACACTATAGCCTATATGCTGAGGGGGCAAACCTGTTTAACATTCAGTACATTGAAGCTGGAGCAGTGCCCATGCCTGGCAGCTGGTTTACAACAGGGTTAAAAACGAGTTTTTAACCGGAGTCCAGTTAAACAAATTTATTTGATACTTGTTTTTATTTAAAATAAAACAGGCATTTGAGTACTTTAGGGTACCATTATAGAAATGACAGCTTAAAATGACAGAAGAAAAAAGTACACCGTTTTATAGCAGAAGGGAATTTAAATATCTTACAATTGCTTGTACAGCATTAATTGTTACAGCTGTAGGTGCTGTTTTTTATAACAAACACCCTAAGCCTGTGCGGCATAAAAGCGGTAAAGTTATCGAATATGAAGCCCCGGTAGCTGCCGGTAAGGTGGCAACTGAAAATGCAGACAGTGTAAATTTTACGTCGCAAGATTCGGCTAAAGTGGCGGATAGTAGTATCGTTGCTGTAGATAAATAAAGGTTTTTAACGTATAAATGGTTATGTTTGTATGTAAAACACATCAGAAATTAAGAAAACTATTGCCTATAAATGAGTACGAAAACCTCAGTTTCTCCATCAGAATTCGAATTGGTATCTGGTTTAGAGATCCACGTACAACTCAATACACAATCTAAAATATTTTCATCCGATAGTGCAGCTTTCGGAGCAAAACCCAATGAACACATCTCGGCAGTTTCACTGGCCCTGCCTGGTGCACTGCCTAAGTTGAACAGGGAAGTAGTAGCTAAAGCTGCCAGAATGGGCCTGGCCTTAAACTGTAATATCAATCAGGTTAACTATTTTGACAGAAAGAACTATTTCTATGCCGATTTGCCTAAAGGGTATCAGATCACACAGGACAATAAACCCATCTGTCAGAATGGGTTTATCAATGTAACCCTGGGCAGCGGAGAAGAAAAACGGATCGGTATCAACCGCATCCATCTGGAAGAAGATGCAGGTAAAAGTCTGCACGACCAGGATGACAGATATTCTTATGTCGACCTGAACAGGGCTGGTGTACCTTTAGTTGAAATTGTAACTGAACCCGATATCCGCAGTGCGGAAGAAGCTTCACTTTTGCTTACCGAGATCAGAAAACTGGTGCGGCACCTGGATGTGAGTGATGGAAATATGGAAGAAGGAAGCTTACGCTGTGATGCCAATATTTCTATAAGGAAAGTGGGAGCAATTGAATTTGGTACGCGCTGTGAAGTAAAAAACTTAAACTCCATAAGAAATGTGCGCAGGGCAATTGATTTTGAGTTTGGCCGTCAGAAAGAAGTGGTTTTGAGTGGTGGCAGTATTGTCCAGAGTACACTTACTTTTGATGCAGACAAGGGAACTACTGCACCCATGAGGAGCAAGGAAGAAGCCAACGATTACCGTTATTTTCCTGACCCGGATCTGGCACCCGTACACATTTCAGATGAATGGCTGGCCCAGTTAAAATTTGATATGCCTGCATTACCACAGGAAATTGCCAAAAAACTGGTAGCAGATTATGGAGTAAGTACTTCTGAGGCAACTATGCTTGCTGAAGACCACGATCTTTTGCAGTATTTTAACGATGCATTGGAGTTTGTTAATAATAAAAAGAATTTGGTAAACTGGCTTACAGGACCAATAAGGGCATTGCTAAATGAAAAAGAGATCGGCATAGCAGATTTTAAAGTTATTCCGGAACAGCTCGCCGATGTGATCAACATGGTTGATGATAAGCAAATTACACAGCAGGTTGCTTTACATCAGTTATTGCCCGAATTGCTTAAAGCCCCTGCCGTTAACGTATTGGAACTGGCAGCAAAACTGAACCTGCTGATCGTAGACAACGGTGATGAACTGTCTGCCTTTGTAGATGAAGTACTGGCGAGGTATCAGGCGCAGGTTGAAGCGTATAAAAAAGGTAAAAAAGGGGTGTTGGGTCTTTTTGTCGGCGACGTAATGAAGCTCGCCAAAGGTAAGGCTGACCCTCAGAAAATAAATCAATTGTTACAGGATAAGTTAAAATAATCAGGAATATGATGAAGAGAATCGGATATATAGTGCTGCTATGCATTGTTTTTGCAGCATGTAAAGACAAAGGGAATTTTGTAGTAGAAGGAACATTTAAAAATGCGGCAGCAGGCAGTAAGGTTTACCTGTTTGGTATACAAAAGGATCAGGTAAAACCCCTGGATTCAACGGTGTTTTCAGAAAAAGGGGAGTTTAAATTTATCCATAGCACGCCCGCAGTAGATTTTTTCAGGATATCTTCAGGTCATAGTGAATACATGATTATAGCCCAGAATGGTGATCAGATCAAAATACAGGCAGATCTGGCCGATAAAAACCTTGGCTATACCATATCAGGTGCTGTAGAAGCAGATAAACTGGAAGAACTGAACAAAACTAAAAACCAGTATATGGTTAAGATAGGGGAGATCCAGCGCAGTTTTGATGAAGCCGTAGCCGCACAGCCCGATAAGAGGGACATGATCATGGAGCAAATGCGACCTGCCTATACCCAGGAGATTGATGGCTTAAATAAGGCTGTCCTTAAGTTCGCACAAAACAATACCAGCTCGCTTGCGGGCTTTTATGCCGTTAATCTGTTAAACCCGGCAGAGTATGAAAAAGAGCTGGTAGATTATGCCGATAAGATTAAAAGTAATTTCAATAACAATGCTGCAGTTGCCGAATTTCTGGTAAAAATGGCTAAACTTAAATCTGTACAAGTAGGGCAGCAAGCCCCGGAATTTATCATCAACAGTGTAGATGGCAAGCCTATTAAACTGGCCGATTTTAAAGGTAAATATGTAATGCTTGATTTCTGGGCATCATGGTGTATGCCCTGCAGACAGGAAAATCCCAATGTAGTGAAAGCTTACAATGCCTATAAAGATAAGAATTTTACCATTTTAGGAATTTCCCTGGATAAAGATGCAGAAGCCTGGAAAAAAGCCATAGCAGCCGATAACCTGAGCTGGGCACATGCCAGCGACCTGAAAGATTTTGAAAGTCCAACAGCGTTGTTATATGGTATAGATGCCATTCCAAGTTCTTTTATTGTAGATCCGAATGGAAAAATAATAGCTAAAAACCTTCGCGGTGCAGAACTGGATGCTTTTTTAAATAAAACTTTACGCTAACCCTAAATTCATGTTAATATACAGGGTGTAATTAACAATTTGTTAACCTGTGTTTAACGCTATATTATAATTGATTACCTAATTTCGTAACAAATAATTAAAGCTATGAGCACCGTAAAACAGAAGATACTTATTGTTGATGATGAACCCGATATTTTAGAATTAATAGAATACAACTTAAAAAAAGAAGGTTATCAGGTTTATCTGGCGGGTAACGGACAGGAAGGGATTACGATTGCGAAAAAGGTACATCCTGATCTGATCATCCTGGATATTATGATGCCTAAAATGGATGGGATCGAAGCTTGCAGATTGATGCGTGCCATTCCTGAATTTAAAAATACATTTATGGTATTCCTTACTGCCCGCAGTGAAGAATATTCCGAGATTGCCGGTTTTAACGTGGGTGCTGATGATTACATCGCCAAACCCATTAAACCCCGTGCCCTGGTAAGCCGTATCAATGCCATCTTAAGAAGAAATTCAAGTACGGACGACGTGTCAGACAATAAGGTGGAAATAGGGGACCTGGTAATCGACAGGGAAGCTTACCTGGTGTACCAGAACGGGCAAAAGGTAGTGCTGGCTAAAAAAGAATTTGAACTGTTGTACCTTTTGGCCTCTAAACCAGGTAAGGTATATACACGCGAATCTATATTAAAGAATATCTGGGAAGATTCTGTAGTGGTAACCAACCGTACCATTGATGTACATATCCGTAAATTACGCGAGAAACTGGGCGAAACCTACGTCGCTACCGTAAAAGGAGTAGGGTATAAGTTCGAGTTGTCTTAGACATTGCCACTAAGAATGCTTACTTTTGTACTTTACATAAAATTACCGAGTGAAGTACCCAAATTTTAAAGATCTCATACTGTTTGAAAACGATGATTATGTCGTAGTAAATAAACCGCCCTTCGTCGCATCATTAGATGAACGTGGCGGCTCAGGAGAAGTGAACATTCTCCGCCTGGCAAAGCAATATGTAGCTGATGCACAGGTATGTCACCGTTTAGATAAGGAAACGTCAGGTGCCATTATTATCGCCAAAACACCAGAAGCCTACCGTAACGTTGCCATGCAATTTGAAAAACGTAAAGTAAATAAAACTTATCATGCGGTAGTTGACGGACAGTTTACATTCAAAGAATTGTTTATCGACCTCCCCATTTTAAATGATGGTAATAAAAGTGTGACCATCGACCGTAAGGAAGGCAAACGTGCAGAAACCATATTCAATACCTTGAAACATTACAGGCATTATACACTGGTAGAATGCAAGCCCATTACCGGGCGCATGCACCAGATCAGGATACACCTGGCTACACAACGTGCAGCCATTGCCGGCGACGATATGTACCGGGGCAAGCCTGTATACCTTTCCAGCTTAAAAAAAGGTTACCGTTTGGCAAAAGATGAAGAGGAACAGCCCATTATGAAGCGTTTTGCACTTCACGCGCGGCACCTGGTGTTTAAGGGACTGAACGGACAGGATATTGTAATTGAGGCTCCTTATCCTAAAGATTTTGCTACACTGATTAAATTACTGGACAAGTTCGACGCTTAAAGCTGTTTTAAGATGTACGTTAGATTAGTAAGTTATATAGATGCCATTAATCAGTACAGGAAAACAAAAATTTCTAACAGGAATTTCCTGGTCATAGCTGCATTGATTGTCGGTATACTGGCGGGTCTTGCAGCGGCATTACTTAAATCGCTGACACACCACATTGAAGATTTTTTGCAGACTGGTTTTCACTGGCAGTATAAGTATTATCTTTTTTTCTTCTTTCCTTTCATAGGAATTCTGCTCTCCGTATTGTATGTGCGCCGGTTTATCCGAAAAGGTAAGTTTGAAACCGGTTTAACGCCTATACTCTATACCATATCTAAAAAGTCGAGCAAAATAGAGCCACACAATATTTATTCGCAAGTGATAACCGCAGCTTTAACGGTGGGTTTTGGTGGTTCGACAGGACTGGAAGCACCCATTGTAACCAGTGGTGGTAGCATTGGTTCTGTAGTTGGTCGTTTTCTGGGCTTATCTTACAGGGAAACTACTATGCTGCTGGCCTGTGGGGCCGCGGCAGGTATTGCAGGAGCCTTTAACAGTCCCATTGCCGGGATAGTCTTTGCCATAGAGATCCTGCTGCCAGAATTTACCATTCCAGCTTTTATCCCCTTATTGCTTTCTGCGGCTACGGCAGCTGTAGTTGCCCGTTTGTTCTATAACGAGCAGCTGTTTTTTCTGGTTACAGAAGGCTGGAAGATGAATGCTTTGATCTATTACGTATTGCTGGCTGTACTGATCGGCTTGTTTTCTATTTATTTTAAAAAAGTAAACAGCTTTATTAAAACATCATTTTACAAAATTAGAAACCCCTATAAAAAAGTAGTATTGGGTGGTTTAATGCTGGGAATAATGGTCTTTTTATTTCCTACGTTATATGGGGAAGGATACATTACCATCAAAAATCTGCTGGGAGGTAATTATACTACACTGCTCAGTAACAGTATCTTTGCCGAATACAGCAGTCTGCCCTGGGTCATTATTCTCTTTACCGTCGTTACTGTTTTTGCCAAATCTGCTGCCACACTGATTACTTTAAGCGCCGGTGGTAACGGGGGAATTTTTGCTCCCAGTTTAATTATGGGTGGTTTAATTGGTTTTGCTGTCGCATTTGCAATCAATACACTCGGTCTTGCCCATTTAAGCGTGGCCAATTTTATTGTTGCAGGTATGGCCGCATCTTTAAGTGCCATTATGCATGCCCCTTTAACCGGTATCTTTTTAATTGCAGAAATTACCGGGGGCTATGTATTGATGGTTCCGTTAATGATTACTTCGGCAATTGCCTATCTGATTAACCGCAGTAAGCATAAATATTCCATTTATACACAGCCACTTGCAGAAAGAGGGGAACTGCTTTCTCTTGAAGATAAAGATGCAACTGTATTGAACATGATGAAACTGAGGCATCTTTTAGAGCATGATTACCTGGTTTTAAATGAAAATGACCTGATTTCTGACAGACTGAACGAAATATTACAATCTAAAAGAAATCTGTTCCCCGTAGTGGGGAATGAGCAGGACTTTAAGGGTTTGTTATATGTGGAAGACCTGCTTAAAAAAGGCATCAGCAATTCAGATACATTAGCCGTGCAAGACCTGATGCAAACTGCACCGGATGTAGCAGTCATTTCCGATTCTTTAAAACACCTGCTGCAAAAGATGGAAAAAGAAAATGCATGGCTGCTACCTGTATTGGATGAGCAAGGAAAATATCTTGGCCTTGTCTCAAAAACAGCCATCTTTAATAAATACAGGGCCTTGTTGAGCAGACAGGCAGATTATATGGGCTAGCTTATTCTGCTACCCTTTTCAAACCGAATTTTTCAATCTTACTGTATAGGTGACTACGCTGGATTTCAATATCATCAGCTGTTTTAGATACATTCCAGTTGTTTTTTTCCAGCTTGAATTTAATAAATTCCCTTTCTGCATGATCTTTATAATCCTGGAAATTATTAAATTTATCATAATCAACTGCCGGCCCATGCCCCAGTCCTGACTGGCCATTCGCCGTATTTACAGCCCCAATATTGGTCCCGCCGCCAGGATTCGCAAAAGCAATTACATCATTTTCAGTAATAACCTTATCACTTAAAATAATCAGCCGCTCAATCATATTGTGCAATTCACGGACATTCCCTGTCCATGGCAAAGCCTGTAAGGCTGTCATAGCCCCATCACTGATTTTTTTAACCGGCATACCGTAGTCCCTGCAAATTTCTTCAAGAAAGTTTAAGGCAATTTCGGGGATGTCCTCTGTACGCTCAGTTAAATGTGGAACATGAATATTGATCACATTTAAACGGTGGTATAAGTCCATTCTGAAATTTCCGGCTTCAATTTCTTTGAGCAAGTCTTTATTTGTCGCCGCCAGTACTCGGACATTAACTTCCAGTTCTTTTTCTCCACCTACACGTGTAATTTTATGTTCCTGTAAGGCTCGAAGTACTTTAGCCTGCGCAGACAGGCTCATGTCGCCAATCTCATCTAAAAACAAAGTGCCGCCATTGGCCAGTTCAAACTTACCGATACGTTGTTTTACTGCAGAGGTAAATGAACCCTTTTCATGACCAAATAGTTCACTTTCTATCAGTTCCGACGGGATTGCAGCACAGTTTACTTCTATAAGCGGACTTTCCGCACGTTGCGATTTCTCGTGCAGCCAGCGTGCCACCAACTCTTTACCACTACCATTTGCACCTGTAATCAATACCCTGGCTTCAGTAGGCGCAACACGTTCAATGGTTTCTTTAATTTTTCCAATATTTTCTGAACTGCCCAGGATGTCCCTGGTCTTGCTTACCTTTCTTTTTAATACCTTAGTTTCAGTAACCAGATTACCCCTGTCCAGGGCATTTCTGACTGTAATCAACAACCTGTTCAGATCAGGTGGTTTAGATATAAAATCAAACGCCCCTTTTTTGCTGGCTTCTATGGCGGTTTCTACAGTACCATGGCCAGATATCATGATGAAAGGAAGATCCGGACTATAGGCCAGGGCCTGTTCCAGTACTTCCATGCCATCCATTTTATTCATTTTAATGTCGCACAGTACAAGATCAAATTTCTTTTTTTTGATCAGTTCCAGTCCGTCAATACCATTGTCAATATCTTCAACCTCGTAATTCTCGTATTCTAAAATCTCACGAAGAGTACTTCTTATTGCCCTTTCATCATCAATTATTAATAATTTTGCCATAGGTAATGCTAATCATTTTGTGTCTGGCTACTAATATAATTTTAATAACCCATTTATAAAATAAAAAATGCAAGCCTGTAAGCCGGGTTCTGTTCCCGATAAATCGGGCTTCTACCATTAATCTACTATAAATGTTGCCATTTATCTCTAACGACCTACCCACTAACATCGGACGAGCAGCCCTACATGCGTTAGCCTATTTGGTCTTTCAACTCCCGGGGTTTACCAACCTTGCCATCACTGGCAAAACTCGTGAGCCCTTACCTCACGTTTTCAACCTTACCTGTGCTTAAAAGCCATCGGCGGTATATTTTCTGCGGCACTTTCCATAATTCAGGTATTCATTCCTGAACCTCTTCCCGTTAGGAAGCGGGATGCTCTGTGTTGCCCGGACTTTCCTCTTTCCCGGCGAACCGGGCCAGCGATAGAACAGCTTGCATTTTCAGCAAAGATAGGAAAAGAATGTATATTAGCTGATGAATCAGTTCCGGGAATTGTTGTTCTTGAATGTTGAAGGTGAAATACCAAATTTTTTCTTAAATGCTGCTGAGAAGTGATTGGTATAACGATAGCCCAGCATACCGGCTATTTCCTTCAAACCAATGCCCTGTGCAGCCGTCAGCAGCACTTTGGCCCGCTCCATTTTTAAATCATGCGTAAATGAGTTGATCGTTTTTTTGTATACCTGCTTAAAGCCCGCCTGAAGCTTGGTACGGTTCATGCCCGCATGGTTTGCCAGCTCCTGGATGGAAAAATTTCTCGACAGCTCGTTCCCGATCATTTCGGCAATAGCGGTAAAAGTATCTGTTTCTTTTTCTGTCCAGCCTGCGCCCGAAAGGGATGACGACGGTATGGTAAACTTTTTAACCAGCAGCAGCAGTTCGCTAACTTTACTGAGCTCCATCTTTTCCCTGAAAAGAATGTTCCCTGAAACATCTTTAATGTAAATATCTACCATAATTTTTTCTGCTTAATTCGTATAAATTCCTGCAACTCTCGTACAAAGTAACACATACTTTTGCATCAATTAAGAATAAGTCTAAATAAATATTAATAATTCAAAGATGCAAATTTTTACCATATACAGGTATTTAATGTTGATTTTCCTCATCTTCACTAGCTTTTATGCCCAGGCACAACAAGGATATACACTTGAAGGTATTGTAAAATCTGGTAGTGGAGAACTATTCACAGGTGCAGGAGTTGTATTGCAGGGCAGCAATAAATCCTCAGTAACAGACGGAGAAGGGAAATTCAGCATCAGAAATATTCCTGCAGGTGAATACCGTTTAAAAGTGAAATATATTGGCTATGCCGATAGGATACAAAAGGTAACAATAACAGGCAATACTTCAGGTATACAGCTGGTGTTAAAAGCTAGGGACAACGACCTTTCTGAAGTTTCGGTAATCGGGCGGACCGTAGTCCAGGAAACCAACAGGCAGGCCTTTAATGTAACGGCTGTTGATGCCAAAAAACTATACAACACTACACTGGATATTTCTGGTGCACTGGATAGGGTTGCCGGTATACGTGTAAGGGAATCTGGTGGGGTAGGGTCTAACTTTAACCTTTCTTTAAATGGTTTTTCAGGAAATCACATCAGGTATTTTATTGATGGAATCCCGATGGATAACTTTGGCAGCTCTTTTCAGATCAATAATATTCCCATTAATGTCGCAGAACGCATAGAAGTTTACAAAGGGGTAGTACCCATGTGGCTTGGCGCTGATGCGCTGGGTGGGGCCATCAATATAGTAACGGGCGATCGTCAGCGCAATTTTATAGATGCTGCTTATGCGTATGGTTCTTTTAATACGCACAGGACTGTTTTCAATACGGTTGCTACAAGTAAAAGTGGCTTTACTGTACAATTGAATGCTTTTCAAAACTATTCCGACAATGATTATAAGGTAACGCTCTCTACTATAAATACGGGTGTAAAGGAAGACATCAAATTGAGAAGATTTCATGATAACTATCACAATGAAACAGTGATTGCAAACGTCGGACTGGTAGATAAAGGCTTTGCTGATAAATTATTGTTGGGCATTACATTGGGTAAAAATTATAAGGAAATACAAACAGGCGCACGCATGGAAGCTGTATTTGGTGCTTTACACAGACGTGGAAGTATTGTAATGCCTTCTTTGAAGTATAAAAAAACAGACCTGATTAAAGGCCTGGATGTTACGGTGAATGCCAACTACAATTTGGGGTATGAACAGAATATTGATACCATGAATGTAAGGTACGATTGGTATGGCGTACCTAAAAATACAGGTACCAGTGGAGAGCGTGGAAGAACTTTTGCTAAATACAGAAACAATAATGGTTTAGCCACTGCTATGGTCAATTATAACATCAGCGACAACCAGTCGGTGGCCCTGAACAATGTTTTTACTACTTTTAACCGTAAGACCAACGACCTGCTGAACCCGGCAAACAATATCAGTAACCTGCTTAAAAAGACCTATAAGAACGTACTCGGGCTAGGCTATAGTTATAATGTGAAAGACAGGTGGAGTGTCAACTTATTTGGAAAATACATTTATCAGAACAATGTTAATGGAACTGCCGCTACAGGAGAGTCGGCCATAGAAAAAATAGGATACTGTACAGCAGTCACTTATTATTTCAATTCAAGTTTACAACTTAAAGGTTCTTATGAACTCACAAACCGTATGCCTGAAGCCAACGAGATATTTGGCGACCTGGAAAATATGGATGGCAACCCTGCCTTGAAACCTGAAAAAAGTGACAACATCAACCTTGGCCTTATTTATGGCTTTTCATTAAATAAAATACACAATTTTTCCATTACCGCCAATGCAATTTACAGGCAATCGGACCAATTTATTTACAACAGACTAAACCTGAACCAGACCAAACTGGTGGCCGATAACCGGGAAGGAGTAAGCACCTGGGGGGGAGATGCTGAGATCAGATATTCCTATAAAGACTGGCTCTCAGCCGGATCTACGTTTACTTATCAGTTTCTGCGCAACCTTCAGAAATATGAACCCAATTATAGTGCTGTAAGCCCATTGTATTTAGATCAGATGCCGAATATTCCGTATTTATATGGAAATGCAGACATCTCTGTATCACTTAAAAATGTTGGAAATAAGAACAATAACCTGAGCATTGGTTATAATTTATTGTATGTACATGCTTTTTGGCTGTACTGGCCCAGCCTGGGTGGAAAAAGTGCAAATGATGCAAAACGGGAAGTTCCCCAGCAGCTTGCACATGACCTGAACTTTGTATACAGCATGGCTAAAGGAAGGTATAATATCGGACTGGAAGCCAAAAATCTTACCAATGAAGACCTTTTTGACAATTTTAGCCTGCAAAAGCCAGGTCGCGGTTTCTACCTCAACCTAAGATATTTCTTTAACAAAAACAATTAATACACCATTAAAAACAATTGATATGAAAGCAAAGCTTACAAAAGCGATTATGGCTGTTGCATTTGCAGCAGCATTAACTTCCTGCAAAAAAGATAAAAATAACATACCTGAAAATCCAGGTAACTTTGTACTCGCTGTTACACCAATTGCCTCTACCGGGGTTGCCGACTATCTGGTAACCGCCAGCAGCTTAGATGAAGGTGCGGTATCTATTATAGGAAACGGTGTGGAGCAAGATGGTACCTACCGTTATTATGTAACGGCCAATAACAAGTTTTTCAGTATGTTGTACGGACAAGGAAATCCAGGTGCTGTAACTTCCTATGATGTGAAAGACGGTAAATTAAACAAACTTTCTAATTTTGTTTCAGAAACCGTTCAGGCTTTTGCACCGGTAAACGAGGATATACTGATGCTTAAAATCCCACGTACCATCAATGAAACGGGCGCCACACTGGCCAACTATTACCGGGTAAATACCAATAACAGCACCGCCATTAGTGGCGAGGGTACAATTGATGCCATTGCACCCACTGGTAACGGCGAGATTGCCCATTTTAGCTGGATCAAACAGGTGGGTACTAAGGTATTTGCCCCATTTTTCTCGATCAAGAACAGATCGTTTGAAACGGATTACCCGGATTTTGCAGGTATAGCGGTTTATTCTTATCCGGCCATGCAGCTGGAAAAAGTAATTAAAGATACACGTACCAGCTTTATCGGCAGATACTTTGTAGACGGACTTGGCCTGGTCGAAAATGGGGATGTTTATGCATTTTCTTCTTCTGTAGCTGTTAATGGCGGCGTGTTAACTTCAACCAAACCTTCTGCAATTACCAGAATTAAGGCGGGTACCACTGAATTTGACCAGAGCTATTTTTACAATTTTGAAACCATTTCGGGTGGTTATGTAGTCACCAACTGGATCTATATTGGCAGCAATAATTTTATAGCCAATGTTACGCCAAAAGCAGAAAAAGGTGCTTATGTTACAGGTAAACAACTTGCTGTTGTCAATGTGGCCGATAAAACATTTAAACTGATATCTGGTACACCTGCTGCTGCAGATATTCAGACTGTCACCACCAATAACTATGCACCAAATGATGGTAAGCATGCTTATATCGGTTTTAACCTGAAAGACGGAACTACTTATGTATATAAAATAGATGCTGCAGCCGGCACAGCTGTAAAAGGACTGAAAGTAGAAGGAGGACTGATTACAGCTATCCAGCATTTACCATAATACCCATCTTAAACATCCATAAAAATTACATTTTAATACCAAATACATCAGCACAATGACTACAGGAAACAAAAATTCAGTTCCAAATAAAAAGAGTAAGGATACTCTTTTTACCAGGATCAATAAATGGCTTCACTTATGGCTGGGGCTTGCCTCCGGTATCATTGTGCTGATTGTTTGTCTAACAGGTTGTATCTGGGTATTTAATGAAGAGATCAATGGCCTGCTGGAACCAAAAACAAGAATTGAAAAACAAGATAAACCCGTACTCACACCCGGACAGTTGTCGGCCATTGTAGCCCGCGATTATCCAGATAAACTACCAGCATATGCCACTTATCAGCAGGGGCGTACCATTAACCTTAACCTGAAAGATAAAGTAGAAAAAAAAGGAAGGGGCGAAAGAGGAGCTGGAAGAAGGGGCGGGGGTACTACCCTTAAAATTAACCCCTATACCGGAGCAGTGGTGGTTACGGAAGTCAGAAAAAAAAATGAGACTGATTTTTTCAGGTTCATTCTGAATGGTCACCGGTTTCTTTGGATGCCTTATGAGATTGGCCGGCCTATTGTAAATTATGGAACCCTGGTATTTGTACTGCTCCTGATTACAGGTCTGATCTGGTGGTATCCCAAAAAATGGAACAAATCTACGCGCGACAAGAGTTTTAAGGTCAAATGGGGAGCTTCGTTTAAAAGGGTAAACCTCGATCTGCACAATGTACTGGGTTTTTATTCATTGCTGTTTTTGCTGGCCATTGCACTTACGGGTATGGTCTATGGCATTAAATGGTATAGTGAAGGTTTATATTGGGTAACCACCGGAGGAGAAAAACTGGCAGAATTTAAAAGGCTGGAATCAGATTCCCTGCAGGCCAATAAATATTATACACCAGAGGCGGCTATGGATCTGGCCTGGAATAAGGTCATTGCAAAACATCCAAAATCGCAGGGCTTTTATTATAATTTCCCGGATACTTCAAAAGCTAAGGCTACAATCGGCATTACAGTATATCCCAATACTGGTCAGTTTTACAATAGCCAGGGTTATACTTTTGATCAGCATACGGCTAAAGAACTCCCCAGGGCAGATATCTATTCCACAGCTTATGCTGAAGCAGGCCTTGGTGGCAAGCTCCGTAAAATGAATTACGACATTCATGTAGGAAGTATACTTGGGTTTCCGGGTAAGGTAATGGCCTTTCTGGCTTCATTAATAGGGGCAAGTCTGCCTATAACAGGGTTTTTGATCTGGTATGGCCGGAAATTTAAAAAGAAAAAGAAGCCTGTAAAAGAAACAGGCCATGTGGTTCAAAAGCTGGCCGGAAAAAAGAAGGTAGCAATAGCAGTTGCTGATGAAGTTCCGCTTTAGCCTGGCCGCTATTTACAGCTTTTAAGATCTTTGGCTACCTGCTCATAAGTATACATCCCCTGATGATTGCCAAATGAATTACTAATGTAAACCAGGAGCTGGGCAATGTCTATGTTTTGAAGATTGGCAAAACCTGGCATAGTGCCTTCATACTCCAGCCCACCCACTGTAATGGGCTCTTTTATACCATTTTTAATAAAACAGGCCAGTTTTTGTTTGTTTACTTTTAAAAAGATGGTATCGGTTAGTGGCGGTGTTAAAGTACCCAGGCCTTCGCCATTGGCCCCATGACAGTTCTGGCAATGCTTCAGGTACAGATCACGTCCATTTACATAATAAACATCCTGTTTAATTTTGCCGGCATCCTGGCAGGAAAATATGATGGTGGCAACAGCAAATAAAAACAGTAAACCTATAAAATACCTGCGCATATTTTACTTTTTATCTTCAGCCAGTAAAACCGGAATGTCTTTCATCAATTGGTCTACCTGCTTGGTATCGGTACCATCATAAGCACCGCGAATGCGCTTTTGTTTATCTATCAATACCAGCCAGCCCTGATGTATATAGCCGTCTTTAGCAGTCGTATCTTCAATTACGGCTACCAGATAGTCCTTCTCGGCTATCTTATACACGCTGTCCTTAATGCCATAAACAAACTGCCATCTGCCATCATCAACACCAAGTTTCTGCGCATATTTTTTAAGTACAGCAGGTGTATCATACTTAAAATCAATGGTATGTGAAAGGTACATTACCTCAGGATTGTCCTTGTATTTTTCAAAAATCGCTTTCATGTTGCGGTGCATAGTCGGACAAATGGTGGTGCAGGAAGTAAAAAAGAAATCGGCTATATAAATCTTGTCTTTAAACTTATCCTGGGTAATGTTTACAGAATCCTGGTTTAAGAAGCTAAATGCCGGAATCGTTTTATAAACAGTATCCACGCGGGTCGTTCCGTCAGCATTTTTAACCGTTTCTGTTGTCCTGGGCCCCAATACAGGTAGCTTTTTTGCATCACCGCAGGCAGAAAGTATAAAAACCAAAAGAATTAAAAAAGAAAAGGGTATATGGGATCTTAATTTCATGTTGTGATAGGATTGGGACGAACAAAGGTAACTAAAATGAAATTAACCCTGTCATTTTGATAAGGTTCCCTATTGCCATAAAAAGGTCATGAAATAAATAAATGATGTTTTCAATGGTTTTTATACGCTTTTCTAAGCACCGGCCCAAACAGGCATCCACTTTGAAAGGGGCTTGTAAAATTGAATTTATCATGGATAATCAAATGATATTTGTACGTATAGCAACTGAAGAAGACATCAGGTATGCACATGAAATTGTAAATGAAACCGCTGCTTCGGCCATAGCACGTGGCTCCGGTATTTCCAACCGTACAGTGGAAAGCATTGCCGAAAAAATGAAGGGTGGAAAAGCTGTGGTTGCAGTTACTGGTACTGGCGAATGGGTAGGCTTTGCCTATTTTGAAGTCTGGCAAAACAACAGTTTTGTGGCCAACTCTGGTCTTATCGTTGCGCCCAGGTTTCGCCATGCAGGTGTAGCAAGGGCAATTAAGGAGCGGATTTTCAGGATGTCGCGCAGCAGGTATCCAGGGGCAAAGATTTTCAGTATCACCTCTGGCGCCGCAATGATGAAGCTGAACACCCAGCTGGGATTTGAACCGGTTAGCTTTGCCCAGATCACGCAGGACGAATTTTTTTGGGAAGGTTGCAAAAGCTGTGTAAATTATAACATTCTGGAAAATAAAAAGCGATGCAATTGTTTGTGTACGGCCATGCTCTTCGATCCGCATAAGGCAGAAGGAGGGCAGCCTGCAAAAAATATAAACCGGCTACAGGTAATGCGGCTCGAGTGTACTGCTCATCCTGGAGCAAGTCTGGTTCCTTTTGCAGAAGGAACCAATGCACTATGTACAGCATTAAACGATATCAGATGGTTTTCTGAATACGTTTTTCCAATAGAAAGGGATTTACCTGATCCGGTAAGGATGCAGGTAACTGCAATTCATACAGATATCATGACAAATAATCTGGCGGGCCAATGTAGTTTTACAGTCGAGATCAGATACGATCACAGTTATACAGCAAAGGAAATCCTGAATACGGTAAGGAACCACATCAGGAGTAAATTTGACGTTCATGACGACATACTTGTCTCGAATAATTGCTAATATTGCTGAAATTATAGGCTATGCAGAATACGGTTCTGATCATTGATGACGAAAAAAAAATATGCAGCCTTTTGGCACGCATTATAGAACTGGAAGGTTTTAAGGTCTTTCAGGCCGGTACCGGAAAGGAGGGGCTCAAAATTCTTTCCAGTCAGGATGTATATGTAGTCATAAGCGATGTAAAACTTCCTGATATTAACGGTGTCGAGCTGGTCAGGGAAATTAAAAAAATAAAGCCTTATGCAGAGGTAATTAACCTGACGGCCTTTGGCACCATAGCCGACGGGGTAATGGCCATGCGCAATGGTGCCTTTGATTACATTACCAAAGGCGATGATAACGATAAGATCATTCCATTGGTTTACAAAGCTTTGGATAAGGCAAAGCTGCAGTACCGCATAAATGAGCTGGAAAACAAGGTAGGTAAAAAGTATAGTTTTGAGGGGATTCTAGGCCGGTCGAAAGCCATCATAGCAGCCATAGAACTAGCCAGAAAAGTAGCGGCCACAGATACCACTGTATTGCTTTTGGGCGAGACCGGAACGGGTAAGGAAGTGTTTGCACAGGCCATCCATTACGAAAGTCCCCGTAAAATGAAACCCTTTGTTGCCGTAAATTGCAGTGGTTTTAACCATGAACTGCTGGAAAGTGAATTGTTTGGCCATAAACAAGGTGCCTTTACCGGGGCGGTTAAAGACAAGAAGGGTTTGCTGGAGGAAGCCCATGAAGGCACTATATTTTTAGATGAAATAGGAGAAATGAACATGGAACTGCAGGCCAAATTGCTGAGGGTATTGGAAAACCAAACCTTTATTAAGGTGGGCGATACGCAGACCAGCAAAGTAAATGTACGTATCATAGCAGCTACCAACAGAGATCTGAAACTGGAAGCAGAAGCAGGTAGGTTCAGGCTCGACCTGTATTACCGGCTCTCTGTGTTTTTTATAGAGCTGCCTGCTTTATCGCAGCGTAAATCTGACATTTTATTGATCGCCAGGCATTATCTGAAAGAGTTTGCAGATAAGGTGAACAAGCCCGAGTTTAAAATGGATACTGATTTTGAAGAATTGTTGTTGAAACACGCCTGGAAAGGTAACATCAGGGAACTGAAAAATGTGATGGAACGTGTGGCTATTCTGGCGGATGGGCAGGAACTCAGCAGCAGCCTGCTGCCTTATGAGTTTCATCTGGGTGGACAAATTCCTGAGACTGATGCCTTAAAAATGGAATCCGTGGAAAAACAGCACATCATTAAAGTACTGAAATACACCCGTGGCAATAAAACAGAAACCGCAAGACTATTGGGAATTGGCCTGACTACCCTGTACCGTAAAATTGAAGAACTGAAAATAGGCACGGTAGTGTGAACAATTTCATTTTCTTAAAAGAGCGGAAACATTCCCATCCATAACCTGTTTATTAGGAACATAAAATTTATCTAACTCCTATTCCTATGAACAGCATTAATAAAAATCAGCCGGAAGATACTATAGAAAATTTAGGCCGGGAAGAAGCCGTAAAAAAAATCAAAGAGCTAATAGAGCAGGCTGAAACCTGTTTTTTTTGTACAGAACCGGCTTCCGGACCTTCCGGTGGCGTAAGACCAATGACTATCCAACAGGTGGATGATGAGGGGAACCTATGGGTCATCAGTGCAAATGACAGCCATGTAAATGCCGAAGTAGCACTTGATTCAAGGGTAAAACTCTATTTTCAGGGCTCTAAGCATTCGGATTACCTATATCTTACCGCAGAAGCAAGTATTCATGACGACAAGACAAAAATAAAGGAACTTTGGAGCCCCTTCCTGAAAGTATGGTTTACAGAAGGGGAGAATGATCCCCGTATTTCGCTGTTAAAAATAGTGCCGTCTTTCGGGTATTACTGGGATAACAAGCATGGTAACCTGGTTGCGGGTGTTAAAATGATGATCGGTACAGCAATTGGCAAAACACTGGATGACTCAGTAGAAGGAAGGATCAACATTTAACACAGGTTTCCCTAAGCTTCCATAATGATAAAAACCCTTCCATTTTGGAAGGGTTTTTTATTTACCAGGTTTTTTGTATTTTATTTTACATATTGATTTATAGATAGTTATGTATTTTTTTCTTCTTGTGGTATGCCAATTGGCTATAGCTTCTCAAAAACAACACAATTATGTTAACAATCCTTTTGCTCCTTGCCCTGCTCATCTTATGCAGGTTATTTTACAAATCAATCGACTGGTTCGAAAAAATCTAAAAGTTATGATCGCATTATTCCTTATCGCAATCGCCGTCTTCATCTATATGATCTACGTGCTGATTAAACCAGAAAAATTTTAATTAAAAACTATGAACACTGAATTACTTGGAATTGTTGCTACTTACCTGCTCACGCTGGTCATAGCTATTCCGCTGGGTAAATACCTGGCAAAAGTTTTTGCCGGAGAAAAAGTCTGGACAGACTTTCTGAAACCACTCGAAAACGGCATATTTAAGCTGTCCGGAATCAACCCCAAAGAAGAGATGAACTGGAAGCAGCACATGAAAGCACTGCTTACCATTAACCTGGTTTGGCTGGTATACGGTTTTTTTGTACTGATATACCAGGATAAACTACCCCTGAACCCTGATGGTAATCCCGGTATGACGGCAGATCTGTCTTTCAATACCATTATCAGTTTTGTCGTAAACTGTAACCTGCAACATTATTCCGGAGAATCTGGGGTAAGTTACCTCACCCAGCATTATGTACTCATGTTTTTACAGTTTGTAAGCTGTGCAACCGGTATAGCTGCTGCGGTCGTGTTTTTTAAAGCTTTCAGAGATAAAACTTCGGTTAAACTGGGCAACTTCTGGGATTTCTTTGTAAAATCAATTACCCGTTTGTTATTGCCCCTGTCTTTAATTATGGCCCTTATCCTGGCTTTTAATGGCACACCAACCAGTTACGAAGGTAAAGACCAGTTTATCTCCCTGCAGGGTGATACCGTAAATGTATCCCGTGGCCCGGCCGCCGGCTTTATTGCCATAAAACACCTGGGTACCAATGGTGGAGGCTGGTTTGGTGCCAATTCTTCACACCCTTTGGAAAATCCAAATTACCTGACCGCTATGGTCGAACTGATTGCCCAGGTGATCATCCCCATCGCCATGGTCATTGCCTTCGGTTACTTCATCAGGCGTAAAAAACTGGCCTGGATGATCTTCGGGGTAATGACCATAGGCATGCTGCTCCTGCTGGTCCCTACGCTGAGCAGCGAACTGGGGGGTAATCCGGCAATTGCAAAAATGGGTATTTCGCAGGCTACAGGCGCCATGGAGGGTAAAGAGGTACGTTTTGGTCCAGCCATATCTGCTTACTGGAGTACAGTAACCACCATCATCTCTACCGGTTCGGTAAACAGCATGCACGACAGCACCATGCCTTTAACAGGAACCTGGCAATTGCTGGGCATGATGATCAACTCCTTTTACGGGGGCTGTGGAGTAGGGATGTTGAATTACTTTATTTACCTGATCATCGCTGTATTTATTTCCGGACTGATGGTGGGCCGTACACCAGAGTTTCTTGGGCATAAGGTAGAGGCCAGGGAAATCAAGATAGCGGCGCTGATCACGTTGTTAAGCCCTTTTTTGATTTTGGCTGGTACCGCTATAGCCAGTTATGTCTTTACAAACCATGGGGATGCGGCCTGGGCCGTACAGCCCAAAAACTGGCTGAACAATCCCGGCTTTCATGGCTTCTCTGAAATGTTATATGAAATGACCTCCTCCAATGCCAACAATGGCTCGGGCTTTGAAGGGCTGGGCGACAACAATGTATTCTGGAACGTGGCCACAGGTTTCGTATTGATACTTGGTCGTTTCCTGCCCATAATTGGTCCGGTGGCTATTGCCGGTTTACTAGGTGCCAAAAAATACATCCCCGAATCGGCTGGTACGCTAAAAACAGATACGCTGACTTTCAGCCTGATGACCTTTGCAGTAATCCTGGTGTTAAATGCACTTTCTTATTTCCCTGCACTGGCCTTAGGCCCCCTGGCAGAATATTTTACGATGCTTAAATAGAAACAGACAGATGAAAACTTCTCATAAATTATTTGAACCTGCTTTAGTGCAAACTGCATTTAAACAGTCTTTTATTAAACTCGACCCAAGGGTGATGGTCCGTAACCCTGTCATGTTCACGGTCGAGATCGGTACGGCCATTATGGCCTATGTTACCATTTATTCAATGAACAACCCCGGACAGGGATCGGCCGTATACAACTTCTTTATTTTCCTGATCTTATTGCTTACCGTACTTTTTGCCAACTTTGCCGAGGCCATTGCCGAAGCCCGCGGAAAAGCTCAGGCCGACAGTTTAAGGAAAACCAGGGAAGAAACACCGGCCAAAGTATTGCTGAGCAATGGAAAGGTTGAGGTGCACTCTTCAAACCTGCTCAAAAAAGGGGATGTATTTATCTGCGAAGCAGGCGATACCATCCCCACCGATGGCGAGATCATTGAAGGTATAGCTACAATTGATGAATCGGCCATTACAGGTGAATCAGCCCCCGTTATCCGCGAATCGGGTGGCGACAAATCATCCGTAACCGGTGGTACAAAAGTGCTTTCTGATGAGATCAAAGTACAGGTAAGCACTCAGCCTGGCGAAAGCTTTCTGGATAAGATGATCGCCCTGGTAGAAGGTGCATCCCGTCAGAAAACACCCAATGAAATTGCTTTGACCATTTTGCTGGCCAGTTTTACCCTGGTTTTCATCATCGTATGCGTAACCTTAAAGCCTTTTGCCGATTATGCAAATACGCCGATCACTATAGCAGCCCTGATCTCCCTGTTTGTATGTCTGATCCCTACAACCATTGGCGGGCTCCTTTCTGCCATTGGCATTGCGGGGATGGACAGGGCATTAAGAGCCAATGTGATCACCAAATCGGGCAAGGCCGTTGAAACTGCGGGCGACATAGATGTCCTCCTCTTAGATAAAACCGGAACCATTACCATAGGTAACCGTAAGGCCACAAATTTTTACCCTACCACCGGGATAGTGATCAAAAACTTCATGGATGCCTGTGTGCTGAGCTCACTGGCAGATGATACGCCTGAAGGAAAATCTATAGTAGAGCTTGCGGCTTTACAGGACAGCCATAGTCATGCTGTTGCACCTGAAGGAGCAAAATTTATCAAATTTACTGCCGAAACACGTTCGAGCGGTATTGATACCCCTGATGGAAAACGCATCCGGAAAGGGGCATTTGACGCTATCCGTAACATCGTGTTGATGGCCGGAAACCCTTTTCCAATGGATATTGAAGACCAGGTTAAAGCTATAGCCAACAATGGTGGTACCCCATTGGTAGTTGCCGAAAATGAAAAAGCCATCGGAGTAATCGAACTGCAGGATATCATTAAGCCCGGCATCAATGAACGTTTTGAACGCTTGCGCAAGATGGGGGTGAAAACCGTAATGGTAACCGGTGATAATCCCTTAACCGCTAAGTTCATCGCCGAAAAAGCAGGGGTTGATGATTTTATTGCCGAAGCCAAGCCGGAAGATAAAATGAACTATATCAAAGAGGAGCAGGCACTGGGTAAACTGGTAGCCATGATGGGTGATGGTACCAATGATGCCCCCGCTTTGGCACAGGCCGATGTAGGCGTGGCCATGAACAGTGGTACGCAGGCAGCTAAAGAAGCCGGTAATATGGTCGACCTGGACAATGACCCTACCAAACTGATCGAGATCGTAGAGATCGGCAAACAACTGCTGATTACCCGTGGCACGCTAACCACCTTCTCTATCGCAAACGATGTGGCCAAATATTTTGCCATCGTACCGGCCCTGTTTATTGCTTCCATCCCTGCTTTACAGCATTTGAATATCATGGGGCTACACAGTCCTGAAAGTGCAATTTTATCGGCCGTAATTTTTAATGCCATCATCATTCCTTTCCTCATTCCCCTGGCCTTAAAAGGTGTTGCCTATAAACCCATAGGTGCCAGCGCTTTGCTGCGTAGAAATCTGTTTATATATGGGTTAGGAGGGGTAATTGCACCTTTCATCGGCATAAAATTAATTGACCTGATGGTAGGATTATTTGTTTAAAAATAGAAATCATGAAAAAATACCTGTTACAATCTATACGCCTTACTGCAGTACTGATGCTGCTCTTATGTGTCATCTATCCTTTAATTGTTGCCTTTGCAGGCAACTTTTCCAGAGGCAATGGTGGGGGCGAGAAAATCACTAAAAACGGAAAAGTAGTGGGCTATGCCTTATTGGGACAAAACTTTAGCCAACCCGAATATTTCTGGGGTAGGCCCTCTGCTGTGGCTTACAACGCTGCCGGATCTGGAGGCTCCAATAAGGGCCCTTCCAATGCCGAATACCTGGCCGTAGTTTCAGGCAGGATCGATACTTTGTTAAAATACCATCCCTACCTTAAAAAGGCAGATATCCCTGCCGATATGGTTACTGCATCGGGAAGCGGACTGGATCCCAACATTTCCGAACAGGGGGCCATTATACAGATCAAAAGGGTGGCAGCCACACGTGGCCTTACCGAAAGAACTGTTGCAGAACTGGTGGTAAAGTATACCGAAGGCCCTTTTTTAGGGATGTTTGGTCCATCACGTGTAAATGTATTAAAGCTAAATCTGGCGCTCGACGAATTAAAAAAATAAATTGAAATGAAGAAACTACTATTGTTATCGGCAGTCTTAAGTACTGTCGCAGGCTACAGCTATGGGCAGACCGAACCGAAAATTAAGGTGTCTGGCTACCTGGAAACTTATTACGGATACGATCTTAACAAACCATCAGATAACAACCGCCCCGGTTTTATTTATTCACACAACCGTCACAATGAGGTAAACCTGAACCTGGGTTTTATTAAAGGGGCCTATGATGATGGAAACATCAGGGCAAATGTAGCCTTGATGGCCGGTACGTATACCAATGCCAATATGGCTGCTGAACCTGGTGTGCTAAAAAATATTTATGAGGCCAATGCAGGCTTAAAGCTTTCTAAAACACTTAACCTCTGGCTTGATGCAGGTATATTTGCTTCACATATTGGTTTTGAAAGTGCGGTATCCAAAGACTGCTGGGTATTGACCCGGAACATTTCCTCAGAAAATACACCTTACTATGAATCGGGTGCCAAGCTCAGTTATGCCAGTAAGGATGGCAGTTTTGCTGCTACCTTGCTTTACTTAAACGGCTGGCAGCGCATTAACCGCCTCAATGGCAACAGCAAGCCTGCAGGTGGCTTGCAGCTGACCTGGAAACCTACAGCAAAAATCACCCTTAATTATAGCAATTACCTGGGAACAGAGGGCAGCGACGCCCTACGTGTAAACCGCTTTTATCATGATGTATATGGAATTTTTGAATTGACAGACGATTTCGGTCTGACCCTGGGGCTCGACTACGGTACCCAGCAGGAGGCTAAAGGGAGTAAAAAACACAATGAGGTATTTGCACCGGTAGCCATAGCCCGTTATAACATTTCTGATCAATGGAAAGTGGCGGGCAGGGTAGAGCATTACCAGGATAAAAATGGTATTTTTATAGTTACAGGTACATCCAACGGCTTTAAAACCACTGGTTATTCTTTAAATGTTGACTATGCCCCCATCAGCAATGCGGTAGTAAGGCTGGAAGGGAAGCTTTACGATAGCAAGGATAAAATATTTATCAAAAATGAAAATATAGTGAATACCAACGCTGCAGTTACAGCAAGTATTGCAGTTTCTTTTTAAGTTTTTTACAGGGCTGGTTGTGGTGCGGCTGGTCCTGTATTAATTTTTAATTATGGATAAAAAATATTTTTATACAATGTGATGGAAGAAGAAAATAAAGCAAGCTCCGTACGCAAATTTCTGGACCTGGTAAAGAAATCCAGAAGGGGGAAATTTAAAGTCTACATTGGCATGAGCGCCGGTGTGGGCAAAACCTACCGGATGCTCCAGGAAGCACATGCATTATTGAAAAATGGCATTGATATCCATATCGGTTATATCGAAACGCACAACCGCGCAGAAACACAGGCCCTCCTGGCCGGTATTCCCTTGATCCCCAGAAGAAAATTGTTTTACAAGGGGAAAGAACTGGAAGAAATGGATGTAAATACTATCATTAATCTGCACCCTGAAGTTGTAATTGTAGATGAACTCGCACATACCAATGTAGAAGGAAGTAAAAATGGCAAAAGATGGCAGGATGTGGTCGACATCCTGGAAGCCGGCATCAGTGTGATCTCGGCCGTAAATATCCAGCACCTGGAGAGCATGAACGAAGAGATCGAAAAGATTACCGGGATTCCCATTACAGAAAGGATTCCCGACAGGATCCTGGAACTGGCCGATGAAATTGTAAACATTGACTTAACGGCAGACGAACTGATAGACCGCTTAAAGGCAGGTAAGATCTATGACCACACAAAAATTGAACGTGCATTGGCTAACTTTTTTCAATCTGACAGGATATTGCAGCTCCGCGAGCTTGCTTTAAAAGAAGTGGCCCATCATCTGGAAAGGAAGATCAGTATAGAAATTCCCAAACAGATTAAACTGAGGCCCGAACGCTTTATGGCCTGTATCTCTACCAATAAGGAGACCGCCAGGATCGTGATCCGCAAAACAGCCCGGCTGGCCTCTTATTACCATTCACCCTGGATCGTGCTGTATGTACAGAACAACAGGGAAAGGGGCGATAAGGTAAAGCTTGATCTGCAGCGGCACCTGATCAATAATTTTAAACTGGCCACAGAACTGGGTGCGGAAGTGATCAAGATCAAAAGCAACCAGATTACACAAACTATACTAAAAATAGCAGAGGAAAAAGAGGTCACTACGATATGCATCGGCAAGCCACATTTAAATTTATTTCAGATTATCATGAGAACCGCGATTTTTAACCAACTTTTGCGCAGCATTTCAGCTACAGAAACCGATTTAGTGATTTTGAGTTAGCAGTGTTATAGAATTTAAAAAATATAGGAATGAAAATAAAAACCAAACTTCGCCTCGGATTCGGATTCCTGTTCGTGGTGATCCTCTTTTTTGGAGGTATTTCATTGTACTACATGAATGAGATTTCCATAAGGTCGAAGGTTATTTTGAAAGACAATTATGAGACACTGAACTTTACGAGTAAGATGCGGTCGATACTGGATGAACATCCTTTGCCTTTGTCAGACCAAGCCCGGGAATTGTTTAACAGGCAACTGGCGCTAGAAGGAAAGAACATTACAGAGGCCGGAGAAGGCAAGGCGGTAGTAGCCCTGAAACTGGCTTATGCAAAGCTTACAGATCCTTCAGCTACACCGGCAGCAATACAAGAGGCTATCGCCAAGATCAGGTGGCAGCTGAAGCTGATTGACGACCTGAACATGAATGCTATTGTCAGGAAAAATGATGTGGCACAGGCTGCCATAGAAAGGGCCGCCATGTATGTGATCTTTGCCGCTTCCATCTGTTTTCTGATCCTTTTTTCTTTCATCGTCAATTTTCCGGGCTTTGTAGCCAATCCCTTACGCGAGTTTTCTGATGCCATAAAAGAGATCAGCCGCAAAAATTATAAGCAAAAACTGGAGTTTAAAGGTTCAGATGAATTTTCTGAACTGGCAGCCTCCTTTAATGTGATGACGGCCGAATTAAATAAGTGGGAAAGCAGCAACCTGGCCAAAATACAATCAGAAAAACTGAGAATTGAGGCCATTATTGAACAGATGCAGGATGCCATCATTGGCTTAAACGAACAGCAGGAGTTTCTGTTTTTCAATAAGGTAGCCGGACAACTGATGAACCTGGACCAGCAAAATATAATCGGACAGAATGCAATGGAACTCCGCAAAAAGAATGACCTGCTGAACCGCATTTTACAGGAAACCGGTACGGATAAACCCATCAAGATTTACGCTGATCACAAAGAATCCTATTTTCAGCTGGAACGAAGGGAAATTATAGTGCCCAACTATGACGACAATGCCGACAATGCAACCGTTCAAACGGGTAAAGCCGCAGGCCAGGTCTATATCCTTAAAAACATCACCCAGTTTAAAGAACTGGATGAGGCCAAAACAAATTTTATTGCTACCGTTTCCCATGAGCTGAAAACACCCATCTCATCCATTAAGATGAGTTTAAAACTGATGGATGATGAAAGGGTCGGAATCATGAACCCTGAACAAAAGGAACTGGTCCAACACATCAGGGAAGATTGTGGAAGGCTGCTCAAGATTACCAGCGAGCTGCTCGACCTGGCTCAGGTAGAAACCGGTAACCTGCAGCTGAACTTTGTGAAGTCTGATCCCCGTAAAATTGCCATCTACGCCATGGATGCCGTAAGGTTCCAGGCCGAACAGAAATCAATTGAATTGGAACTCATTTCAAAAAATAAGCTCCCGCAAATCAATGTTGACATTGAAAAAACAGCCTGGGTACTGGTCAACTTCCTGTCCAATGCCTTAAGATACAGTGCAGTAAAATCAAAGGTTATAGTCCAGGTAATCGAAAATAACGATACCATAGAGTTCTCCGTCAGGGATTTTGGCAAGGGGATAGAAGAACAATATCAGAAACGTTTGTTCGAAAAATATTTTCAGGTACCTACAGATGGGAACAACAAATCAGGATCGGGACTTGGCCTCGCCATTTCTAAAGATTTTATAGAAGCCGAAAGTGGTAAGATCTGGGTTGAAAGTGCAATAGGGGAAGGGAGTAAATTCTGCTTTTCATTGCCGGTTGCCACTAACGCATGATCCGCTGTCCCTTAACGTCCTGCTGTTCCGGCTGCACAGCTTTGGGTAAATCCCCAATGGTGTTGCTTTAACAGAAATGGTCGCAGCTGCAAAAAGTACTGCGGGAATCTGTAGAAGAAGCTGTAACTTTGCAAAAAAAAGAAAGCAGGCCTTAAACCTGCTTTCTTTTACAGAATTACGTACGCACAAATGAGAATAAGGAAAAATGCGGTGATTACCGCTGTTGGGGGGTATGTTCCAGATACGGTTTTAAGTAACCATGACCTCGAAAAAATGGTGGATACCAATAGCGAATGGATTGTTGCCAGAACAGGGATAAAGGAGAGAAGGATTGTAAACGATCCTGATATTGCGACTTCAGATATGGCAACTTATGCCCTTAAAAGATTGATGGATGAAGGCAATGTTGACCCTGATGAAATTGATTGTGTGATCGTATCAACCTCTACACCAGATTACGTAATGGTAAGTACAGGCAGTATGGTATGCGAAAAAGCAGGCCTTAAAAATGCATGGGGCATAGATACCAATGCCGCCTGCAGTGGTTTTTTATATGCACTTACACTTGGTGCAAGTATGATTGAAAGCGGACGCTGTAAAAAAGTGGTGGTCATTGGTGCCGATAAAAACAGTGCCATCGTAAATTATACGGACCGTAACACCTGTATCCTCTTTGGCGATGGTGCTGGTGCAGTTTTACTGGAACAAACAGAAGAACCTGTAGGATTAATGGATAGCTTTTTCAGAACCGATGGCAGTGGTAAGGAAAACCTGATCGTGACTGCCGGGGGCTCTAAATTCCCTGCTTCACAGTCTACATTGGATGAAAAGCTCCATTATGTACGTCAGGATGGCCGTGTGGTATTCAAGGCAGCCATTCAGGGAATGACAGATACCTGTAACGAGGTTTTAAAATCCAACGACCTCGTCAGCGCGCAAATTGATTACCTCATCCCGCATCAGGCTAACCTAAGGATCATCCAGTCCGTAGGCGAATACCTGGGTTTATCTGCCGAGCAGGTAAAAGTAAACATAGACCGTTATGGAAACACCACCGCTGCAACCATTCCTTTGTGCCTATGGGATTTTAAAGATGATTTTAAATATGGCGATAAAATGATACTCACCGCATTTGGTGCAGGTTTTTCATGGGGTGCAACCTATTTGAAATGGGGAACATTACGCCAGTCTAAAAAAGATTAAATGACAATAGAAGATAAAATACAGGCATCGGAAACCCGTATCTTTAAAGCAGTGTTTCCCAATACCACCAACCATTATGATACTTTATTTGGCGGAACAGCCATGCACATGATGGATGAAGTGGCTTTTATTACCGCTACAAGATTTAGCAGACAGCGTATGGTTACTGTCAGCAGCGACAGGATTGATTTTAACAGGCCAATTCCAGCTGGTACCATTGTAGAGCTCATTGGAAGGGTTAGCCACATTGGCAATACCAGTTTAAAGGTAAGCGTAGAGATCTATATCGAGCAGATGTATAGCGACGAAAGGGAAAAAGCGGTAACTGGAGAGTTTTCGTTTGTGGCCATAGATGAAAATAAAAAACCCGTACCGGTTTTTAAAGGCTGATCCTGACCATCTGCTAAATGGCCGGTTAACCGTTCCGTACTACAATACGGAACGGTTTTTTTTGCATATTTTTATTAAGGTAATTTTTAATAAGTTATTGAAAATGAAATGACGAATTATTTCATTTTGGTTAATTATTGTGTATATTTAAATTTATAAATGCCTTTTAATTGGTTATTTTGATGGTATTTATTGTAATTCTTAAAAGGATTTAATGTCGTAATGAGAAAAATAACAGCCAAGAGCATCGTATTTATTACCGGTGCATTTGTAACCAACGCCTGCTGGGATGAATGGCGGGCTTATTTTGAAATCAATGGCTACAAGACCATCGCTCCGGCCTGGCCTTTTAAAAATGGAACTGCTGCCGATCTCCGTAGCAGGCAACCTCATGACACAGATCTTGCCGCTTTAACTTTAACGGAATTGACAGATCATTATGCCAGTATAGTTAGCAGAATGCCCGAAAAACCCATCGTCATCGGACATTCTTTGGGCGGATTGATCACCCAGATCATTGTCAACCGCGATCTTGCGGCTGCCGGGGTAGCCATACATTCTGTTCCAACATTAGGTGTATTCCCTTATGAATATTCATTTATTAAAGCAGGATGGAAGTCGCTGGGTCTTTTCAGCTCGCTCAAAAAAACTTATTTAATGTCCTTTAAAGACTGGCAATATGCATTCGTTAATGAAATGTCCCTGGAAGAGCAAAATACCGCCTACCAGCAGTTTACCATTCCTGAATCTAAAACTGTGGCCAGAGGCGCACTTACTACTGCTGCCAGAGTAGATTATAAAAAGGAACATGCGCCACTTTTGTTTACTGCAGGTAGTATAGACAACATTATCCCCGCACATTTAAATTACCGTAATTATAAAAAATACGCAAAAAACAACTCCGTTCTGGCCTACAGGGAGTTTCAGGGGCGTAACCACTTTGTCCTGGGGCAAACAGACTGGAAAAATGATGCAGAGTATATTTTAAACTGGTTAAAAGCAACCTGAAATATTTCATTTTTTTGGCTAAATCTTTTGCATTTATCTTACATTTGCAGCAAAATGCTGTTGAAACCACTTTCCATATTGCTTTTATTCAGTTTGCTCACTGCAAACTGCAGCAATTTGTTTGTTTATCTCGGTTTTGAAGCCAATCAGAATTACATTGCCAAAGAACTTTGTATCAACAGGGATAAACCCCAGCTGCACTGTAATGGTAAATGTTATTTAATGAAAAAATTAAAGCAGGCACAGGAAAAAGAACAGAAACAGGAACGCCAGTCACAGAAAGTCCAGCTACAGGATGCACTGGTTACCCAAAAACTGGTTTGCATTTCCCCGGTTAAGCAGCTCAGATCTTCAAGAGCAGCAGAAATCCCTTTTGCCTTGCCAAGACATTCATCTGCCATATTTCATCCGCCACAGGAAAATTGACCCTTCTCTTCTGAGGCTGCAAACCTTTTTCCTGAAGAAGGGAAAAAAATTTCTACTATAAGCATCGCAAATTGCCGTACAGCTGTAATACTGTGCGTATATCGGTTCGTTGGCTTATAGGCTCAATATTTAATTTTCCTGGAATTATTATTTGTTCCCATTCATTTTATTTAAGGGATGGAGCAGGAATGGATAGATCAAATTTAATGATGAATTTATTTAGATACTTAATTTTATGTATAGGGCTGCTCATGCTTTTTTTGCATGGACATGCCCAGAACTTGCCTGTTAAAGGCCATATTTACGATTCCCAGACGCGTCAGCCGCTCGCCGGGGTGATTTTGTTTAGTGCAAATAATCAGAAACTTACAAAATCTGATGCCAGGGGATTTTTTGAAATAGCTGCTGTACAGCCCGACAATAAGGTTAGGGCAGTGCTGGCCGGATATAAAACCCAGAGCATCAAAATTAATACGGCTGAAAATGAACTCAATGTACAGCTGGAAGCCGATGGGCTCAGCTTAAACGAGGTCCGGATTGCCGGTTATAATAATGCAAACAAAACCAATAGGGAAACAGCCGGCGCAGTTGCATTGCTTACGGCTAAAGACATCAGTCGTGGCAGCGGCTTGTCTTTGCAACCTGCACTGAATGCCATTCCCGGTGTGCGTATGGACCAGAGTACGCTCTCTGAAGCCCGTATTTCCATCCGGGGCAATGGTGTCCGTGCAGCTTACGGTATCCGCAGTGTTAAAATTTACGTGAATGAAATTCCTGTTACCGAAGCCGATGGAACCACAAGGATTGAAGCCCTCGATGTCAACAGCATCGGCCGTGCCGAAATCATTAAAGGCCCGGCCTCCAGCATCTATGGTGCAGGTACCGCCGGTGTCATCAACTTTCAGCTGCAGCGTGCACCATATCAGGAGCAAAGCCTGGAAGCTTCTGGTTTGGCAGGCTCCTATGGTTTGCACCGTCTGGCAGCTACTTACAGGAGTGGCGGCGACAAGCTGAACAGTTATGTTTCTTATGGCTGGCAGGAATATGAGGGCTACAGAGCACACAGTAACGACATGCGCAGGTTCCTTACCGGAAATTTTCAGCTTTTTCCGAGCGATAAACGCATCATTACCCTGATGCTGAACAGGACCACCCAGCATTCCCAGATTCCGGGATCGCTCACTGCAGCCCAGGTCGCTGCTGATCCTTTACAGGCCAATGCAACCAATCTGGATAAGCAGGCGGGCAGGTATCAGACCTGGACACGCATTGGATTAGGACAGCAATACCGTTTCAACGATCAGTTTTCCAATTCTACCAGTGTGTTTACGTATTTTTACGACCTGGACCACCCGCTGCCCTATGCCTACATCCGGAATTTTTACCAGAGCTACGGCGGCAGGACCCGCTTTACCTATGATCCCGGATTCAGCATTTTGCCCAGTAGGTTTACCCTGGGTGCCGAGTTTAATGAAGGCCTCACCAAAGGCACCCAGTATGTCAACAACCAGGGTAAGGAAGGCACAGTCAACGCGAATATAGACTATCAGAACAGACAGTATTCCCTTTTCTATCAGTCAGAAACCACACTGGCACCACAAACCACTTTAACATTGGGCTTAAGTTATAACAGTCTGCGTTACGATGTTAAAGATTACCTGAAGCAGAACCAAAGCGGTGTTAAAAAGTTCAATCCGCAGGCAACACCGAGAATTGCACTTAGCCATACATTTAGTGAGGCCTTAAGTCTGCATGCCAGTGTCAGCTCCGGCTTTTCCCCGCCATCCGGTTCAGAGATCAAAAATGTAGATGGTTCCATTAATCCGGTATTACAGGCCGAAAAAGCAATAAACTATGAGTTGAATGCAAAAGGTAACCTGTTGCAATCCAGGCTGGCGTACGACCTGGCCCTGTTTAAAATGGATATGAAGGGTGAACTGATCGCACAATCTGTACAACAGGGCATTACAGTTTACAACAATGCCGGAAAAACAAGCCACAATGGCGTAGAACTGGCCTTATCCTATCAGCTGCTAAAAGCCACTGATGAGGCAGAAATTATTAATCTGCGTCCTTTTGTGGCATTAACTTATTCAGATTTTAAGTTTAAAGATTACAAAACTTTAAATGCACAGGGAGAGGTTACGGCCAGCTATGACGGAAATAAATTAACAGGCATCGCACCCTGGGTAATGAATGCTGGTATAGATCTTGAAACCAGAACCGGGATTTATTTCTATGGAAATTATTTTTATAGCGACCGCCTTCCTTTAAATGACGGCAATACGGCTTATAATGCTGTTTACCAGGTTTTAAATGCAAAAATCGGCTATAAAAAACAACTCGGCAATTGTCTGGAACTGAATGTTTACGCAGGCCTGGATAATATCGGGAATAAAAGCTATAGTTCTATTGTATCTTTAAATGCGGTAGGCTATGGCGGGGCACAACCCCCATACTTTAACCCCTCCCCAAAAAGAAATGGTTATGGTGGTTTAAATCTAAAATACTTATTTTAACTGATGGAGATGAAGAAGAAAATAGCATTCCTGCTAATGGGTACGGTACTGTGTTTTAACGCCTGTACCCGGAAAACCAATATCCCCGAAGCTCAGCTTCTAAATACAGGCGCTGCCGAAGCTGTTGCCCCCTATTTTACCAGAGACAATGAAGGCAATGCAGTGCTGTGCTGGACAGAAAAAGATAGTAACGATTCCCTTTTCCGTTTAAAGTATGCCAGATACAATGTACAGGCCAGCCGGTTTGATCAGGCCATTACTGTTCCCGCTTCGGCGGGATGCAGTAATGCTGCCGAAAGTATGGCTAAGGTTGCATTTAAAGCAGATGGTACGGTACTGGCCATCTTTGGCAAACGCTTTCCAAATGAAAAGAATCCTTATGCAGGTGCCATATATTATAGCCTGTCAACAGATAAGGGAAACAACTGGTCCGAGGCCCGCTTCATACATACCGATACTGCTCATACTTATGGCCGGGGCTTTTTTGATGTGACTACGTTAAAGGATGGCGAACTTGGTGCCGTCTGGCTGGACGGACGTTTTGGAAAAAATATCAAAGGCTCGGCCTTGTTTTTTGCCCGTACAGCGCAGGGAAAAGGCTTTGAAACAGATACCTGTATCGATAAAGGAACCTGCGAGTGCTGCCGTACTGATATTTTTTCTGATGGGGCAGGGAACATCCACCTTGCTTACAGGAATATCAGTTACCCTGCTGAACTTTCAGATCAGCAGGTGAGGGACATGGCTTACAAATCCTCTGCCGATAATGGTAAAACCTTTAGTGCAGCTAAAACCATTAGTGCCGACAACTGGCAGCTCAACGGCTGTCCGCATTCCGGGCCATCGCTTGCGGTAAGTAAGGGCCTTGTGAATGCCGTATGGTTTACAGCTGGTGGCGGAGCAGGTTTATACCATACCTCTTCAGCAGGCCTGGGAGCTGATTTTCAAAGGCGTAACCTGATTACGGCTTCGGGCAGGCATCCACAGCTGATTGCCCTGGAAGGGGATAAGCTGGCCATGGTCTGTGAGGAAGCCCTGATTGCTGAACCTGAAAAATCAATGGAAATGACCCATTCACATGGTGGCATGAAAATGAACCATACAGCAGCTGGTCATGCAAAGATCCTTGTAAATATTTTAACAGCAGGCATACCGGAAAAAGCAATTGACGTTACCGATGGTGCAGCAGCCGATAACCATGCAGTTTTAACCCCTCTTAAAGATGGTTTGCTGATTGCCTGGGTAAGGGAAGGAAAATCCGGATCAAAAATATATTATACTAACGTAGCATTAACAAAATAACAACATAAAGAGATGAAAAGAACTATAGGGATTTTACTGGTCATCCTGGCAGCAGCTGCCTGTAAGCCAGGTGTAGATTATAAGACCAAACGGGATGAAGTAATGAAATTTCATGATGTGGTCATGGCCGATCAGGGGGTAGTGGTAAACAACCAGATGAAACTGGATACCTTATTAAAGGATTTAAAAGGCTTGAAAGCTAAATTTCCTGAAATAGATACCACAGCAGAAAAAGCTACAATAACAGCTTTGATCGCTCAGCTTACCAAAGCAGAAGACAGCATGAACGATTGGATGCACAAATTTGAACCTGATGTAACCGGAAAATCAAATGAGGCAGCCATTCAGTATTTTAAAGACGAAATGGTAAAGATTGTTGCGGTCGACAGCCTTTACAAAAAGGAGATCAGATCCTCGGCTGCTTATTTAAGTAAATTCGGAAAGTAATGCGCAAGACATTCATCTGCATCATATTGCTATCTTTAAGCTTGTATGGCTGTAAAGATAAGGCGCAGCAGCTCCCTTTCATGCAAATGGAAATAGGCGAAAAGGTAATGGATGGTAAAACGGTAAAGGATACGGTTTTCCGGACCATTCCGCCTTTCAGGCTGTTAAACCAGGACAGTGCAGTGGTTACAGAAAAAGATTTTAAAGGCTGTATTTACGTGGCCGATTTTTTCTTCACTTCCTGCCCAACCATTTGTCCAACCATGCACCGCAACCTGTTAAAGGTCTATAATAAGTACCTGGGTAACCCCCAGGTTAAACTGGCTTCGCATACCATCGATGTGAAATACGATACCCCATCCAGGATGAAAGCTTATGCCGCTAAACTGGGGGTAAAAGGAACCCAATGGGAATATCTATGGGGCCGCAGGGATGAAATCTATGCCCTGGCCGAACGAAATTACCTGGTCTCCGCTCAAGAGGATAAAGCTGCGCCTGGTGGTTTTATCCATCAGGGCTACCTGGTACTGGTAGATAAAGAAAAACGCATCCGTGGTTTCTATGATGGCACACAGGATAAGGAAGTACAACAGCTGATGTTGGATATGGATATATTACTGGCCTCGTATTCCCAAAAGTAAGCAGTTGCCGCTTATACTTTACAATTTTCCAGCTGCTGCTCTGCCAGCAGCAGCTGCTTGTAAACTTCATGTACAGAAATGCTGCTCTGTTCTTTCAATACCGGCAGCAGCTGTTTGTAATAGCTGATACCCTGTTCCAGTTGTTCCTTAAACTTGGTAAAGTATTTTATTTTTTTAGTGTTCAGGTCGCTCAGCTGTGCTGAGATGTCTTTTTTCAGGTAATCGATGTAAAGGTTCAGTTCATTAATGAACAGGTTGGGGCGGTTTACGGTAGTCAGTAAATTTGTTTTTCCATAAATGTGCTGTACCATCTCCTTTAAACTGTATTTTCCAGAAAAATAAGCCAGGTTTGGTCCCGGACAAATACTGACCGCCTTGCTTTCCTTAGACTTTAGCATGCCGTTTTTTAAATATACAGCAGCACACAATCCTTCGCAAAGGCATACTTTTTCAGTTATGGCCTCAAACTGTTGCTGATATTCGGCTGCCGGTAAAGCCTGGTTTTCAAGTTCTTTAAGTTTTAAATGCTGATATTCCCTGGATGCCGTGCAGATCGGTAATGCTGTAAATTCCGTGTTCGTACATAAAAATTTCTTGGTACAGGGGCTTCCCGGTCGCCCTTTTGCAATCCGATCCAGCCGCTGTTGTTCCATACTGCTTTGCTTAAAACTGTTAAATAGGACGCCCAAGGGCGATGAATTGCTCAGGTAAAAATCTTCCTGTTCTGCATTAACAAGTGCTTCCAGGGTATCGTCATCTACATTTGTAGCTTCCGGCACCAGTAAAAAGGGGCTGCCCCATCCTGCAGCATCTAGCTGGTAATAATTCAGCAGAAACCGGTGCTCCTCGGCCGTACCAATACCACCCTGGGCAGTAATCCGCTGCAAAGGTTTTGAGGGTACAGCCCTGTGTTTTGCAGTAAGGGCCATACCGTATACCTCATACAGCTCCTCCAGCAATGCGCTGCGTTTCTCCTTAAACTCTTCCAATATCGGCCCCAGTAAAAAACCTTCGGTAGCAAAAGCATGGCCCCCGCAGTTCAGCCCCGATTCAACCCTGAATTCGCTTACCCATAAGCCCTTTTTGGCCAGTAACTTAGCCTGAATCGTGGCCGAACGGAAATCGCTTACTTTAAGGATGATCTGCTTATTGATCGTTCCCGAGGTATCCGGATAAAAATCTGCGCATTGCTCCATATAGCCATATAGCCTGGGGTTCAGTCCTGCAGAAATAATTACGGCAGCATTAAGCCGGCTATTGGCAAAACCCCGCATGGCAGCCAGGGCATCAGTATAGGCATCGCCAAGGTATTCGTCCTGGCCGTCGTAATTGGCTTTGTCCACCTTCGACATGATGTTTACATCAATTGAACCGGGGCTCATCTTTTGCTTTAAAGCAGAAAGTGCAGTCGCTCTGGCTGCTGGGTCTGTCATTTTCAGCATTTCAGTATATTCCAGCTTTAAAACCGAATCGTCGGGCAGCAGTTCAAAGTAGGTATGAAAATCTCCGGCCGGCTCATCCGCTTTGCCCAGCATCGCTTCAAACTGCCCCTTCACCAGCTTGTCCAACAGGTTCAAATAAGCGGTTATCCTTAAGGCCCGGCAGTCGGTTTCCTTTTTGGCAATAAGCGTATAATCTTCCTGCTGTGCTGCCGAATGAAACTTGCGCATGCGCTCGGTCAGCTCATCATCTACAATGGAAACAACAGAAGAAATTCCATACCTGGCTACTTTTAGAGGCGTATCTATAGAATAACCCAGGCCAAGAACAGGAATGTGAAAAGTATGGTACATGGAATCAGTGTAAGGTTCAGCTGCAAAATAGCAGACTATTTTCAGGTTAAAATATGATGGTCATCACTTTTAAATATGACTGATGCCATAAATCATAGCTGCTCAGAATTTATATATTTGTAAACCATCAAAAAACATAATTTTTATTGATGAAGATCAGTTATGGAGCAAGTCCGATTATTAGAAGCCATTATTGAAACGGCCATTGATGGTATCATTACCATCGACAACAGGGGGCATATCGAAAGCCTTAACCCTGCTGCGCTTAAACTTTTTGGTTATACCCTGGAAGAAGTGAAAGGCCGGAACATCAATATGCTGATGCCCGAACCGGATAAAAGCGGCCACGACGGTTATCTGCACAGGTACCAGACTACTCGTGAAAAACGGATCATTGGCAAAGGACGTGAAGTAAGGGGGCTTAGAAAAAATGGAAGCACTTTTCCTTTTCGTCTGGCCGTAAGTGAGGTGCAATACGACGACCGGATCATTTATACAGGCTTTATACATGATCTTTCGAAAGAAAAAGAAGCCGAAGAACGCCTGCGTGAATATGCGGCCGAACTGGAAGAACTGGTAGAAGAACGGACCAAATCCTTAAGAAAAACAGTGCGGGCCCTAAGCGAAGCCAAAGAAGAGGTGAGCCTCTCACTGGAAAAAGAAAAAGAGCTGAACCAGATGAAAAGCAGGTTTGTATCTATGGCCTCTCATGAATTCAGGACACCACTGAGCTCTGTACAGCTTTCTTCTTCTCTTATTGAAAAATATGCCCAGCCCTTTAACAACAAGAACATCATCAAGCATGTGGGTAAAATCAAAAATGCAGTAGGAAATTTAACGACCATTCTAAATGATTTTTTATCGCTCGAAAGGCTGGAGGCCGGTATCGTTGAACCGGCTTTTATTTCTTTTGACCTGGTCAAACTGGCAGAAGAAGTAACGGAAGAGATGCAGATGATCGCCAAACAGGAACAGCACATCATTTATCAGCATACGGGACTGGAAAGTGTGACCGAGCTCGATCAGAACCTGATCAGGAACTGTATGATCAACCTGATCTCCAATTCCATCAAATATTCCGGTGAACATACCTTTATAGAATTTAATACAGAGATCAACGAACATGAATGTACCATCATGGTAAAAGACAATGGTATCGGTATCCCCGAAGCTGACCAGAAACATCTGTTCCAGCCTTTTTTCAGGGCAAACAATACAGGAAATATCCCCGGTACGGGCCTGGGCTTAAATATTGTACTCCGGTACGCCACACTTATGAACGGCAGGCTCCATTTCGAAAGTGTCGTCAATAAAGAAACCACCTTTAAACTTTCCTTTAACAGATGAAGAGAACACGCATACTGATTATTGAAGATAATGAAGACATCAGAGAGAGTACCGCTGAAATACTTGAACTGGCCAATTACGAGGTTTTACAGGCCCATAATGGAAAAGTAGGAATGGAACTGGCCGCAAAACACCTGCCAGACCTGGTGCTTTGCGACATCATGATGCCCGAACTGGATGGTTATGGTGTATTATACCTCTTAAATAAAAACCCTAAAACTGCAGCAACCCCCTTTATTTTTTTAACCGCAAAAGCAGAACGGATCGACATGCGCAAAGGTATGGAAATGGGAGCAGATGATTACCTGACCAAACCTTTTGACGATGTAGAACTGCTGAACGCCATTGAAAGCAGGCTCAGTAAAAAAGACAAACAGGAACTGTTTTACAGCCAGTCGCTCGACAAACTCAGTACCCTGCTCGGAAGCAATTCGGGCATGGCCGAACTCCAGAAAATGATAGCCGACCGCAAAGTGCGGAATGTGAAGAAAAAACAGGTGATCTATTATGAAGGCGACGCTGTTCAGGGTATTTACCTGGTACTGACCGGAAAGGTCAAAACCATTAAGCTGAGTGAGGATGGCCGTGAACTGCTTACAGGACTCTATAACGCAGAAGAATATTTTGGTATCCCTGCACTTTTAGGGCACGAACCTTATGCCGAAACAGCCGAGGCCCTGGAAGATACCACCGTATGCCTGTTGCCAAAAGAAATGGTAGAAGCATTGCTGAATAAATACCCTGATGTGGCCAAAGAATTTATCCGCATCCTCTCCAATAACCTGCGCAGCAAGGAAGAACAACTGTTACAGCTGGCTTACCATTCCGTAAGAAAAAGGATGGCCGAAGTGCTGATCCGCTTATGCAAACAGGAAAAGTCTGGTGCTGTTTTGAATTTAAAAATATCCAGGGATAACCTGGCCGCTATGGCTGGTATGGCCACGGAAACCGTAAGCCGTATCCTGAGCGATTTCAGGGACGAGGGCCTGATAGAAAAGAAAGGCAGTCAGATCATTGTCACCGATGAACTGAAACTCCAACAGATGAAAAACTGATCAACATCACATTTCTCTCTGATTCACCTCATTCTTTGAGCGCTGCAGGACTGTTAATTTTGATTATTCAATAATCAGATTTGCATGAAAGTAGTTGCGTACAGTATAAAGTCATTCGAAAAAGAACCCCTGGCAATTGCCAATCATAAAAAACACGAGATCACGCTGATCTCTAATGTGCTCAGTACCGATACCGTAAGTTATGCTGCAGGAAAGGAAGCTGTAATTGTGTTTGAAGATGACATCGTCTCTGCAGATGTCATCGGCAAACTGGCCGATCTGGGGGTAAAATACATTGCCACACGTTCTGTTTCAACGGCGCATATCGACCAGGATGCAGCAGCCAAAAGGGCAATGCGCATTGCCAGTGTGCCGGTTACTGCACTTCATAGGCTTAGTAATTCCGAATTGCCGATGGCATTGGCAGAAGAAACCATTATAAATCTTGATAAATGGCAGCAAAAACGCTGTCTGGGCCAGGCTTGCGTTTGTTCAAAAGCCTGCGATAAAGTTAAACCAACTGCTTCTGCTCATCATAGCGCTCATACCCATGAACACTAATATTATCAGACAAAAATACCATATTGCCGCCCCCCGTTACACCAGTTATCCTACAGTACCTTATTGGAACGAAGATAATTTTAATGCCGATGAATGGTGCAGCGCTGTTGTGGGCTCATTCGATGAAAGCAATCAAAAGGATGGCATCAGCTTATACATCCACCTGCCTTTTTGCGAAAGCCTGTGTACCTATTGTGGCTGCAACACCAGGATCACAAAGAACCACCAGGTAGAAAAACCTTATGTCGATACCCTCTTAAAAGAATGGCAGCTTTATTTAAAACAGTTTAAAACCAAACCGCTCATCAGGGAATTACATCTCGGAGGGGGTACACCAACTTTTTTTAATGCCCAAAACCTCGAATTTTTAATTAAGGGTATATTGAAAGATGCTGTTGTACATAAAGATGCGGCATTTAGCTTTGAAGCGCATCCGGCAAATACAACAACCGAACATCTGATCACCTTAAACCAGCTGGGCTTCACCAGGCTGAGTCTTGGTATCCAGGATTTTGACCCAAGGGTACAACTGATCATCAACAGGGTACAAACGGTAGAGCAGGTAGAACAAATCTCCCGGAAGGCACGCGAAAATGGCTATAAGTCTCTTAATTACGACCTGATCTATGGCTTGCCGCATCAAAGCTTTTCAGGCCTTGCCGATACCATTGAAGAGGTATTGAGGTTAAGACCGGACCGGATTGCCTTCTACAGCTATGCCCATGTGCCCTGGGTTAAACCCGGTCAGCGCCGTTATACAGAAAGTGATTTGCCCGCTCCGGAATCTAAAGAAGAGTTGTATAAGCTGGGCCGCAAACTCCTCAAAGAGGGTGGCTATACTGAAATCGGAATGGACCATTTTACTTTGACAACGGATAGCCTGTACGAAGCGGATCAAAAGGGCAGTCTGCACCGCAATTTTATGGGCTATACAGACCAGTACAGCCGGTTAACCATAGGCCTGGGGGTATCTGCGATCAGCGACAGCTGGAATGCCTTTGCCCAGAATGTAAAGACCGTCGAAACCTATACCGATATGGTAAACAAGGGATTGTTCCCGGTATTTAAAGGGCACCTCTTAACTGAAACGGATCTGCTGATCCGCAAACATATTCTGAACATCATCTGCCGCGGGTATACTTCATGGACTTTGGCAGAAGAAGAAAATGAGGCCCTGGCAGAGGGACTGATCAGAATGCGCTGGCTCGCTCAGGATGGGTTAGTGTTTTTATCGGCCGGTGAATTGCGTGTCACCGGATTTGGTAAACGTTTCCTGAGAAATATATGTATGACGCTGGATGCCCGGTTGTGGGAAAAACAACCTGAAAAGCAGGTATTCAGTATGGCAGATTAATGCTCCACTCGCGGGCCGGTTACAAAACCGGCCTGTTTTATTTACAGTTGCTGATGCCGGGCTGCAGGGGCGGCGGACTCACATAAGGAATGTCGAGCGACAGGCCCCTCAGTATAAACCACAGTCCTATACACAACATCAGATAAGGCACTACCCGGTTAATTTTTTTCCTGAATACCGTACCGGTAAAACCTAAGCCCAGCGTAGCGATGAACATCAAGGGCAGCGTACCCAAACCAAACCAGAACATATAGCTTACCGCATCTGCTATGCCCTTGGTATTTAATGCTCCCGCAAGGGCCAGGTAAACAAAACCGCAAGGTAAAAAACCATTGATAAAACCAATGATCAAGTGATTGGCCTTATGTTTTAACAAATAATTAAAAGCCCTGTTAAAGGGGCCAAGCATAAAAGACGATTGTGTGTTGAACAAACTGAACTTAAATAGTCTGGAACAGGCAGCCACCACAATCAGTACCCCGCTTAAAATGCTGATGCCCTGCTGAAAGCCGGCCAGCCAGATCTGCTGGCCAATCAGTCCAACAATTACCCCCAGAGTACAATAAGCTGCAATGCGCCCAAACTGGTAAACCAGCTTATCCGCTACCAGGAAAAGGCCGCCCTTTTTTAAAGAAGGAACAGCAAAAGCCAGCGGGCCACACATGCCTATGCAATGCACACTGCCCAGCAGTCCAATCATAAAGGCAAGTTTCTCTGTACTCATAACACCGTAATTTCCTGTTCATTTAAATAGGCCTTGCCATCCGTCATCCAGCTCAATATAATTTTCCAGCGGCCTTTGCTTATTCCTTTCAAGGATGGTTTTACCTGGTTGGCCCCATCTGTTTTTATGGCTGTCTTTTTATCCATCCGCTGATCGGAATTCCTGATCAGTTTCAGTTCACCTTGCGCAGCTGCCTTAAAAGTGATCCGCATTTCATCTGACAGTACAGTGATCTCCGGTGCTGCATCATCTGTTTTTACCTGTTCCTTGCGGTTGTAATCTTTATCGTATTCCAGCCCTTTTTCATAATAGTCCTTATCTACCAGCGCATCGTCTTTGCTGTTAAACATCAGGATACCCAGCACTATAATAAAACTCATAAAGCAAAGCATCCCGATCACTAATTTTGTTCCCCAGTTCATTGTCTTAATTGTTTGGTGGTGCAATAAAGGTGGTTTCAAAGCGGTCCAATACCTTACCATCCTCTGATACCAGTTTAAACACCATTTCTGATTTATATTGATCAATTTCTTTTTGTGGTAAAATGACAAAAAAAGTCAGCTTCACTACACCTCCGTAAACAATACTGTCCTGTTGCTGAATGTACTGGATTTTAGCACCAGGACGATCAGCGAGCAGGTTAAAGCGGATGGTGGCATTGGTTTTATTGATCAGCTCTGCATTGTATAAATTGCTTACGGTCTTGTCTTTATCTCTTAGCTGGTACAGTGTTCCTCCGGCCCTTAAGATCGTAGTTTTTACAGCGCTTCGTGTAACCAGCAAGTAAGACAAGACGCCGGTTAAGATGAATAAAACAACAGCATAAGCATAAATGCGTCTGTTGACCTGAAAGGGCTTTTTGCTGCGGATCTCTTCTTCTGATTTAAAGCCGATCAGCCTGGCAGGACGGCCAATCTTCTCCATCACCATATCGCAGGCGTCAATACAGGCCGTACAGTTCACACATTCCATTTGCGTACCATTGCGGATGTCTATTCCTGTAGGGCAAACATCCACACATAACTTACAGTCTATACAATCCCCGTTCTGGTTTTCCTGTTCTTTTACCCGCTTTGCCCTTGGCTCCCCACGCAGATCGTCATAAGCCACAATAATGCTCTGGTTGTCCAGCAATACACCTTGTAAGCGGCCGTAGGGACAGGCAACGGTACATACCAGTTCCCGCATTTTCGAAAATACCAGGTAAAACACCAGGGTAAAAACGCAAATGGAAATAAAGCCCGAAAGGTGTAAAGCAACCGGTTCTGTCATGATCTTTATCAGTGCAGCCGAACCGATCAGGTAAGCCAGGAAGATATTGGCAATAAAGAAGGAAATACAGAGGTAGATGCTATGTTTTAAAGTCTTTTTAAAAAGTTTTTCCCGCGTAAGCGGACCATCATCCAGCTTTTTTCGCTTCAGCTGGTCGCCCTCTATCCAGATCTCAATTTTGCGGAACACCATTTCCAGAAATATGGTCTGCGGACAGGCCCAGCCGCAAAATACACGGCCAAATACCACCGTAAACAGCACAATAAATACCATAAAGGTCAGCAGGGCCAGCACAAACAGATAAAAATCCTGGGGCCAGAAAACCACTCCGAAAAACACAAATTTCCGCTCCAGCACATTTAGCAATACCAGTTGCTCCCCATTCAGCTTTAAAAATGGGGCAGCAAACAGCAGGGCCAGAAAAAAGTAACTGAGCCATGATCTGTATTGGTATAATTTTCCCTTAACAACACGTGGATAGATCCATTTGCGCTTTTTTCCATCGTCCGTTAAGGTGGAGATCTGGTCTCTGAAATGACTGGGGGCGTGCGACATCTTATTCTTCTTTTTTGCCCTGAGGTGCTTTTGCACCTGCCGGGTTACTGCCTTTCAGTGACAATATGTAACTGGCAATGTCCGAGATCTGTTTGGGTTTCAGCTGCTTCTCCCAGGCTATCATCCCTTTTTCCGGTACACCGTATTTAATGGTCTTAAAAATTTCCTTCACCTTCCCGCCATGCAGCCAGTAATCGTCCGTAAGGTTTGGCCCAACAGCGCCTTCTGCATGTTCGCCATGGCAGGGGCTGCATGCTGTTTTGAACAGTGCCCCGCCAGCCTGCAGCACCGCTTTATCGGTACTTTGCGCTACATTGCTCTCGTTAATTTTATTGGCAGTACCGGCGCCGGGTTTCTGTAGATAAGCAATGTGTTCATCTTCAGCCTGCTGCAGTTCGGCTGCATATTCCTGCTCCTGCGATTTGCCCCAGCCAATTACATGGTAATTAACCATATAGGCAATGGCAAAAAAGATGGTTCCATAAAACAGCACCATAAACCAGGCAGGGGTAGGGTTGTCCAGTTCGGCTATGCCGTCAAACTCATGCTCCATCACCAGTTCTTTTTCTTCTGAGAGGGGCTTCAGACCAAGTAATTTTGTCCAGATACTGCTTTTCTCCGGCTTTTCCATTTGCAGGCCTTCCTGCTCCAGTCTGTACTGCTCTTTTTCCTCAGCTGTTGCCAGGCGGGAGGGGTGTAAACTTTGCTGTATATAGATTTTGATTACCTTCAAAACCAGTACCGAAACCACCAGTATACTTACCGAAACAAACAGTAAGGCCCAAATTAAAATATCACTCATTTTACATCATCTTTTAATGGAAGTTCACTCATGTATTTTACCTCATCTTTTTTCATGGTGGCCAGCAAAATGGCTACGCCGATAAAAAAGAGCAGGAAGATGGCCAGAGAGGTGATCAGGTAGCCCTGGTTTCCGCTAGCCTGATCTAAAAATTGCTTAAACATATGCTTCTCGTTTTAATGTTTTACTTTGCTTTAATGTCTGTTCCCAATCGCTGTAAATAGGCAATCAGGGCAATGATCTCCTTATCGCTCTTTACTTTGATGTTGTTTTTCTGCAGGTCATCTGCAATTGCCCTGGCCTGTGCGTCCAGGTCCCGGTTCGCCCTGTTTTCATAGCCGGCTTCGTAAGGCACACCCAATGTCCGCATGGCATTGATCTTGCTGCGGGTAGTGCTCGTATCCAGGCTTTGGGTTACCAGCCATTCGTATGGCGGCATGATACTGCCGGGCGACATGGTCTGCGGGTCCATCATGTGGTTAAAATGCCATGCATTTCCGTATTTTCCACCCTCACGCTGCAAATCAGGGCCCGTGCGTTTGGAACCCCATAAATGCGGGTGGTCGTACACAAATTCCCCGGCCTTGCTGTACTCCCCATACCGTTCTGTTTCTGAACGGAAAGGACGGATCATCTGCGAATGGCAGCTTACACAGCCTTCTTTGATGTAAAGGTCCCTGCCCTGTAATTCGAGTGGGGTATAAGGTTTTACACTGCTGATGGTAGGGATATTGGATTTGATGGTAAAAGTGGGCATCATTTCTACCATACCTCCAATCAGGATCACAACCAGCGAAAGCACTAAAAATACCATTGGTTTACGCTCCAGCATACGGTGCAGTTTTTTGTCAGAGCCCTGCGGCTGGTAGTTTTCGAGCAGGGCAGGGGCCTCGGCCGGTTCATTGGCCAGCAGTTTACCTGTACCTACCGTTTTGATCAGGTTATAGGTCATCACAATCACACCAATCAGGTATAAACCGCCACCTATGGCCCTCAATACGTACATCGGCAAGATCTGCAGTACGGTTTCCAGAAAATTTGGGTACCTCAGCATACCTTCTTCTGTAAACTCTTTCCACATCAGTCCTTGTGTAAACCCGGCAAAATACAGGGGCACGGCATAAAAAATAATGCCCAGCGTACCGATCCAGAAATGGAAGGAAGCCAGCTTTTTGGAATACAGGGAAGTCCGGTAGATCCTTGGGATCAGCCAATACAAAATGCCGAAGGTAAGAAAGCCATTCCAGCCCAGTGCGCCAACATGTACATGCGCAACAATCCAGTCGGTATAATGTGCAATGGCATTGATCTGTTTTAAGGCCAGCATCGGACCTTCAAAAGTAGCCATACCATAAGCGGTTATGCCCACTACCATAAATTTGAGCGTCGCGTCTTCCCGTACCTTGTCCCATGCACCACGCAGGGTAAGCAGGCCATTGATCATCCCGCCCCAGCTTGGTGCAATGAGCATAACAGAAAAGGCCACACCCAGCGATTGTGCCCAGCCCGGAAGGGAAGTATACAACAGGTGGTGCGGACCGGCCCAGATGTAAATGAAAATGAGCGACCAGAAATGCAGGATACTCAGTTTATAGGAATATATCGGCCTTTGGGCCATTTTAGGCAGGAAATAATACATCATGCCCAGGTAGGGTGTAGTTAAAAAGAAAGCAACAGCATTGTGGCCATACCACCATTGTACCAGTGCATCCTGTACACCTGCATACAGGTAATAGCTTTTAAAAGCCGATACAGGCAGCTCAAATGAGTTTACAATGTGCAGCACAGCTACGGTAACAAAGGTGGCAATGTAAAACCAGATGGCCACATACATGTGTTTTTCGCGGCGCTTAATAATGGTCCCGAACATATTTACGCCAAATACCACCCATATCAGGGTAATCGCAATGTCTATGGGCCATTCCAGTTCGGCATATTCATGTGAGGAGGTTAAACCCAAGGGAAGTGTAATTACAGCCGAAATAATGATGAGCTGCCAGCCCCAGAAATGTATTTTACTGAGCACATCACTAAACATGCGCGCTTTCAGCAATCGCTGTAAAGAATAATAAACGCCCATAAATATGGCATTTCCTACAAAGGCGAAAATGACCGCGTTGGTGTGCAGCGGACGGATACGCCCAAACGTAGTGTACTGTGATCCCATATTTAACGCAGGCTTAAACAACTGCATGGCAATGAGCAATCCTACCGTCATGCCGATAATGCCCCATACTATGGTGGCGATGGCAAAGTTCCTGACGATCTTGTTGTCGTAGTAAAATTTTTCAGTCATGTTAAAATAATGAATGTTTATGGATGTAAAATTACCGGGCATCCCGGGGGTATGGAATGATAACTGTTCAGCTTAAAAGTGATCTTCATCAGGTTTTTCCGCTTTTTTGATTTCTACCGGTTCGTCATCAAAAAGGATGCGCACACCAGGTGTATAGGTGTCGTCATGCTGCCCGGTCTTGCTGGCCCAAAAAAAAGCTGCCAGAAATACAAGTGCCAGTAAAATGCTGCAGCCAATCAGAAAGTAGATCATGTTCATAACAATTTGTTTTTACGGGCGTACAGCCTTGCCGCTATACTGGTGAATAAAATAATGGTTACGGTACTTATGGGCATCAATATGGCCGCAAAAAGCGGCGAGAGCAGTCCCTGCACCGCAAAGTACAGGCCCACTATATTGTATACCAGGGAGATCCCAAAGCTGATGTGGATAATTTTTACCGCATCTTTAGCCTGCTTCATAAACTGAGGAAGCTTGTGGAAGGCAGCACCGTCAAGTATAGCATCACAATCCGGGGAGAAATTATTGATGTTGTCGGTAACTGCCACACCCACATTGCTTTGTCTCAATGCGCCGGCATCGTTTAAACCATCTCCCAGCATCAACACCTTTTTGTCCTGGTTTTGGAGCTTTGTAATGTAATCCAGCTTGTTTTGCGGACTTTGTCTGAACTGCAGCTGACTTGCATTCGGGAAAAAGGGGATAAGCGTCTGTTTGTCATGGTCCTGGTCGCCCGACAACAGATGCAGGTCGGCATATTTTCCAAGCTTAAAAGTCAGTTCTTTGAACCCTGCACGCCATTGCTGTTCAAAAACAACATAGCCCAGGTATTCGGCATCAATCATCAGGTGTATATTGCTGCGCATCGGAGAGTCGATCAGCGGCAAACCAATAAAAGCGGAACTTCCCAATTTCACTTCATGTCCATTGATCCGTCCGCTAATCCCTCTTCCAATTTTTTCTACATAGTCATCTACAGCGTAAACTTTGTGTTTATGCAGTACTTTTACCAGCTCGCGACTCAGGGGATGGCCCGAATTGCTGGCCAGGTCGTTCAGCAACTGTTTCTGTTCATCCGTAATGCGGCCATGAAAACTAAATCCCAAGGCTGCCGGATTGGTAATGGTGCCTGTCTTGTCAAATACAAAAGTGTCTATACGTGCCAGCTCTTCTACCACAGCGGTACTTTTCAGGTAAAACCTGTTTTTGTCAAATATGCTCAATACGGCTGCAAGGGTAAAGGGCGAGCTCAGTGCCAGTGCACAGGGGCAGGCAATGATCAGTACTGCTGTAAATGAAGCCACCGCTCGGCTGGTATCGCCCGCAAGCCCCCAGAAGGCTGCCGAACTGAAAGCGATCAGCAACAATACCAGGCTGAAATACTTGCTGGCCGTCTGGCTAAAAGTTTTAATAGGGTCTTTTGGGGTATAAAAAGCAGTATTGTTCCAAAGCCGGGTCAGGTAGCTCTGCGAAACGGGTTTAACCACTTCAAGTTCTATGGCACCCGATAGCTGCCGGCCACCTGCATAGAGTATTTCTCCATAAACTTTTTTTACGGGTGCAGACTCTCCGGTAACAAAACTGAAGTCGATCTCTGCCGCACCCTTCAATAAAATGGCATCTGCCGGGATAATTTCGTTGCTCCTGATCAGGATCCTGTGGCCCGGGGCCAGCTCATTCAGGGGTATAGGTTTTTCTTTTCCCGCTGTGATCAGGGTTACGGCAACCGGAAAGTAGGAGCGGTAGTCACGTTCAAAAGAAAGGTGATGGTAAGTGCGCTGTTGCATCCATTTTCCAATCAGGAGAAAGAACACCAGTCCGCATAAAGTATCCACAAATCCTGCGCCTGTACGGTTTATGATCTCCGCCGCAGAGCGGATGAACATGACAGCAATGCCCAGGGCAAGGGGAAAATCCAGATTCAAAACCCCGTTTTTAAGGTTATAATATGCTGAACTGAAATAATCTCTGCCACAGTAAAATACTACTGGCAGGGCAAAGACCAGGTTTAGCCAGCCAAAAAAAAACTTAAACTGCTGCTCCAGATCAGACAGTCCAAAATACTCCGGAAAACTGAGCAGCATTACATTGCCGAAACAAAAACCTGCAAGGGCAATTTTGCCCAGCAGCTTTCTTTCCGAAAAATCAGTCTGCTGCTTTTTTACAACATCCTGTAAACTGATCAGCGGCTCATAGCCAATGGCAGCAAGGGTCTCAACCAGGGCCCTCAATGTGGTTTCCTGATTTTTGAAGGTTACTGCCACCTGTTTTTTCAGAAAGTCGATTCTCGACTGTACAATTGCCGGGTTTATCCTGTGCAGGTTTTCCAGTAACCAGATACAGGAACTGCAATGTACCGCAGGAACATATAGCGTGATCACTGTAATTTTTTCATCTGTATAATCAATCAGGTCAGCCACAATCCCCGGCTCGTCCAGATATTCAAAATGACCGGTCTGTACCTTTTGCGTTTGGCCCGGTACATCGTTATAGGCATAATAATTGCACAGGTTATGGGCCGACAGGAGCTGGTATACACCCTTGCAGCCCACACAGCAAAAGTTTCTGTCATCAAGTGTATAAGGGTTCGAAGGTAAATCTTCACCGCAGTGGTAGCATTGGGTATCGGTGGCAATGGTCTTCTGTTCAAACATGATCCATATCAATATTGTCCAAAGTTCGGTTTGCAGGGTGGTACAGAATATGATCCTGGTCAGGAACTGATGTGATATAAATCATAATGAGCATTCTGTTTGATTATTTTGGATGACCAATTAAAACCCGCATATTTATAGCATGAACCGATGCCGGCTTTCAATGCCTGGTTCAGGTTCTGATAAAAACATAAAAGAGATGCAGTACCGGGAAATATTAGATCAGCTTCGTACCCATGTTGCAAGCCTGTTCCATGCGCACAATGATGCGCGTTTTATTTATCATAACCTGCACCATACCGAGCAGGTAGTAGAAAATACGGTTAAAATTGCCAGCCATTACCAGTTGTCAGATCAGGATTTCTTTATAGTAACGGCCGCCAGCTGGTTTCACGATCTGGGCTATTTGTTCGATTGCCGTCAGCATGAGGCCCGCGGAGAAATCATGGCAGCCGAATTTTTAACCGGTAAAGGGGTAAATCCTGAGATCATCGCTCAGGTCAGCGGCTGTATCCTGGCCACAAGGATGCCCCAAAATCCGGTCGGACTGCTGCAACAGATCGTTTGTGATGCCGACCTCTTTCATCTGGGCAGCGACAGCTTTAAAGAACGGAATAAGCTGATGCGCAGGGAAGCCGGTGCATTTTGCAATAAAGAAATTGATAAAACGGAGTGGAGGGTTAAAACCATAGCCCTGTTCAAAGCACATCATTACCATACAGATTTTTGCCGTCAGCTGCTCGACGCCAAAAAAGCACAAAACCTTGCCGAAATGGAACATAAGCTCACTCATCCAGCCCCATTGGAAACTACAGCAATTGTAAAAAAAGAAAAAAAGAAAAAGAGCGACAGGCCGGAGCGGGGTGTCGAAACCATGTTCAGGATCTCCTCCACCAATCACCAGCGTTTAAGTGATATGGCCGACAACAAGGCGCACATCATGATCTCGACCAATTCCATTATTCTTTCTGTCATCCTCAGCCTGTTGCTGCGCAAACTGGAAGACAATCCACACCTCATTATTCCTACACTGCTGCTGCTTATCGTATGCGTGGTTACCATGGTGTTCTCCATCCTGGCTACCAGGCCATCTATTCCGGAAGGGATATTTACACCTGAGGACATCAGGGAGAAAAGGGTAAACCTGCTTTTCTTTGGTAATTTCTACCGCATGAGCCTGCCCGATTATCAGGAAGGGATGCTTAAAATGATGGAAGACCGCGATTTTCTTTATGGCAGTTTAATCAAGGATGTATATGCACAGGGCGTAGTATTGGGGCGTAAATACCGCTTGCTAAGAATTGCCTATAGTGTTTTCATGTTTGGTATTGTAGCCGCTGTACTGGCATTTATTGTGGCTTCTGGCTGGGTAACTATGTAATTACCTGATGGAAAAGGCCGTTTTTTATAACCGGGATCTGAGCTGGCTCAGCTTTAACAGACGGGTGCTGATGGAGGCTGCAAAAGCCAGTGTGCCCTTACTGGAACGTATTAAATTCCTTTCTATTTATTCTTCCAACCTGGATGAGTTTTACAGGGTAAGGATCCCTGTTTTAATGGCCTTAAGTGAACATGGATCAATAGCCGGTGAAACTGATCATTTTACATTGGCCAAAGCCGAGATCAATGAACAGCAACAGCAGTTTGGGGCCATCATCAGGGAGCAGATCCTTCCCGAACTGGAAAGAAACAGCATTTACTGGATTTACAACCAGCCCATCCCCGAAAGCATCTCGGCCAAAGTTGCCCATGTCTTTTTTACGGAAGTACTGGCATACATTTACCCTGTTTGTATTGATAACGACCTTACAGATTTTTTTGCAGAGAACAATAAACTCTACCAGCTGGTTGTTCTGGAAGACAAAACTGGCAAAGAACGCCTGGAACTGATCAGCATCCCCTCAGAAACACTGCCCCGCTTATATGCCATTAAAACAGCTGAAGCCAGGTACATTGTTTTTCTGGAGGATATCCTTAAACACAATATTGCCTATCTGTTTCCGGATGATGTGATTAAAGGTGTTTTTAACCTGAAGATCACCCGCGACGCGGAACTGAAAATTGAGAGCGGAAATAAGGAAGACCTTACTGAAGCCCTGGAACGTCAGCTGGAAACCCGCGATTTTGGCTTTGCCACCCGTTTTTTATGTGAACCGGGAATTCCGCTCCGAAACCTGTACAGGGTCATTTATGCCCTAAAACTGCATAAGGCCGAAGTGGTAGAAGGCGGAACTTACCATAACCTGAAAGACCTCAGCAGTTTTCCCCTTAAGGGAGCGGAGTTCAGCTATCCCAAATGGCCCGCTTCAGATTCCCTTATACTGGCCGAAAATGAGACCCTTTTCAACCTCATCTTAAAAAAAGACATCCTGATCAATGTTCCTTACCAAAGCTACGACCCCGTACTCCGCTTTTTTAATGAGGCCGCAAACGATATTTATACCAAAGAAATTTATACCACCCTTTACCGCGTAGCCAGCAATTCCAGAATTGTAAGTGCCCTGATGACCGCTGCCCGGAACGGAAAAAAAGTAGTGGCCCTGGTTGAACTGAAGGCCCGGTTTGATGAAGCAAATAACATCAAATGGGCCAAACAGATGAAAGCCGCAGGGGTTAAAATCATTTACAGCAGTATAGACCTTAAGGTACATGCTAAGGTAGCCCTTGTAAAAAGGCAGGTTACAGCAGAAACACAATACCTGGGCCTTTTAGCTACCGGAAACCTGAATGAAAATACCGCCAGGTTTTATACGGACCAGATCCTGCTTACCGCGCATCAGCCTATGCTAAAAGAACTGGAAGCCCTTTTCGGCTTTTTAAGCAAAAGTAAAAAAGCCCCCTCTCCAGAGGATATGATCAGTTTTGAACACCTGCTGGTGGCCCAGTTTAACCTGCAGCAAAGGTTTCTGGACCTGATCGAAAGGGAGATCCTGAATGCTAAAAATGCCCTGAAGTCGGGCATCATCATAAAATTAAACAACCTGGAAGAGCGTACGCTGATCACAAAATTATATGAGGCTTCAGCGGCCGGTGTACCTGTAAAATTGATCGTAAGGGGTATCTGCTGCCTCATCCCGGGTATAGCGGGCCTGAGTGATAACATCAGCGTAACGCGGATTGTAGACCGCTACCTGGAGCATGGCCGCATCTTTCTGTTCGAAAACAATGGCAACCAGGAGGTCTACATGGGCTCGGCCGACTGGATGAACAGGAATATTTACAGCAGGATAGAAGTTTGTTTTCCCGTTTACCAGCCCGGGCTGAAACAAACACTGGTCAAAATCATTAACTTACAGCTAAATGATAATGTTCAGGAGTCAGTATATTTATTTTTACAATCGAATAAGACTAACCCAACCCACTTATGAAAAATATTTACAGGAACTTTTTATATGTTACCCTTCTGCTCTCCATTTTTGGGGCTTGTGCGTGTAAAAATCCGGCCAACAAGTACAGCAGCCCCAAAGGCTACGATTTCAGCAAACCCGATAAATTTAACATGCCCTCCAGTCTGCTCGAAATTTCCGGCATCGCCTTTCACAATGGCAACAGCGATACCGTTTACAGCATCCAGGATGAGGATGGTAAGTTGTTCAGACAAAAATGGGATGTGAAAAAGCAACAGAATATGAAGTTTGGGCCTAAGGGCGACTATGAAGACCTGGCCATTTTTCAGGAAATGGTATTTGTACTCAAAAGCAACGGTTCCCTGTATTCCTTTCCTTTTTCAGAAACGGTAAAAGAGGAATCCGACCAGGTAAAAGAAAGAAAGCATCTGGTGCCAAAAGCTGAGTATGAAAGCCTCTATGCTGATCCGGAAAGCAATAAAATCTATATTTTGTGTAAAAACTGCCCGGTAGACAAAAAGACCAACGCGCTTAGCGGCTATGTATTCGATTATAAAAAGGAGGCCGATAGTTTAACCGGACCGGTACCTTTTAAGATCAATCTTAACCACATCAAAGCGCTGGATAATAAGCTAAAAGCAAGTTTACGTCCTTCTGCACTAACCAGAAATCCTGCAACAAAAGAATGGTTTATCCTGTCCTCGGTCAATAAACTGCTCCTGGTAGCCGATTCAAACTGGAAAATTACAGCCGCACACCGCTTAAATTCCTCTATTTTTAACCAGCCCGAAGGCATTGCCTTTGATAAGGACCTGAACCTTTACATATCTAATGAAGGAGATGAACTTAACGATGGCAACATTATAAAATTCAGGTATTTACCGACTGTGAAGAAATAATTACCTTTGTTTTACAGATTATCTGGATACAGGTAGTAAATTTGGGGCACGGCCGCCTGGCTGCGCTAAACAAAACATATAAATGCAAGCAATAACGCTAGATCTGAACAAGAGCATCAGTGAATCGGGACAACATATTGTTGGTGCGGATATTAAGCTCTCTTTACGCCCCTTTATTGAATATGTTGAAAAAAGGGCGGAAGAAGAAAAAACTGTAAAAGTAAACTTCTACAAATACATACTCGGGCAGTTTAATGCTTATCCTGAACTTAAAGATCCTATACCTGCCGAAAATGCACAGCGCTATTCCGAACTTTTTGAACTCATCTATACCGCTTTATCCCCAATTATAACAGACGAAAAGGAACAGTACTGGGCGCTGGGAACCCCCATTTCGCCCCGCTTTCATTATGGTACAAATGCCTTTTACAGTGTTTTTATGGATGAAGGGAACTGTAACCTCAAAGCCGATCTTAAGCTTCCTTCTAAGAAGGAAATGGAGAAAAACCTGCTTTCTGCGTTTTATAATATCATCATGGAGCGCTTTTATAATTTTTCTTTAACAGGCAACCAGTTCACCATTCATTCTGTTATCGATCCGGAAACCCATTTGCTCAGGTATTACCGTTTAAATGTTGATACCCGTTTTCTGGATGTTAAAACCAAAACCAAATTACCTGAATACAATTTAAAGGACGTTAAAGACGATATAAAGGATGAAAGGAATACCTTAAAAATCCTGACCAGGCTGATCCCGCCGGAATTGTTTACCATCGAGGGCATCTCCATTGTTACCTTAACAGACGTAACCGGAGAGTATGCACTCGAAACGGTGAAGAACCTGGTCATCCAGCACAATGAATCCCAGCAGGGCCTGCACACCAGGGAAATTGCAACAGCCTTAAAAACCCTGGTAGGTACCGATCAGGTTGATTTTGGCATGATCCCTTACATCAAACTGAACAATAAACTGCAGATCAATGAGCTTTCAGGCTTCAACAGCATACTGATGCAGCTGGCCAGGGAACAAGGGCAGGGCGATAGTGAATACAACCAGCTGATCGACGACTACATCAGTCAGCCCCGAACGCTGATCTTTCCGGAAATAACGGAGGAGGAGTACCTGAGTTATCCCATGTTAAAGCTCCTGGGAACAGTGGGGATTAAATCTTATGCCCTGTTCCCGCTGTATTATAATGCCAAGCTGGTGGGCTGTCTGGAACTTTACACTAAAGACCCCAGTCTGTTCAACGGCCATACACTCAGTAAAATTGAAGGTTCCTTTCCCTTGCTGGCGCAATTGTTCCAGGGGGTGATTGTCGACTTCAACAACGACTTACAGGATGTAATCATGGATAAGTTTACAGCCTTGCAGCCTTCTGTACAGTGGCGTTTCCACGAAGCAGCCTATAACTACATCCAGTCGGGCGCAAGGGACCGGAATTTCCCCATCGAACCGGTCTTTTTTAAAAATGTATATCCTTTTTATGCGGCTATAGACATCAGGAATTCCAGTATACAGCGTAATGCGGCCATCCGCAGGGACCTCTATGCACATTTCGAGATCCTTGAGAGCACACTCAGCGCCATCAGGGAAAAAGCAAGTGCCTGTACCGAAAACGAAATCCCTAAAGGGGCTTCAGTATGGAGCTACAAGCACCTTGATGAACTGTCTGACCGCGAAATATTTAAAACGGAAGACTACCTGCAACGCCAGATCCCTAATGCTTTACAACATTTAAAGGAAACTTATCCTGAAGTGGAAGATGTGGTGAACAGCTATTTTACACTTACGGGCGATAAAGGTAAGATCTTTGAGAACAGGGAACGCTATGAAAAGAGCATGCAAATGATCAATGTGGCGGTAACCCGGCACCTGGACGAGTTTAATGCCGAACTGCAGAGCATATATCCCTGTTATTTCGAGAAATTCCGTACGGATGGGGTAGAGTTCGATCTTTACCTGGGGCAGTCTATCGCACCAGGCCTCAGTTTCCCACAGGGTATTTTACATGATTTCAGGCTGCGGCAACTGCGTGTGCTGGCCGAAATTGCCCGTACAACCAACAACCTGGGCCCTTACTTTTCTACCCCGCTGGAAACCACACAGCTGATCTTTGTCTACGAAAAGCTGATCGATATCAGTTTCCGGATAGATGAGCAGCGTTTCGATGTAGAGGGTAGCTACAATATCCGCTACCAGATGGTAAAAAAGCGCATTGATAAGGCCCTGATCAAAGGTACTTCAGAAAGGCTTACCCAGCCCGGAAAAATAGCCATTGTATATTTTAACGGTGCCGAAGCCAAAGAATACATCGGTTACATTAAAAAATTACAGGCCAAACGTATGCTGAACGATGATCTGGAACACCTTGAACTGGAAGAATTACAAGGGGTGGAAGGATTAAAAGCCCTCAGGATAGGGGTGAAATATTAATAGCTAAATTAACATGCATTTTAAAAAGAGTCTGTTTGCAGTATTGTTGTCTGGTCCGGTTTTAACTGCTGCATATTCTGTTGCAAAAGCACAGCAACTGCCAGCAAAAGACTCCATCACCGTTGCCGTTGCACCCGAGTACAATAGTGTCAGTACCTTTCACCGGTTCTGGCTGGGCGAAAGCTATCGTAAGATCTGGGCTACACCTGTAAAATTGAGGATCATCGACCTGCAGAAAGAAAAAGGGGGGCTCAAAATTGTAAAGCTTGGCGGGGGAATGCAGACCCGCTCTTTAAGGCTTGTCGACCCCACTGGTAAGGAATGGGCCCTGCGTACCGTTCAGAAATATCCTGAGCAGGGCATGGCCGAGAACCTTCGTGCCACCATCGCCAAAGACATCGCCCAGGACCAGGTCTCTACCAATCACCCTTTTGCTGCACTGGTGGTGCCCACACTGGCCTCTGCACTCGGCATCCCACATTCTAAACCGGAAATCGTATATGTAGGTGATGATCCCGGCCTGGGCGAATACCGGGAGCGTTTCGCCAATGCCGTTTATTTAATAGAAGAAAGAAGTCCTTTTGAAAAGGAAACAGACAATACCGAAAAAGTTCAGCGCAAGATCCAGCAGAACAATGATACCCGGGCCGAACAACAGCTTACGTTAAGGGCAAGGATGCTCGATTTTTTGCTGGGCGACTGGGACAGGCATGAAGACAACTGGCGCTGGCTGGCAGAAAAGGACAAAGATAAAGGGGAAACAACCTATATCCCTGTGCCCCGCGACAGAGACAAGGTCTTTTATAAAACTACCGGGGTATTTCCCTGGGTGCTTACCCATCAGTGGCTCAAGACCCATTTGCAGCCTTACAGCGATAACATCAGGGATGTAGACCACTGGAGCTTTAATGAACGGTATTTTGACCGCTATTTTTTAAACGAACTTACGGCGCAGGACTGGAAAAAAGAAGCAGCCTACGTGCAGCAGAAGCTGAGCAATGAAGTGGTGCTGGAAGCCTTTAAACAAATGCCCGATACCATTTTTAAACTGAACGGCGCCGAACTGATGCGCCATTTTATTTCCCGAAGGGATAAACTGGATTCGCTTACCCAGCATTATTACCGCTTCCTGTCTATCCATGTAGATGTACCCGCCTCTGAAAAAAAGGAGATCATTAAAGTTAAAAACCTGGACAACGGAGATGTAGAGCTGAGCATCAACAACATCAATAAAGAAGGAAAAAAAGGCCGTCTGGTATACAAAAGGATTTTTGATCAGCACATCACCAAAGAAGTCAGGCTTTTTGGTATCGGCGGTGAAGATACTTTTGTCGTAGAAGGTGCAGGCAGTTCCCGCATCCGTGTCCGCCTGGTAGGCGGGCCAGCCGGCAATTCCTATCAGGTAGCTGCAGATGTGAAAAATAAGCCCTTTATCTACGATCAGCCAGATACAGCCAATCATTTTCCTGCAAGGTCACTGGCTAAATTCAGGTTGGCAAATGACACGCTGGTAAACCGTTTTGACAAGAACAGCTTCTTGTACGACCGTACCGGGGTGCTTTTTAACGGTGGATACAACATCGACCAGGGCATACAGGTCGCGCTGGGCTATGTGATCGAAAAGCAAGGTTTCAGAAAGGAACCCTATGCCCGTAAACACGAATTCTGGGTGAACTATAACAGTGGCCGGCGCTCTTTTATACTCGATTATGTCTCAGATTTTAAAAAGGCCATAGGCAACAACGACCTTACGGTACATGCCAACCTGCTTGGACCCAATAACCTGAGCAACTTTTTCGGACTGGGCAACAATACAGAGAACATAGACCATGATTTTGATACCGATAATGGCGGGCCCGACCGTGAAGACGGGATTTCCTATTACCGCAACAGGTACAATTACCTCAATGCCGATCTGAAGCTGGGCAGGCAATTGGGCAAACACCTGAGGGCCGATGTGGGGGTATTGTTTTCCTATTACATGAGTAGTGCTGCCGATAATGAGGAAAGGTTTTTTAACGATTTTAATATAGCCAATCCCGAAGCGGAAGTATTTGCCAATAAATTATATGGTGGTTTTTCAGGGGGACTGGTGTACGACAGCCGCGACAACATTTCGGTGCCCAAAAAGGGGATTTTCTGGAAAACCAGTTTTCTTGCGCAGCACCGGCTGGATGAAGGGAGCGGCAGTTATGGGGCTGTTACCGCTGAGTTCCGTTTTTACCTTAACCCGGGCAAATCCGGACTGGTTATTGCCAACAGGATCGGCGGGGGCACAACCATAGGCAGCCCAACCTTTTTTCAGCGCATGCAGCTGGGTGGAGTAAACAGCCTGAGGGGCTTCAACAGCAAACGTTTTACAGGTAATTCCATGTTTTACAACAATCTGGACCTGAGGCTTAAGCTCTTCAATTTTACTTCTTACCTGGTTCCGGGTACCGTAGGTATGGTCGGTTTTACCGATGTGGGCAGGGTATGGGAAAAAGGGGAACATTCTAACCGCTGGCATCAGGGCTATGGTGCTGGCCTGTATGTAATGCCGGGCGAAGTGATCCTCTTGCAGGGCACTGTCGGGCTTTCCAAAGAAGCCAGTATGCTCTACCTGTCGGTAGGTTTTAACTTTTGATGCCCCTTACAGGTATTCAAAATCCGGTGTTTTGGGGAATTTTTCCAGCCCCTCAAATATTGCGACAGGCACCGGTCTGGCCAGTTTCCTTTTAACAGTGTCCATCCAGCTGCCCTCCACCTGGATCAGTGCATGCAATTTACCTTCTTCTGAAAGAAACTCATGCTGAATGATCCATCTTGAACCATCCCTTTTCATTTTCAGTAAACTGGTTACAATATGGATCTTTGTACCCAGGTGGATCTCCCTTCTGAACTCACATTGTTCTTTAAACAATACCGGCCCCACGTTCTCCGTTTTCATCAATTGGAGGGTAATGCCATAGGCATCCAGTATATCTATCCTTTCCTGTGCTGCCAGATCGTAATAACTGCTATGCCTCAGGTGAAAATTGGGGTCCAGGTCTGCCCACCTTAACTGTATATGCTTCATATCGGATACCGTAATTTATGAATAAAATAACCCTGTAAATATACGGAAAAGAGATATTGTAAAAATTACAATATCTCTTTTGAAATCCTGCAAATAAGTTCTATTTTGACTACCTTATTTTTAAACGCATTTAAACCACACACAATAACCACCTTAAACAACCATGAATAGACGAGAAGCGCTTAAAAACACCGCTATCTGGCTAGGAACTGCAATTTCGGCCACTACCTTCGGTGTTTTATTTGAAAGCTTTACCCTTCCGGAAAATGAGAAAAATACCGTCTCCTTCTCCGCCGACCAGGAGAAAATCCTGGCCGAACTTGCAGACATCATCATTCCATCAACCAAAGATGCACCTGGTGCCAAGGCTGCAGGCCTGGGCAGTTTCATCCCTATGATGATCAAAGATTGTTATCCTGCCAAAATGCAGGAAGCCTTTGCAGAAGGCTTAAAGGATCTGGAAGCCCGGTCCATGAAAGATTTTAACAAAAGTTTCTTATTGCTGGGCGTAAAAGAACGTGAGGAGCTGGTAGCTAAGCTCCGTACTGATACCATTACACAGCAAAAGGCTGATAAAGCAGCCAAAAAAAATGTGCCTTATTTTTTTGTCATTGTAAGGGACCTGACCATTCTGGGATATTATGCCTCAGAGATCGGTTGTACCCAGGCGCGTGAATACATCGCCATCCCGGGTCGTTACGATGGTGCCACTACACTGAAACCCGGACAAAAGTCATGGGCCACCTAATGTTTTAAAATAAGGAATTACACATCATGAACATCAATACAGATTTAAAGAAAGAAAATACATACGATGCTATCGTCATAGGATCGGGGATCAGTGGCGGCTGGGCTGCAAAAGAACTTACAGAAAAAGGCCTCAGGGTGCTGATGCTGGAACGGGGAATGAACATAGAGCATGTGAAGGACTATGATTCTGCCATGAAAAACCCATGGGAGTTCCAGCATGCAGGCAAACTCACCGAAGAGCAAAAAAGAACTCACCCTGTTCAGAAAAGGGACTATCCTTATCAGGAAGCAAATGAAAAATGGTGGGTAAACGATTTGGAATGCCCTTATACTGAAGACAAGCGTTTCGACTGGTACCGCGGGTTCCATGTGGGTGGCAAATCCTTAATGTGGGGCCGTCAGAGCTACCGGTTCAGCGACCATAATTTTGAGGACAATGCCAGGGATGGGCATGGAAACGACTGGCCCATCCGCTATAAAGATATTGCCCCATGGTACGATTATGCCGAACGTTTTGCCGGTATCAGCGGTCAGGCCGAAAACTGGCCATTATTACCCGACGGACAGTTCCTGCCACCTATGGACCTGAACTGTGTAGAGAAATCTGTTAAAAAACGCATTGAAGAGCATTACAAAAGAACACGGATCATGACCATTGGCCGTGTAGCAAATTTAACTGTTCCGCATAAAGGGCGTGGCAATTGCCAGTACCGTAACCTCTGCAGTCGTGGCTGTCCTTTTGGTGCTTATTTCAGTACACAATCTTCTACCTTACCGGCAGCCCAGGCTACAGGCAGGCTCACCTTAAGGCCTTATTCCATCGTTAACCATATCATTTACGATAAAAACACCAAAAAGGCCAAAGGTGTAATGGTGATAGATGCGGAAACGCAGAAAACAATGGAATTCTATGCAAAAATTGTTTTTGTAAATGGTTCTACCTTAGGTTCCACATTTATCCTTTTGAACTCTACTTCCGAGGCGCACCCTAACGGTCTGGGCAATGGAAGCGGACAACTGGGCCATAACCTGATGGACCACCATTTCCGTTGCGGTGCATCGGCTGAAGCGCCTGGTTTTGAAGATAAATATACCTTCGGTCGCCGTGCAAACGGGATTTATGTGCCCCGGTACCGCAATGTCGGCAGCGATAAACGTGATTATTTACGTGGCTTTGGCTACCAGGGTGGTGCCAGCCGGAAAAACTGGCAAAGTGATGTGGCAGAACTGGCCATAGGTGCTGATTTTAAAGATAAAATGAACAAACCAGGGGCCTGGACTATGGGCTTGGGCGGCTTTGGAGAAATGTTGCCTTACTATGAAAACCGGGTTTACATCGATAAAACCAAAAAAGACAAATGGGGACAGCCGGTACTGGCTATTGATTGTGAGTACAAGGAGAACGAGAAAAAGATGCGTATCGATATGATGAACGATGCCGCCGAAATGCTGGAAGCAGCAGGCATGAAAAACATTAAAACCTATGACAATGGTTGTTATCCGGGTATGGCCATCCATGAAATGGGAACCGCCAGAATGGGGAATGACCCGAAAACATCTGTGCTCAACAAATGGAACCAAATGCATGAAGTCAGCAATGTATTCGTTACTGATGGTTCCTGTATGCCATCTATTGCCTGTCAGAACCCATCTTTAACCTTTATGGCATTAACTGCGCGTGCATCCGATTATGCGGTTAAAGAATTGAAGAAAGGGAATATTTAAGAAAGTAAAAAAGCAAGCATTTTTACTTTCATAGCATGATGCTTAGGAGAGACACCCAGCTTATGCATCATGCTAAAACAGAAAAATATACCTGCTATGAATTGGCCTAGGCGCTGTTTCCCGGCTTTGTTAAAAAGCCGGGGAGCAGATGCCAGCCAATGAATAGCATGGTTTATTTTTCTGTTAAACTAATCCTCATACTCCAATCCTGCTATTACTCCGCTTCATGATCAACATTAACTCTGATCTCATGATCAGCGATCGTGATCAGCCTTTCTTTATACAAACCACCAATTGCTTTCTTAAAAGCACTTTTGCTGATCTTAAAACGCTGGTAAATGTCTTCAGGTGAACTTTTATCGCCCAAAGCAATTACACCGCCACTGTCTTTCAGCTCTTCCAGCAATACATCCTTGGTTTCCAGGATATGCCCATAGCCCATAGGCTGTAAGCTCAGGTCGATCTTACCTTCTACACGGATCTTTTTGATCCAGCCCTTCCTGGTTTCCCCTGGGTTCAGTTCATCAAATAACTCATTGGTATACAAGAGGCCAATGTATTTGTTGTCAACAATTGCATTATAACCCATATCCGAGCGGTCAACAATCAGTAAACTCACTTCATCACCTTCTTCAAGGTCTATATCTTCTTCTTCCACAAAGTTCAGCAGCTTGGACGAGGCCAGCATACGGTCGTTGCTCTCATCCAGAAAAACATATACCACATGCTTGTCACCTTTAAACATCGGGCGTTTTTGTTCGCGTTTAGGTACATAAATATCCTTACCCAAACCGATATCCATAAAAGCACCGCCATCTTCAGTTTCATCAACAACAGTCAGATAAGCAAAATCACCTACGCAGGCCAAAGGTCTTTTTGTGGTGGCCTGCAACCTGTCATCTTTTTGCATAAACACAAAAACATTCAGGTTATCGCCAATTTCAGCCGCTTTAGGTACATCAACATAAGGCAGTAACACCTCTTTTTCCCCTTCAGTTAAAATCAGACCTTCTTCTGTTTTTTTTATAATCCTCAGATCGTTGTATTGTCCTATTGCTATCATACTGCAAAGGTAACATTATGTTTGCTGATTTGCAGAAACGATTAAAGTATAGCACTCAGCTTTATGATTATTCTTCATCAGGTTTAGTGCAATTTTGCTCCTTGTTCCTGAAGCACAGCAAAAAACGATCTTTTCATACTGAAGCAGGGCGGGGATGTGCTGGCTTAATTCATAAAGGGGGATATTGATGCCACCAATATGGTATTCTTCGTATTCATAAGCTTCCCTTACGTCTATCAGCTGATACGCTATGTTTTCATTTTTCCATTCTGCGAGCTGACCGGGGCTGATTTCCTGTGGTCCGGGCAGGGCCGGCACATCCATCTTTCCTGTCTGCCCTACAGCGCGTCGGTTTTGCACATTGTGGCGGCCAAAGCCAAATACCTGCATTTCATTGTTCAGTGCATTAAACAGCAGCAGTTTCCCCGACAATACCTCACCAAAGCCACAAATGATCTTGATGGCCTCATTGGCCATTAAGGTGCCTGTAATTCCGGGCAACGTACCAATTACCCCGGCTTCAGCACAATTGGGCATTTCAGTTGCTGCCGGTGGCTCGGGGTAAAGGGAACGGTAATCTGGTCCCCCTTTATGATTAAATACCGTTACCTGCCCTTCAAATCGAAATATAGAACCAAATACCAGTGTTTTATTTAAGGCCACACAGGTATCATTTACCAGGTAGCGGGTAGGGAAATTGTCAGAACCATCGATGATCAGGTCGTAGGCAGCAATCAGTTCAGCCGCATTTTCCATACCCAGTTTAAAGGGATAAGCCCTGAAATCCACATCCGGGTTCATTAAGCCAAGCTTGTTTACCGCAATTTCGGCTTTTAAGCCTCCTATATCCGCCATCTGGTATAAAATCTGCCGCTGCAGGTTGCTCTCGTCCACCACATCATGGTCGGCTATGCCCATATGGCCTATACCTGCAGCGGCAAGGTACAGGAGCAGGGGACAGCCCAGGCCACCCGCCCCAATAACAAGCACCCTCGCATTTTTAAGTTTTTGCTGCCCATCCAGGCCAATTTCCGGAAGGATGACCTGCCTGTCGTAACGTTTCTGATTTTCCATTTCCTTAAACCAAACTGTTGTCCCAATCTTTCCAAACGGCTTCATAGCCCTGCTGTGCAAGCATGGCCGCAATTTCTTTTGCACTGCGCTCGTCCGATATCTCAAACTGCTCCAGCGAGGCCGGTTCTACCACATAGCCACCGGGATTGGTCTTAGAACCTGCACTCATGGCAGTAATGCCCAGCTTAATGATATTGTCCCTGAATACCTGCGATTCCCTGGTCGAGATGGACAGCTCAACCTCCTCATTAAACAAGCGGTAAGCACAGATCAGCTGCACCAGCTCCCTGTCGCTCATCGCCACCTTAGGCTCCAGCCCCCCGCTAAAAGGCCGCAACCTCGGAAATGAAATGCTGTATTTGCTTTGCCAGTAGGTTTTTTCCAGGTAATCCAGGTGCAAAGCCGTAAAAAATGAATCCGTACGCCAGTCCTCCAGGCCAATCAACACCCCCAGGCCTATTTTATGAATGCCTGCCTGGCCCAGCCGGTCGGGCGTTTCCAGCCGGTACAGGAAATTGGATTTCTTACCCCTGGGGTGATGCTTTTTATAATCTTCCTGGTGATAGGTTTCCTGATATACCAGCACGGTATTTAAACCATAGGGCCGTAGCTCTTCGTAATCGGCCAGGTCTAAAGGCTGAACTTCCATAGAGATCTGCGCAAAATGTGGACGGATCAGTTCCAGCACCTGTTTAAAATAAGCGGTATGTACCGACTGGCTGGCCTCGCCCGTAACCAGCAATACATGATCGAAACCCATTTCTTTAATAGCCACCACTTCCTGCATGATCTCTATAGGAGAGAGGGTCTTGCGCCTCACTTTATTGTCGTAGCTAAAGCCGCAATACGTGCAGATGTTGTTGCATTCATTGGAAAGGTACAGGGGCACATACATTTGCAGCACTCGCCCAAAGCGTTTTAAGGTAAGCTGCCGGCTTATTTCGGCCATCTGTTCCAGGTAAGGTGCAGCAGCAGGAGAGAGCAGTGCTTTAAAATCTTCCAGCGTTCTTTTAGCTGTACCCCAAGCCAGGGCCCGTTCCACATCCGCACTGGTCTTTGCGTAAATGCTGTTACTGGTTTCTTCCCAGCTGCAGGCTTTAAAAATATCATTGAAACTACCCATGTTATTGGTCTTTAAATTAGTCGAGAAAAGAGGTAAGCGGACTGCTGCCAAGGGCCTGCATACCCGCCGATACCTTGCCCAGCCTGGCTTCAAAGGCCATCCGGCCTGCCATTACAGCCATTTTAAAGGCCCCGGCCATCAGTCCCGGATTTCCTGCAACAGCAATTGCCGTATTTACCAGTACCGCATCGGCACCAATTTCCATCGCTTTTGCCGCATCAGATGGGGCGCCTATTCCTGCGTCCACAATAACCGGCACCTTGCTCTGGGCAATGATGATCTCCAGAAAATCTATCGTTTTTAAACCTTTATTACTGCCTATGGGCGATCCAAGGGGCATAACTGCCGAAGTTCCTGCATCCTCCAGCCGCTTGCACAATACCGGGTCGGCATGCACATAAGGCAAAACAATAAAGCCCAGTTTAGCCAGTTCTTCTGTGGCTTTTAAAGTCTCGATAGGGTCGGGCATCAGGTATTTGGGGTCCGGGTGGATCTCCAGTTTTACCCAGTTGGTTTCCAGGGCTTCCCTGGCCATTTGTGCTGCAAAAACTGCTTCTTTGGCATTTCTTACCCCAGAGGTATTGGGCAGCAGGTTGATGTGCGCATGTTTCAGGTGCTTCAGGATGTCATCATCACCTGCATTCAGGTCAACCCTTTTCAGGGCTACCGTAACCAGCTCAGAGCCCGAAGCCAGCAAAGCTGCTTCCATTTCTACAGCCGAACTGAACTTTCCCGTGCCGGTAAAGAGCCGGGAGCTAAATATTTTATCTGCTATTTTTAACATAATAAATGGTTGATGTGGTTCAATACAACAGAAGTATCCTGCGGATGGCTCAATGCTCCCGAAACAGCTACCCCATACAGGCCTGCCTGCATCAGTAAAGGGATATCGTCCGCTGTAATGCCTCCTATGGCAATAACAGGGGTACCTATCCCGGCTGCTTTCGCCTGCTCCATCAGTTTTACATAGCCCTGCAGGCCAATAACCGGACTCAGGTTCTGTTTGGTGGTAGTAAAGCGGTAGGGGCCTAAACCGATATAATCTGCCCCCTCAGCTACCCTTTGCTGCAGCTGTCCAAAAGTATTGGCCGTGCCGCCAATGATCAGGTCGGGGCCAAGTATAGCCCTTGCTGCTGCAACAGGCATATCGTCCAGGCCCAGGTGCACACCATCTGCACCTGCCTTTAAGGCAATTTCGGGGTAATCGTTTACGATCAGCCTGGCCGCATGCTTTTTGCATAAGGCGGCGGCAGCTATGGCCAGTGACAGTACCACTGCTTCCGGCTCATTTTTTACCCTTAACTGTATCCACTTTCCGCCGGCCAGTAAAACCCGCTCAATGGCTTCCAGGTGCCCCTCCCGGCTTGCCTGAGAAATATAATGCAATTGGTCAATCCTCATAATGATAGCCTAACAGGCTGTTGTTACTGTTTAAAAAATGTGCTGTATATTTTTTTGCCGAAATGCAGGCCTGCAGCAGGTGATCACCTTTGGCCAGCCGGGCAGTAATGGCGGCCGATAAGACGCAGCCAGACCCGTGTTTCTGAAAATTTGATAATATATCTGGCTTTAATTCAAAATGTTGACTACCTTCAAATAAATAATCTATACCCTTGTTTTTTTCCAGGTGTCCCCCTTTAAGCAATACAGGGCAATAGGCTGCCCAGTGCTGTGCAATGGCTGTTAACTGTCCGGCCCCTGATTTTCCGCCCAGGCTCAGCATTTCCGGATAATTGGGTGTAATCAGGTCAATTTGCCTCAGTACCGGCTCCAGCTTCTTCAAACCATTTTCCCAGTCATGAAAGGCATAACCCGCACTTGCCTTTAACACCGGATCCAGTACAATCTTAATCTCGGGGGCATGCTGCCTTAAATGGCTAACCACTTCCAGTAAGATCCTGCTGTTCTTGATCAGGCCGATCTTACAGGCCTTCACTTCAAATTTCAGCAGCAGTACCATCATTTGCTCAATGATCTGTTCTGCATCTAGCCACTGGTTTTTCAGAAAATGCGTATCTGTCTGCACCGTTAATGCCGTACACACCCCAAAACCATATACCTGGTGCTGCTCAAAACACTTCACATCGGCTAAAAGTCCTGCCCCCGCACTGGGGTCAAAACCTGCTATGCTCATTGCATAGGGGCGTAGCTTGCTGCCCTGTCCAGGTATCCCGTGTTGTTCCAGTTCTTCAATCATTGCTATCGCATTTATCTTTGATCAGTTTAAACCTGTTTAAAGCCTGTTCTTTATCCATCCATACCGCTCCAAGCAGGGCCAGTCCATCAAATCCCATGGCCCTTACCGCGTTTACTTTTCCGGCATCTATACCGCCAAGGGCGATGATTTTTGGGCCGGTACGCTTAACCGGCAAGGTAAAACCGGCATCCGCCTCTGCTATTCCGGTATATCCGGGTTTGGACAAACTGTTAAACACCGGTCCGTAAAAGGTATACTCAAATCGGGTAAGCTCCAGCAATGCATCGGGATGATGGATAGAAGTACTCAAAACATCATCTCCGGAGGGAAAAGGCAGGCCTTTAGCATCCAGCTCCTTTCTCATTTGCTCCGGGTAATGCAGCCGCTTAACCAATGGGAAATCTGCCTGCAGTTCATGGAACTGGTGCAGGGCAAGCCGGTCGTGGTAATCCTCGTCTATGCCCCCAAGCAGCGCCGCATAATCGGCCCTGTTCCTGCCCACCTTTCTCAAATGAAAAATGGGCATCCCCGCTTCAAAAAGCTGGTTGATCAGCCAGGCTTCAGCTTTAAAATAAAGCGGGTCTGAAATGACAATGATTTCCATAAATATTAATTATAACATTTTCATTTACAGATAGATTTCACTTCCTTTCTCAGTAAACTCTTTAGATTTAGCTGCCATACCTTTTTCCAAAGCTTCCTGCTCATCCACACCCTGTTCCGATGCGTACTTCCGCACATCCTGCGTTATTTTCATCGAGCAGAAATTGGGTCCGCACATCGAACAGAAATGGGCGATCTTGGCCCCATCCGCAGGTAGTGTTTCGTCATGGAACTCTCTGGCCGTATCCGGGTCGAGCGACAGGTTAAACTGGTCATCCCACCTGAATTCAAAGCGCGCTTTGCTCAGGGCATTGTCGCGGTACTGCGCCCCGGGATGCCCTTTGGCCAGATCGGCAGCATGGGCCGCAATCTTATAGGTAATCACACCATCTTTTACATCCTTTTTATTGGGCAGGCCCAAATGCTCCTTAGGTGTTACATAACACAGCATCGCTGTACCAAACCAACCGATCATGGCGGCACCAATGGCCGAAGTGATGTGGTCATATCCAGGCGCAATATCGGTAGTCAGCGGTCCCAGGGTATAAAAGGGTGCTTCCGAGCAGTGTTCCAGCTGTTTCTCCATATTTTCCTTGATCAGGTGCATGGGCACATGGCCCGGCCCCTCAATAATGGTCTGCACATCATGTTTCCAGGCAATTTTAGTCAGCTCGCCCAAAGTTTCCAGCTCGCCAAACTGGGCGGCATCATTGGCATCGGCAATACAGCCCGGCCTTAAGCCATCGCCCAGCGAGAAAGCCACATCATAAGCCTTCATGATCTCACAGATTTCTTCAAAATGGGTATACAGGAAATTCTCTTTATGATGCGCCAGGCACCATTTGGCCATAATGGAACCGCCACGGGAAACAATACCAGTTATCCTTTTGGCCGTTAAAGGCACATACCGCAACAGCACACCCGCATGGATGGTAAAATAATCTACCCCCTGTTCGGCCTGCTCAATCAGGGTATCCCTGAACAGCTCCCAGGTTAAATCTTCAGCCTTACCGTTCACCTTTTCCAGGGCCTGGTAAATCGGCACCGTACCAATCGGAACAGGGGAGTTGCGGATGATCCATTCCCGGGTTTCATGGATGTTTTTACCCGTCGAAAGGTCCATAATCGTATCGGCGCCCCACCTGCAGGCCCACACGGCTTTTTCAACTTCTTCCTCAATTGAGGATGTAACGGCCGAGTTGCCGATATTGGCATTGATCTTCACCAGGAAATTGCGGCCAATGATCATCGGCTCCAGCTCGGGGTGGTTGATGTTACAGGGAATGACCGCCCGGCCTGCAGCCACTTCTGCACGCACAAATTCGGGTGTAATATAACCCTTAGGCGTATTGGCGCCAAAACTATGACCTTTATGCTGATGGCCCATCACTTCAAACTGCACACCCAGCTGTTCGTTCAGCAAGTCTATGCGCTGGTTCTCGCGGATGGCAATGTATTCCATTTCGGCGGTAATGATACCTTTTTTGGCATAATGCATTTGCGATACATTGGCGCCTTTTATTGCTTTATAGGGCTTGTTCAGGTGCGAAAACCGCAAAACATCCAGTTTATTGTCGGCCAGGCGCTGCTGTCCGTAATCAGAACTGATCTCCGGCAGCTGCTCCACATCTTTTCTGCCGGTAATCCATTTTTCCCTTAATCGGGGCAGGCCTTTTTTTACATCAATATGGGCATCAGGATCGGTATAAGGCCCGCTCGTATCATAAACTGTAACTGCCGGGTTGGGCTCGGTTAAGCCAAAACCATTGTGGATTTTGGTGTTGCTCAAAGTAATCTCGCGCATGGCCACTTCAATGTCATGCAGCTGGCCTTTCACGTATACCTTACGGGATGCCGGAAAAGGAGTGCGACTGATTACCTGTTCGCCAGGTGTTTTTTCTACTTTCATTGTTATTCGTTTTTAGGATGATGAAACCGATGTTTCAAAATTTCAGCTGCTGGAATGGGATAAATGGGTTTGTTAAAAGAGTTCAGCCCCCCTGGGTGGCTTTGATGAGCATCACCTGGTCGCCCTGCCGCAATACATGGACTGGCCAGTCAGATTTTGTGATAATGGTATGGTTAACCGCTACAGCAATGCCTTTGGCCGGTGCGTTGACAAGGCTTAGCATTTGTTCAACAGAACAAGGTTCTTTCAGCTGATAATGTTGTTGATTTACAGAGATCTCCATAAGTTTTTAATTTTTTGTTCAATTAAAAACTCCAGGAATAGCCCATTACAGGAATGGAAAAAGAACAACAAGAGGGTTGCTCTTACTTTTCCCTTCGGCAGTACTAACTGCATCAGGTTCAAAGGGTATATCTCAGCGCAAGGCACCCCTAAAGTTTTTTGTAAAGCTAGTTTATTTTTTATAAAACGCAAATCAATGCCAATTTTATATTTATTTGCAAAGTGCAATTCTTACACTATTTTAATAAAAGCGGGTCATTACAACCAAAGGAATTGCTAAATTTGCAGCGCAAACCTATGCAATGATCTCTAACACAAAACATCGTTTCTTTTTAAGTCTGTTTTTCTTTATGTCGGGCTTAAGTTTTTCTACCTGGGCTTCGCGGATCCCGACCATTAAAACTACTTTTGGTTTCAATGAGGCCGAGCTGGGCAGTATATTGCTGGCCCTGCCCATAGGTTCCCTGCTGGGCCTGCCCATTTCGGGCTGGCTGGTGTCTAAATACAACAGTCGCGGACCTTTAACGCTGGGCTACGGACTCAACATGCTGGCGCTTACGCTTATTGGTTTTGCACACAATACCTTAAGCCTGGTTTTGGCCGTAGTGGTATTTGCCTTTACCACCCGTATCTTTAATATTTCTGTAAACACCCAGGCCTTAACCCTGCAAAAGCGTTTCGATAAAAAGATCATGGGTTCTTTTCATGGTTACTGGAGCATGGGTGGCATAGCAGGAATCCTGCTGTCTACACTTTTGCTCAGTTTCAATGTACCCATCCAGATTCATTTTACGGCTGTAGCCATTGTGATGCTGTCGCTTAGCCTATATGCTTACCAGTATTTGCTGAAGGGAGACCGCTCCGAAACCGGTAACAAGCTCATTTTGAGCAAGCCAGATCCCTATATTTTTTACCTGGGCCTGGTGGTTTTCCTTTGTGCCATCTGTGAAGGGGGGATGTTCGACTGGAGCGGTATCTATTTCCAGGAAATTATAAAAGTAGAGATCTTTACTTATGGTTACCTGATCTTCATGACCTTTATGGCCACTTCCAGGTTTTTATCCGATTTCATTGTGGCACGCTTTGGCATGCCAAAAACCTATATCATGAGCGCAAGCTGTATTGTTTCGGGCATTTGTCTGGCCATTATTTTTCCGTATTTCTGGACGGCTATGGTCGGCTTTTCGCTGGTAGGTTTTGGTACCGCGGCTGTAATCCCGATGTCTTACGCCCTGGCCGGTGCTTCAAAAAAATATTCGGCAGGTATGGCCATATCCATCATTGCCACCTATTCCATTACGGGGATGTTGCTTGGCCCGCCTTTAATTGGCTATCTGGCCCATGCCTTCAATTTAAGGGTATCTTTTGTCATTTTTGCCCTGTGCGGGATATTGCTGATCCCCATTACACAGCTGTTTTTTAAATACCAAAGGCTTTCAGATCAAAGCGTTGAGCCATTGAGCTGAAAGCCTTCACTGAACCGGAAAGCCGGCTGTTCCATTTGTACTTATACGGTTTATAGGTTGCTAAATGTCCTGAATGGTATCATTGGCATTATCAGCTGCCTGCTTTACACCTGATTTTACTTTTTCTGTTTCCGCATCTTTGAACTCCTTAAATTCCTGCGAAACGGCGTTTGCCTTATTTTTTACATTGTCTACCACGCGGTCTTTTAGACCTACAATATCATCTTTACCGGCCGATATCCTGTCTTTTACCGATTGATAACCATCTTTAAGGTTATCTGTTAAATCCAAAGCCTTGTCGGAAATTCTTTCCCTGGTGTTTTTTCCACTCTCCGGTGCAAACAATACACCCAGCACCGCCCCAACTGCCAGTCCCGTCAGCAAAGCGATCACTGCTCCTGTAGTATCTGTCGGTCTGTGCGGTATGCCTGAAAAGCGGTCTGTTATTAGTTTCTTATAATTCATAATGCACTCCTGTAATTGATTATCAGAGTATAAACGGTTACGAGGGGGACTTTGTTTTAATTTTCTTTTTATTAGTGCTTTAAAAGGAGAAGAAAGTGTTTTTCCTGCTCTATATATTTTTAGAACATTATTAGGACCTTAATAGGACGTTACTAGGTCCTTGCTAGGTCGATTTGACCTAACTAAGATTTAAAAATGATCTAAAAATGTTTAAAAAATGTTTTAAAATAATGATCTGCAGATAGTAATGATGTGTAAAGCATTGATTATCTTTACTTAACTAACAAAAATTGCTAAAAAACTGATTATGGGTAAATTATTAAATGGCCTTTACGGGCAGCTAACCGGTACTACCGGCAATATCACCAGTTATGTGCTGAACGGACAGAACGTGACCAGGATGGTGAGACATAAAAGAACACGTTCCAGTGAAAAACAACTCGATAATGAGTTGCGTATGAAAGTACTCAACAATTTTTTTCATACGATGAAAGGCTATTTAAAAGCTGGGTTTAGTTCAGCGGCAAAGGACAGCACTAAAAATTATTACAACCTGGCCATTGCTTATAATAAAAAAGATGCACTTAAAGGTTATTATCCGGACATAGAGATCGATTGTCCAAATGTAATACTGAGTGAAGGAGAACTATTGCCTGCAGAAAATCCGGAGGCCAGCAGGATAGCTGCCGGAATAGCGTTTACCTGGGATACGGATGGATTTTCCTGGGGGGAACGGATCTGATCAGGCCCTGCTGATGGCTTATTTTCCGGAGTCAAAAGCGGCGATCAGCATGTTATATGTGGCGAAGCGAATGGAGGGAAAAGAACTGATGTTACTGCCTGAAAATTTAATAGAAGAACCAGCAGAGGTTTACATTTCATTTGTGTCTCCCGACCGCTCGGAAACTTCCAAAAGCACTTATATAGGACAGGTATAAAATAAATATCAGCGGATAAAAATTACCTTTTAAAGACGAAAAGGGCCGGCTTTATTGGTTACTTTTGTATCGTGTATTTTTTACACTAACTACGATACAGAAATGAAGAAAAGCTTACTCACTTTAACCCTTGGCGGACTGGGGATTGGCATCACAGAGTTTGTGATGATGGGCCTGTTGCCCGATATTGCAAAAGACCTCTCCATTACCATCCCTCAGGCGGGGCACCTCATTTCTGCTTATGCCTTGGGTGTGGTTATCGGTGCACCTTTACTGGTGGCCATTGCAGGAAGCTATCCCCCAAAAAAGATATTGATGGCCCTGATGATGATGTTTGTGGCCTTTAACGCTTTGTCGGCTTTTTCTCCTGATTATACCACCATGTTTATTGCCCGCTTACTTGCGGGTTTGCCGCATGGTGCCTTTTTTGGAGTAGGGTCGGTAGTGGCCAGCCGCATTGCAGATAAAGGAAAAGAAGCTTCGGCCGTATCGCTGATGTTTGCGGGTTTAACCATTGCCAATGTGATCGGTGTGCCGCTGGGTACTTTTATTGGTCACAATTATTCCTGGCGCTATACTTTCGTGATCATTGTTGTTGTAGGCTTAATTACCCTTTTGAGTCTGAAATTATGGATGCCGGCCCTGCCTGCTACCAAGGACAGGGATCTGAAAAAAGAACTGGGTTTCTTTAAGCTGCCCGAAGCATGGCTCATTATCCTGATGATTGCCATAGGTACAGGAGGACTGTTTTCCTGGTACAGCTATATTGCCCCGCTTTTAACCGATGTTTCGGGTTTTTCTGCCGATTCGATTACTTACATCCTGGTACTGGCCGGCCTGGGTATGCTGGTTGGTAACTTTATAGGGGGCAAGCTGGCCGACATGTTTTCGCCGGCAAAAGCTTCTGTTTCTTTGCTGATTGCCATGGCGGTTACCTTATTTATTGTACATTATATTTCTACCAATCAGGTACTTTCGCTGGTCATGACCTTCATTACCGGTGCGGTGGCTTTTGCCCTGGCGGCACCGATCCAGATGCTGATGATCAAAACGGCCAAAGGCTCGGAGATGCTTGCTGCATCTGTTAGCCAGGCCAGTTTTAATATAGGCAACGCTTTGGGTGCCTTTTTAGGTGGTTTGCCCCTGGCAGCTGGCTACGATTATACTTCTCCGGTATGGGTGGGTACCTTAATGGCCTTAACCGGGGCTGTATTTGCCTGGATGCTGATTGCCCGAAATAAAAGAATGGCTTTGGCCGTTTAAACCGGCTGGTTTCAGATGTGACAAAAATCTTAAACTATTATAATGCTGTATGGTTACATTTGTGCCAAATTAATACGACAGCAAGATGAGTGCAGCATTAAAAAGCATACAGGAGCGCATCGAACCCCTTAGACAGCAGATTATAAACCATAAGGTTTACAGTGTGATCAACAGCCTGGAAGACCTGAGGATCTTTATGGAATATCACGTATACGCGGTATGGGACTTTATGTCGCTTTTAAAAGCTTTGCAGATTAACCTGACCTGTACCAGTGTGCCCTGGTTTCCGGTAGGTTCGGCAAATACCCGCTACCTGATCAACGAGATTGTGGCGGGGGAAGAATCGGATGTGGACAGTACAGGCCAGCGCAAAAGTCATTTTGAAATGTACCTGGATGCCATGGCACAATGCGGTGCAGATACCAGCGGCATTGACACATTTATCCATGCACTTCAAAAAACAGGAGACCTGCCCAATGCTTATCAGGCTGCCGGAACACCGGAACCTGCGCGTGGGTTTGTTGATTTTACTTTTAAGATCATCCACAGCAATGCGGCCCATTTACAGACCAGTACCTTTACTTTTGGAAGGGAAGACCTGATCCCGAATATGTTCCTGACCATGGTAAACGACCTGAATAAAAAATTTCCTGAACAACTGTCTTTATTTAAATATTACCTGGACAGGCATATAGAAGTGGATGGCGACCACCACAGTTACCTGGCCCTGGCCATGACTGCCGAGCTTTGTGCTGATGATGTGGCCCTTTGGCAGGATGCGGAACAGGCCAGTATAGCGGCACTTGAAAAAGGCATAGCACTTTGGGATGGTGCCTACAAGGCCATTCTGGCCCAGATATAGCTTTACAAGCATAAAATTTTGTACGAATGACCATAATTGTAGCGACAGATTTCTCGGAAGTGGCAGAAAATGCTGTAGAATATGCAGCGGCGGTAACCAGACACAGCAATGCAAGACTGATCCTTTTTAATTCTTTCGTGATCCCGATACATGCGGCAAATACCCTTTTACCGGCTTCCAGTATCCAGAGATTGCTGATAGATAACGAGATCAGACTGATAGAACGCGCCCTAACACTTTCATTGGATTATGACATAGAAGTAGGGCATGAAACTGCATTTTCTTTTGTAGAAGATGAACTGAAGCAGCTGCTGGTTAAATACGAGGCCAGCCTGGTGGTGCTGGGCATGACGGCCAAGACCCTTGAACAGGACCTTTGGGGAAATACCACTACTTCGGCAATCAAGAAATTAAAGTTTCCGGTACTGGCTGTGCCCCTTGGTGCTAAATTTGAAGGGACAAAAAAAGTGCTTTTTGCCTGCGATGTACTGAGTGGGGTGTCTGAAAGGGTATTGGGACATGTCAAAGAACTGGCTTTGAGCTTAGCTGCTGAAGTAGAGGTTTTTAATGTAGATAAAACCCTGGAAGAACTGCGGAATGAAGGCCCCGCTTTACTGGCCACCAATGCCATAGATGACGGGCTGGAAGGGATTGCCTATTACTATAAAAATGTGAAATCGAATGCGGTAATAGAAGAAATTGAAAAAGAAATAGAGATATTTGGTGCCGATATGCTGATTATGGTACCTAAAAAATATGGTTTCTGGGCTTCTATGGTACACAAAAGCAAAACAAGGGTGATGGCATCCGGGCTGCATATCCCGCTGCTTTCGATTCCTATCTAATGATTTAATGCGACACCATGAAAAAAATCATAAAAAACAGCCTGCTTATGCTAGCCCTTTTACCGCCATTGGTTACGCAAGCTCAATTTAACAAGACTACACAAAAAACCAGAATGACTTATCCTGAGACAAAAGAAACAACTATAAAAGACAATTATTTTGGTACTGAAGTAGCCGATCCTTACAGGTGGCTGGAAGATGACCGCTCGGCAGAGACCAAACAATGGGTAGATGCCCAGAATGCAGTTACCCGTAAATTTATTGACCAGATTTCTTACCGCAACCAGATCAAAACCCGTTTAACCAAACTGATGAACTATGAAAAGTATTCGCAGCCTTTTAAAGAAGGGGCCTATACTTATTTTTATAAAAATACAGGCCTGCAGAACCAAAGTGTACTGTACAGGCAGAAAGGGGATGGGGAGCCAGAGGTTTTTCTGGACCCGAACACTTTTTCTAAAGATGCAACGACTTCAATGGCGGATATTAATTTTTCCAAAGATGGCAGTATGCTGGCCTACCAGCTGTCGGAAGGCGGATCTGACTGGCGTAAGGTGGTGGTGTTGAAGGCGGCCGATAAAACGGTTGTAGGGGATACTTTGATTGACGTCAAGTTTTCCGAAATAGCCTGGAAAGGGAATGAAGGCTTTTATTACAGCAGTTATGATAAACCAAAGGATGGCAGTCAGCTTTCGGGGATGACCGACCAGCATAAACTGTATTACCATCAGCTGGGCACGCCCCAAACGGCAGATAAGCTGATCTTTGGTGGCAGCAAAACACCAAGGCGGTATGTTGGTGCCAGTTTAACAGAGGATGAACGGTACCTGGTGATCTCGGCCGCCAACTCTACTTCGGGCAATGAACTGTACATTCAGGACCTAAGCATTCCTGATGCGCCTATTGTAAACGTGGTGGATAATTTTGACAAAGACCACAACATCATCGATAATATAGGCAGTAAACTGTATATTTTTACCAAATTAAATGCAGCCAATGGCCGCATTGTTACTGTAGACGCGGCCAACCCAAAGCCAGAGAACTGGAAGGAACTGATTAAGGAGACCGAAAACGTATTGCGGCCATCTGCCGGTGGCGGCAAGCTCTTTGCCAATTACATCAAAGACGCTGTATCACTGGTTTTGCAGTACAATATGGACGGGAAGCTGGAGCACCGGATTGAGTTGCCGGGTATTGGTTCTGCCAGTGGTTTTTCTGGTAAAAAAGAAGAACCGGCACTTTATTATACCTTTACCTCTTATGTATATCCGGCTACGATCTTTAAATATACGGTGTCGACCGGCAAGTCGGAACTTTATAAAAAATCAGGTGTGGATTTTAATCCTGAAAACTACGAATCCAGACAGGTATTCTATACTTCAAAAGACGGCACTAAGGTGCCGATGATCATTACCTATAAAAAAGGGCTGGTTTTGAATGGTAAAAACCCTACGGTATTGTATGGCTACGGAGGGTTTAACATCAGTTTAACCCCATCTTTCAGTACCTCGAACATCATTTTACTGGACCAGGGCGGGATATATGCCGTAGCCAATTTAAGGGGCGGTGGCGAATATGGCGAAAAATGGCACCTGGCTGGTACCAAATTGCAGAAACAAAATGTATTTGATGATTTTATTGCGGCTGCCGAATACCTGATTGGGCATAAATATACTTCAGCAGCTTATCTGGCCAGCATGGGCGGGTCTAACGGCGGACTGCTGGTGGGTGCTACTATGGCACAGCGCCCGGACCTTTTTAAAGTGGCTTTTCCGGCAGTGGGGGTAATGGATATGCTGCGCTACCATAAGTTTACGGCGGGTGCCGGCTGGAGCTTTGATTACGGAACTTCGGCAGATTCTAAAGAAATGTTCAGCTATTTACATCATTATTCGCCTGTACATGCGTTAAAACCTGGTGTAAGATATCCGGCTACGCTGGTTACTACGGCAGACCATGACGACAGGGTAGTACCGGCGCATTCCTTTAAGTTTGCGGCCACCCTGCAAAAAGACCAGGGTGGTGATGCCCCGGTGCTGATCAGCATACAGACCAATGCCGGACATGGCGCGGGAAAGCCTACCGACAAGGCGATTGAGGAAATGGCCGACAGGTGGGCATTTATGTTTTATAACATGGGCCTGGTTTATAAACCTTAATTATCCATATATTTATCTGTTGAACATAGCTATTATGATATATGAAACAGACCATCATTTTAATCACATTTACCATTATGAGTTTACTTGCTTCGGCACAATCAAAGGACGAAACTAAAATTGCAGAATTAACTGAAAAACTACGCGTAGCGATGATCAGCGGAAATAAGGCCGATCTGGAAAGTCTGGTTACCGATAACCTGACCTATGGACATTCTAACGGGCATATTGAGGATAAAGCTGCTTTTGTAACTGCGCTTTCGACCAAAAAATCTGATTTTAAGACCATAGAGCTGTCGGAACAATCCATTACCGTTGCCGGAAATACAGCTATCGTACGCCACCTGCTGAGGGGCAATACCAACGATGGCGGTATTCCTGCAAAGGTTAACCTTGGCGTGGTACTGGTTTGGGAAAAACAAGGGGAAGCCTGGAAGCTGCTGGCCAGACGTTCCTTTAAGATCAGCTATTGATTTTTATTTGATCCGGCTGAAGAACCTGGGTACATCCCTTTCATCACTTGAATAAAATTCCAGCTTTTTATCTTTTCCATAAAGGTAAAGGGCTGGGTACTGTTTGGGGTGGAACAGTGGGATGAAAACGTGGTCTTTATCCTGCAATACACTTACATTTTTCATTGTTTTTAAAGGTTTGCCAAAATTGTCCATGAAATAATTGATGGAGCGGTATTCATCCTGCGAAATGAGGTAGAGGTTAACATTTTTAAGTTCTGTGCTTCTTTTTGAAATGTTGGATACTACTTTCTGGCAATGTTCGCAGGTGGCATCGAACAGCATCAGCAGGGATTTGCTGCCTTTTGTAATCTGGTCTGTATTGAATGTTTTGCCATCCGCTTTGTAAAAAACTGCTTTGGGCATATCGGTACCCACAATAGGGTTTTGCGCAAAAGTAATTGTGGAAAGTACGCTTAACAATAAGGCAAGAAATAGTTTTTTCATAGCTAAGTTTAAATGTGAAAGCTAATATCTGATTCTATTTGAAAATTATGGTCATTTAAATTCAAAAATCTGGTTATTTTAATTTGAAGTACAGCTTAAACGTGCTGCCCTTTTGCAAGGTTGAACTTACTTTGATAGTTACGTTGTGATAAGCAGCGATGCTTTTTACGATGGAAAGTCCGAGGCCATAACCTACGTTTTCTTTCAGGTTTGCTTTTCGGAAACGGTCGAAAATAAAGGGCAGTTCTTCGGCGGCAATACCAATTCCGGTATCCTGTATGGTAATTAAATAGCTGTTCTGGCTGATTTCCTGGTCTGTGATGGTGATGTTGCCGGCAGGTACGTTGTACTTGATGGCATTGTTGATGAGGTTATAGAACAACTGGAAGAGAAGATCGTGGTTGACACCCTTTAACAGGACCTGGTCGTTAAGCTGAACAGAAATATCCAGGTTTTTCTCTTCCAGACGGTGGCTGATCTCATCGAGTACTTCTCTGATCAGTGCTGCAGGCTTTAGGCTATCGGATTTGGCGAACTGTTCGTTTTCGATCCTGGAGATGAGGAGGAGCGACCTGGAGATCTTTTTTAACCGGTCGAGCGTTTTCATCATATCGGCAATTTTTACGACTGCTTCCTCGTTCAGCTGTTCATCACCAATCAGGTTTTCCATTTTATTTTGCAGGATGCTGATGGGGGTCATGAGCTCATGGGAGGCATTGGCGGTAAATTCCCGTTCTTTCTCGAAAGCTTCATTGATCTGTTCCATGAGCAGGATCAGGGATTCATCGAGGTATTTAAAATCGTACGTAGAGGTGCGTATGGGTGCAGGATGGTTTTTGAAAGGAAATTTCCTGTCGATGAGCTTTGATTTGATAATTTTTCCGAGTGGCCTGATGAGTGCACGAGTAAAAAGCAGGTCGAACAGCAGGCTCAGGGCGATGAGGCCCATGAGTACATACAGGGCCAGTCTTTGCAGGGGCTTGTTGTACTGGTTAATGCTGGAAGTCGTTTTTCCGATTTCGAGCAGGTAATTTTTTCCTTCATAATTAAAGGTATGCATCAGGATCCTGTAATTGAGCGTATCCCTTTCTACCAGACGTTTGGCTGTTTTTATGGTATCGATACGGGTATTTGCTGTTGAAGGCTCGAGGGCGATGTATTCTTCTTTGAGCATGGTATAGCTGCCATAGTTATTGTCGCCCTGCAGGTAATAGTTGATGCCGTTTTTATGGATGATGCGGATGACTTTATCCTGCTGCAGGCGCAAAGAATAACTGATGTATTCGGATACGATGCCGTTAACGAGGAAAGGGAGGGAAATGACAAACAGCAGCACTACAGCTAGCTTTGAGCTGGTAATGAACAGGATTAATTTGGCAGATAGTTTCAATTATTTCTTTATTCTGTAACCTACACCACGTACTGTTTCCAGGAAATTTGTAGCTGCCCAGGCATTCAGCTTTTTTCTGATGTTCTTGATGTGCGCATCTATATAATTGGAATCGTAATCGTCATCAGCAAAGGTACCCCAGATGTGTTCACTCAGCTGCATGCGGGTAAGCACGCGGTTGCTGTGCAGGAAAAGGTAGCTGAGGATATCGAATTCCTTTCTGGAAAGCTCGATTTGCTGTCCGTTAAAAAAGATGAGCCTTTTTTGCAGGTCGAGCTTAAAATCGCCCAGGGGCAATAACTCTTCTTTAAGATTGAATTTACGGCGGGCAATGGCCTGCATCCTGGATTGCAGTTCGAGCAGGGAGAAAGGTTTGGGCAGGTAATCGTCGGCCCCCAGATCGAGCCCTGCGATCCTGTCTTCCAAGTTTCCCCGGGCCGTTAAAATGATATAAGCTGCATCAGGATTGTGTTTTTTTGCTTTTGGGAGCAGGGTTAGCCCATCCCCATCTGGCAGTCCGAGGTCGAGTAAAATAAAGTCGTAGCTGTTGGCACTGATTTTTTCGAGCCCATCGCTGATGTTATGTGCGAGATCGCAGATATAAAAGGCCTTTTTCAAAAAGTCTTCCATTTCATAAGCCAGTGTTTTTTCATCTTCTACAATCAGGACCTTCATAATATGGGCTTAGTTATTTCCTCTTTTATCTTTCGGCTTTTCTTTTTTATCTGGTTTTACTTCTTCCGGCTTTTCCTGTTTCCTGGATTGCGGAACTTCTTTCACCTCTGGTTTCTTATTTTCTTTACCGCGTTCCTGCCTTTTATCTTTTTTGTCCTGCCAGCTTGTTTTATAAGACGTATGGCGCGTATTGCTGGCTGAAGAGGCGAGGGGAAGCCAGGAGATGACCATGGCTGTAAGGCATATACGGAAGAAAATAGCTGTACTCATCCTGTAAATATATAGAAAGTTTGCCTCTCTGCAGAGGCAAACTAACATTTCTCAACTTAAACATTGTGTGTGTCATAATTATCCGCGCCCAGATAATTAATGGTACGAAGATGCAGACCGAACATGAAATTAAGATGAAAAATAAAAAAAATAATAATTCTGAAATTTCATGTTGATTTCATGTTCAGTATAGAGATTTGATTCAACAACACACAAATGGAACTTTAAATATTTGGTTTATGAAAAGGTTAGTATTATTGGGAATGTTTGGAATAATGGGATGGATGCCCTACCAGGCAAAGGCACAGTTAAGTATCAATGTAAATATTGGCTCACAACCTTTATGGGGACCAGTAGGCTATGATTATGTGGATTATTATTACCTGCCGGATGTAGAGTGTTATTATCATGTACCAAAACGCCAGTTCATTTATATGGAGGGCAACAGGTGGAGGTTTTCGGCTTCATTGCCTTCGAGGTACAGGAGTTACGACCTTTATAACGGTTATAAGGTAGTGGTAAATTCTTACCGGAACTTTGACCATGACAGGGTATATTATTCGAGATACAGGAATGTAAGGAGCCAGCCGGTCATCAGGTACAGCAACGATTCAAGATATTATGTCGTAAAAGGCCATCCGCATGGTATGCCTCCGGGACAGGCAAAGAAATACTACTCCAGAGAGCGTGACAGAGGTTATGATAGAGATAGAGGTTATGACAGGGACCGTGGGCATGGCAACTGGGGCGGCCGGGACAATGACAGAGGAAATGACCGGGGGCATGATCGTGGAAATGACAAAGGGCATGGCAGGGGAAGACACTAACCACCACACACACACACAATTTAAACCGAAAGGGCGCTATACATGATGTATATGCGCCCTTTTTTATAGTGGGGATCTTATGATTACTGATTGGTGATGATCTGTGTGGTAAAGGCCTGTTCCGTATTGGCAGGGGCAACTAAACCAGCAGCAATAATGGTATAAGACCTGCCGGCCTTAAATTCGGTACTGGCCAGTTCGCGCTTTAGTGTTGTTCCTGTTGCTTTATCCTTAACCACTAAAACGTAAGTTTTTGCTTCGAACTCTGTAAAGCTGCTGCTGGCTTTATATGCTTTATCGGCAATAAGCGTATTGCCATCTTTAACAGCCAGGTCCAATGCCGGGGCATCGGGCGAAAGGTTGATGAAGCGGATAAAGGTTTTGTCGGAGCTGACACTGCCCAGCTGGTCTTTGAGCACCAGGTAGTCCAGCTGACCGGCTTTACCGATCAGGAAAAGGGAGTTTGCCGTATTTGCTTCTACATTTACAGCTTTGGTGATGACACTTTCCGTATTGCTGGTAGTGGTAAACTTAACGCTGTTGCTGCCAACAGCGCACTGCGCATAGGCAACATTGCTGCCAAAGCCGAGAGCCCCACTCCGGTTGGCCTGGTTAGCGCCAATATATACATTATAAGAGGCCAGGGTAGGCGAGGCATTGGTAATGGCTAAAAACGAAACGTCCTGTACCGGGTCAGGATCTTTTGAGCAGGAATTTAACAATAGGGTGCTGGCGGCTGCAATTGAAAATGCAGTAAGTTTTGCAAATTTTAAGGAAAGCGGTTTAGTAAAAAGGTTCATTATCATATTTTAAGATTTGTGAAATATTGTTGTTAAAACGCAGAGTGTCATACAAACGCTACAGTAAAAATAGATAAAATTGGCTAAATTGGCACTTTAATAAACATAAATCATCATGAAGATAATAATAGGTTCAGATCATGCAGGTTTTACCTATAAAAATATACTGCTGACTACTTTAACAGCCGCAGGGTATGAGGTGCTGGATCTGGGGACATATACATCGGCTGCTACGGATTATCCGGACCATGCGGCAGCTGTAGCCAGGGCCATTCTTGAAAAAAAAGGGGAAAGGGGCATCCTGGTTTGCGGAAGTGCGGTAGGGGTTAGTATTGCAGCCAATAAGTTTAAAGGGATAAGGGCCGGTGTATGCCATGATACGTATTCTGCCCACCAGTCGGTAGAACACGATGATGTCAATATCCTGTGTATGGGTGAACGGGTGATCGGGATAGAGCTGGCAAAGGACATCAGCTTTGCTTTTTTAAGAGCAAGCTTTACCCATGAGGAGCGCCATGTAAAAAGACTGGCCAAAATAACTGCAATTGAGAACGAGGAATTGTAAACCTTTATGAAATTATATATTTATACCCTTTTAGCACTCTTTGTTTTTACGTTGTACCAATGCCAGAGTTATAAAAAAACGACTGGAGCAGCCAGACCCGGCCTGATGCCCGATACCACCGGATCGCCGGTGATACCGGCCGATGCGGCCATTAAGCTGATGAAGCTGGAAAATGGTTTTGAAGTGAAACTGGTGGCTGCCGAGCCGCTGGTTACTGCACCTGTGGCCCTTAGCTTTGATGCCAGGGGCCGGATCTGGGTAGTAGAAATGGTAGGCTATATGCCAGATGTATATGGCAAAGGGGAGGACAGGCCAAATGGTAAGATCGTGATCCTTGAGGACAAGAATGGCGATGGTGTGGCAGATGAGCGGAAGGTTTTTTTAGATTCGCTGGTATTGCCAAGGGCCATCTGTTTGATTGACGGGGGCATACTGGTGGCAGAATCGCCGAACCTCTGGTACTATGAAATTAAAAATGATCAACCCGGAAAGCGGATACTGGTTGATGATAAATATGCAGTGGAGGGGAACGTAGAACACCAGCCCAATGGCTTGCTGAGGGCGATGGACAACTGGATCTATAATGCCAAGTCGACCAAACGCTACCGCAAATATGGAGATCGCTGGGTGACAGAAGAAACCCATTTCAGGGGACAATGGGGGATCAGTCAGGATAACTATGGCCGGCTCTATTACAACGACAATTCTACCAACCTGATGAGTGATTATTTTAGCCCGGGTTATGGTGCCGGGAACCCCGACCAGCATGGTGTGGAGGGCTATTCGGAAAGAACGGTACGGGACAACCGGGTTTATCCGGCAAGGCCTACGCCAGGTGTAAACAGGGGATATATGCCCGGAACGCTCGATGACAGTCTGCGTTTAAGGAATTTTACGGCGGCCTGCGGACCGCTTATTTACCGTGGGCACCTGTTTGGTGATGCCTACGATTTTAATGCCTTTGTGGCAGAACCATCGGCCAATTTAATTAAGCGGAACGTGCTGACTGAGAAGGGTTTTGTGGTGAGCGGAACACAGGCCTATCAGGGCAAAGAATTTCTGGCGAGTATAGACGAACGTTTCAGACCTGTAAGTTTATACAACGGACTGGATGGGGCCTTATATGTGGTTGACATGTACAGGGGGATTATACAGCATAAAACCTATGTAACACCTTATTTAAGAAACATTATAGAAGAAAGGAAGCTGGCGCAACCCCTTGGATGTGGCAGGATCTATAAAATAGTTCCTAAAAACAGTAAAACAGCTGCTGTAAAGTTTACTGAGGAGCCCGGGGCACTGGTTGCGATGCTGGGGCATCAAAACGGACTGGTGCGGGACATGGCGCAGCAGATCCTGATTGACGGCAGATACAGATCGGCTATTCCTTATTTAAGAGCTGCGCTTGGTCATAAGGATCGGCCCTTGCAGCTCATCCATGCGATGTGGGTACTGGAAGGTTTGTCGGCCTTGCAGACGAATGAAGTGCTGGAGTTATTGAGGTCGCCGCAATGGCCGGTAAAAATGCAGGCTTTAAGCGTTCTGCCTGCTGTAATCAATGGCAGTTCCTACCGCTATTTCAGAGATGAACTGCTGAAGATGGTTGCTGCTGATGATCAGATGGCCGCACCTTACCTGGGTTTTGCAGCCAGTTACATCCGGCCTTATGATGCCCCTGCAGCAGATGCACTGTTGCTGGCGCTGGTGAAGAAATATCCCGATAACCCTTACGTTTCTGCTGCGGTGATCAGTAACCTGAGCTATAGAGAGGAGCAGTTTGCCGGAGAGATTGCAGGGCTGGTACCCGATGCCAACCTGGCCATTAACAAGCAGTTGAAAAAAGTGATTACGGGTGTCAACAATTCGCAGAAGAACAGGGACCCTTCTTTATTGATCAGGGATTTCCCTAAAGGGGCAGCTTTGTTTGCTTCCAGCTGTCAGACCTGTCATGCACCGGACGGCAATGGGATCAAGTCGCTGGCCCCTCCGTTAAATAAGTCGGAATGGGTTACCGGAAACAAAGAGAAACTCATTTCTATTGTTTTATATGGTTTAACCGGACCGGTTAAGATCAACGGCTATGTATATGAAGCGCCCGAGATTTCGGCCGATATGCCAGGGATTGCACATAGCGATGAAATATCTGACAACGATGTGGCGCAGGTATTGAGTTTTATCCGTGGTTCATGGGAAAATAATGCAGGAAAGGTATCCATTGATGAAGTAGCCAAAGTAAGAAAACAGTATAAGGATAGGGAAAAAGCTTTTACCATAGCCGAGCTTGAAGGTAAATAGCCTGATTGTGAATAACCTGTTGAAAAGCTGTTAAAAACTTGTTAATAAATATACTTAAATATATTTGCTTAAAGTAATTATTCGCCGTACATTAGATGTATCAATAACGGAGTACTTTGACAGTCTGAGAAACATTCCAAAAAGAATCAGGAGCCTCCGGGCAAAAGTTTCTGGGATTTTCGAAGGATCAGTAAGGATCGAATTCAAAGGAGACAGCGAAGCAGACCTACACATCAGGAACCGAGAGGCGAATGAATAGCACTGACACCAGGACAGACACTACACCACTGCGCATTTCTAAGGGAATGACAGACCGGAGTAAGGATAACGGATTTCAAAGTTCGCATGGACTGAAGAACATTACGTATTGTTAAGTAAAAGACGAATTGATGCTTTTTTTGTGGCCACGGCCATAGGAAAGGTGAAAACGGAGAACCAGAATCGAAAGAAGAAGGGCTCCGTTTTCTTTTTTATGCGTTTTTCTGTTCCCATTACTGTTATTTTCATTTCCCGATATTGGAAACCTTTCTGAGGGTTAAATTAATGTAGTGTTTTAATTATGTTACAGATAATGATAAAAAATTATTTCATTATGATAATGTATGTGTTTACATTAGCGTTAATTCCCCCCAATTAATAACAATGTTAAGGCACCTGTAGGGGTGCTTTAATTGTTTTTAGCCCCCGGGATACAAATCTTTTCTTTATTTTTATACATCATGAGTACAGAAAAAAAGATCTTCGTTTTAGATACCTCGGTGATCCTCTACGATCACAATGCTTTTAACAATTTCAAGGAGCATGATGTGGCCATTCCGATACAGGTACTGGAAGAACTGGACAACATGAAAAACGGCAATGAAACCCGCAACGCGGAAGCCAGGAGTTTCATCAGGCTGATGGACCATGCTTCGGGCGAGCGGATCATGAACCAGTGGATCCCTTTAAATGGAAGTAAACATGGCCGGTTTAAAGTGGTAATGGATAATGTACCCGGGCAAATTGATGCAGAAGCTGTTTTTGGGAAGGGAAAATTTGACCACCGGATACTGAATGCGGCATTGGGACTGAAGCAGGAATTTCCTGAAAAGAAGGTGGTACTGGTGTCTAAAGACATATGCCTGCGTTTAAAGGCTAAATCCCTGGAACTCTACGCGGAGGATTACGAAACCGGTAAAATTAAAAATGTAGATGAACTGTACACCGGAAAAGCAGTGCTGACGAATGTTCCGGATGAATTGTTTAAGCTGCTGAAAGCCGGAGAAAGTGTGGATGCAGGGGGGCTGGACATGCAGGACAGGGAAGCCAATCATTTCTGTATTTTAAAAGGGAAGCGAAAAACAACAACCAGCTGGTACAATGCGGCTCTGGGACGTCTTTTCCCTGTCGCCCCGCGTACTATATTTAACATTTCCCCACGCAACGATGAGCAGTCCTTTGCCATAAATGCATTGCTAAACCCGGATATTAAACTGGTTACCATACAGGGAAAGGCGGGCACGGGAAAAACCCTGCTGGCCATTGCAGGCGCACTGGAGCAACGTAAAGACTACCGGCAGATCTATGTAACCCGACCTATTGTTGCCCTGAGCAATAAAGATATCGGTTTTTTACCCGGTGATGTAAAATCAAAAATTGACCCTTATATGGCCCCGATATGGGACAACCTGAGGTTCATAAAAGAGCAGTTTAACGATGATCCTAAAATGCAGGCCAGGATTGATGAATTTGTGAGTACCGAAAAGATTGTGATCACCCCGCTGGCCTATATCAGGGGAAGGACCCTGAGCAAGATCTTTTTTATAGTGGATGAAGCGCAGAACTTAACGCCCCACGAGATTAAGACCATCATATCCAGGGCAGGAGAGGATACAAAGATCATTTTTACCGGAGACATTTACCAGATAGATACCCCTTACCTGGATGCGGAGAGCAATGGTTTGTCTTACCTGATTGAACATGCAAAAGACCATCCTTTGTATGCCCACATTACGCTGGACAAAGGGGAGCGGAGTGAGCTGGCCAATCTGGCCAACGACCTTTTATAATGCTGTGCAATTAAAAAAGAAATTGTTACTTTCGATATCAAATAAAATATAAATCTATGCTTAGAAAAACACTGATAGCAGGTATGGCATTTTTTATGGTGTCCAAGACCAAAGATGTAAAGGGGACCCGTTCGGTGACAGAGGACACAAAGACAGATCAACCGTTACGATCACCAATTAAATACCTGTATAAATACAAGTATTCTATCAGTGCTTTAAAATAAAATATGAAGTGGTTTATTTTAGCTATCCCTGTTCTGATGATACTTGCCTGTCAGCCTGAAAACCATAAAACAGCTTTATCAGAAGGGGGGGCTGACCCGCATTCTTATGCCAATGCCGCGGCTGCTTTTGTGAAGCACCTTGACCTGGATATAGCGGTTGATTTTGAGCAGCAGCAAATTAAAGGAAAGGCCAGCTGGACAATTGATAACAGTGCGGGGGCGACTGAGCTTGTTTTTGACGACAGTAAGCTCAATATTGAAAAGGTTAGCCTGGGTGCTGATGAAAGCAGCACTACTTTTAGTTTCGGACAAGAGAAGGAGTTTATAGGCAAGGCACTGAAAGTGGCCATTTCAGCTGATACCAGGCAAGTGAATATTTACTATACTACGGATAAGCAGGCAAGTGCCCTGCAATGGTTAACACCCCGGCAAACTGCAGGTAAAAAGCATCCCTATTTATTTACCCAGTCGGAAAGCATTGCTGCACGCAGCTGGATTCCTTGTCAGGACAGTCCCGGCATCCGTTTTACCTATAATGCAAGGGTTAGGGTGCCAAAAGAACTTTTGGCATTGATGAGTGCTGAAAACCCTACCGTAAAAAACGACAGTGGTGTGTACCATTTTAAACAGGTGCATGCTATTCCATCTTATTTGCTGGCATTGGCGGTGGGTGACATTGCTTTTAAAGCTGTAGATTCCCGTACGGGTGTGTATGCTGAGCCTTCAGTTTTACAGAAAGCCGTTTGGGAATTTGCCGATATGGGTAAAATGGTTACGGCTGCAGAAAAATTATACGGTCCGTACCGATGGGGAAGATATGATTTGCTGGTGCTGCCACCCAGTTTTCCTTTTGGGGGAATGGAGAATCCGAACCTGACTTTTATTACACCAACTATTATTGCCGGCGACCGCTCACTGGTGAGTATCATCTGTCATGAGCTTGCACATAGCTGGAGTGGAAACCTGGTTACCAATGCAACCTGGAATGATTTCTGGTTAAATGAAGGCTTTACCAATTATTTTGAGCGCAGGATTGATGAGGAACTGTATGGTAAGCATGAAGCGGACATGCAGGCCGTTTTTGCCAGACATGCTTTAGATGATGCGATTTCGGATATGGGTGCAGGCAGTAAGGACACCCATTTAAAAACAGATTATAGCGGCCGGAACCCGGATGAGGGCACTAATGACATTGCTTATGAAAAAGGGTATTTCTTTTTACGGGGCATTGAGGCCGCTGTGGGCCGGGAAAAATTTGATGCTTTTTTAAGGAGTTATTTTGATGCCCATGCCTTTCAATCGCTGACTACCGAGCAGTTTTTAGACTATTTGAATAAGAACTTGATTAAGGGCGACGGGGAATTGGAGCAGAAGATCAATGTTAAAGCCTGGGTGTATGGTCCTGGAATTCCTGCTAATATTGTTGCGGTTGGCTCAGAAAGATTTAAGATAATTGATGGTTTACTGGGCAGATGGCGAAAAACCGGACAGCTGACCGGTTTGCGTAAGGAAATTATGTCGAGCAATGAGAAACGTTATTTTATCAGTCAGCTTCCAGCAGATTTGACCGCTAAGGAAATGTCGGAACTGGATAAAGAGTTTCATTTTACGGCTTCCAACAATACGGATGTACAACTGGGCTGGTATACTTTGGCCATTCGCCACCATTATACTGCAGCCGATCAGCGGATCAGGTCGTACTTAATAGAAAATGGGCGGATGTGGCACATCATTCCACTTTATAAAGCGTTGCTGAAAACTCCTGAGGGCACAAAAACTGCTAAAGAGATTTATAAAATTGCCAGAGGAAATTATCATCCTATGACTTATCAGGCTATTGACAAGCTGCTGAAATAAAATAGATCAGCACACATGGAAAGCGGGGCCTTTATGATTTAAAGGTTCCGCTTTCCTTTTGTAAGGGTAGCCCCGGCGCTGGCGATGATCACCAGGGCCACGGCCAGCCATTCATAAAAAGAAAGTATTTCATTCAGGAAGAGGAGTCCGCATATTGCTGCTACAGCAGGTTCCAGGCTCATTAAAATACTGAAAGTACGGGCAGGTATTTTTCGGAGGGCGTTGATCTCTAAGGTAAAAGGGATGGCGCTGGAGAGCAGTGCAAGCGCAATGCCCGAGAACAGCATAGTTGGACTAAAGTGGTTTAATATACCACCGGCAATACCAAAAGGCAATACAACAATTGAGGCGAAGACCATCCCAATGGCTACAGCCTGGCCGCCGTCCATCAGTTTGGAGATGCGGCCGCCCAGTACAATATAGCCTGCCCAGAACGCACCGGCCAGCAGGGCCAGGAACATGCCCAGCAGGTCGGCACCTTTTTCGTTCCATGGTGCAATACAGGCAATACCGATGGCTGCAAGGAGCACCCATAGAAAATCAATTGCCCGCTTGGAGCCCAGTACAGCCAGGAGCAAAGGTCCGATAAATTCGAGCGTTACACCCAGACCCAGCGGGATCCTTTTTATGGCGAGGTAAAAAATAAGGTTCATAGCACCCAGTGAAAGGCCATAAGCGCTTACTGTTTTCCATTGTTGCAGGCTAAGCTGTTTTAAATTTGGCCGGTAGACTGTAAGCAGGATGATGGCCGAGAACCCTATCCTTACAGAAGCAGTGCCCGCAGCGCCAAGCAGTGGGAATAAGCCTTTGGCGATTGCCGCACCACCCTGTACACTGATGATGGCCAGGAGTACAGCGGGCAATGGAGGAATTTTTATTGTTTTCATAGGAGAATTGTAGCAGCGTTAACTATTGTAGACAAAATTATGGTTTTATGATCAGTTATCTGACATCTGTATGTCAGGCTGAAGATGAAAACAGGGGAATTTTGGGGTTTTGTTTTTTTGGCATGTTATTTGTTCTTATCGTATCGGTTTAGTTTGGTTTAGGTTGATCTGTGGTGGATCGACCTTATAAACGGGAATAGTCTCTCCGACTTTATTCCCGTTTCTCTTTTAAGGCCAATTTCTTTTGAGTACTCTTTTCTTACAACTCAGGCTGAAATATTGACGGCTCGTCTTTTATTTATTTTTCCCGGTAAATATATGTACAGTTTTGCAGGGTACAAATAAGCACATTATGTTAAAGAGTTGTCTTTTTGAAAACGGATCAGGGATCAGGCTCTCTGGTGAGCTGTCTGATCTTATCGCATTGCATGGCACAGTGAGAAAAATTATCAGTGTGGTAGTTGATTATGAGCTGCAAGCTACAGATGCTTCAAACCTGCTGGTTGATTTTCTGGAAAAAATAGAACAGGCCTATCTGGGTGAGGAACTGGTAGAGCAGTATGTGGTACAGCGTAAACCCTGTACACATTACGGTTTTGGCTGCAGCTGGATGGAAATGCTGATGATCAACAGCCTGATGAGGTCGCTTGCCGAGTATGCGGTACTGGATGAGCTGGACGATATCAATATACAATTGCTGGAATACCTGTGCAGAAAAACCCTTTCCGGAATAGATAAGGCGGATGTAACAGGCATCCATCATTATATAGGAAAACGATTTGTATGTTTGAACATCAGGCATTTTATAGCAAATTTTAGCTATAAGGATTCAGATTTTAAGGTGGGTGCTGACCGCGATTCCTTAAAGAAGGTACAACAATATCTGAGTGTTTATTTTGAAGAAAGCAGACCACTGAGATGAGCAGGTATACATTGATTACAGGCGCGAGTGCCGGGCTGGGCAGGGAATTCTCTATACAGTGCGCCGGGCTGGGCATGAACATCATTATGATTGCGCTTCCGGCCAGCAATACAGTATCACTGGCCGAAAACCTGATGCTGGAGTTTGGGATTAAGATCGAAGTATTTGAGTTTGACATGACCGACAGCATTTTGCTGGTTGATAAGCTGAATTATATTGCTGAAAACTTTAAGATCAATTTTCTGATCAACAATGCGGGGATTGGTGGAACCGTTGCCATTACTGAAAGCCCGCTTACAGCCATTGACAGGATTTTACAGGTCAACATCAGGAGTATGGTGCTGATTACGCAAATCCTTTTGCCCGGCTTGCTGAAACAGGACAGGGGCTATATCATGAACATTTCGAGCATGGCTGCATTTACCCCGATAGCTTATAAAACGGTATATCCGGCATCGAAGGCTTTTATCTCATCTTTTGCGCTGGGCTTAAGGGAGGAGTTGAGTGATACCTGTGTATCTGTAAGTGTGGTTTATCCTGGACCCATCATGACCAATTCGGGCGTATCAGCGAGGATCATGGAACAGGGAATAAAAGGCCGGATGGGCCTGCTCAGCACCTCAGCGATTGCGGAAATAGCACTGAAGAAAACCCTGGCGGGCAAGGCCCTTATTATCCCTGGTTTCTGGAACAGGATCAACCACCGCATTATGGGTTTGCTACCCGTAGAGACCAAGCTGAAAATTGTATCTAAAGCAGTTAAAAAGGAGATGGCCATTAAATGAGTTTACAAAGGACAAATAAGGTACTTATTACCGGGGGGAATGGTTTTTTGGGTTCTAATGCGGCAAGGGAGCTGTTCCGGCAGGGCTACGAAGTGAAACTGATGATGCGGCCCTCGGCCGATATGGCCATTGTGGCAGATATTCCCTGTGAGGTATATTACGGAGATATCAGTAATGAAGATGAGGTTTTTCATGCAGTTAAGGGATGCGACTATGTGGTCCATACCGCGTCGGTAACCGCGCAATGGGGGGTAAATTTTAAAACTTATGAACAGGTGAATGTAAAGGGGACTGTTCATGTGGTAAATGCCTGTTTAGAGTACAGGGTCAAAAAGCTGATCTACATCAGCACAGCCAATACCATTGGCCATGGCGATAAAGACAGGCCTGCAAATGAGCTGAGTTCTTTCCGGCTCTCGCATTTGAGCTCGGGTTATATCAGCAGCAAATACATTGCGCAGCAGTATGTTCTGGAACAGGTAGCGGGCAAAGCTTTGCCAGCTGTAATTCTGAATCCCACCTTTATGATCGGACAATGCGATGCAAAACCAAGTTCGGGACAACTCATCCTGCACGGTATGAACAAGCGTTTTGTTTTTTATCCGCCGGGCGGAAAGAATTTTGTGCACATCAATGACGTTTGCACGGGTATTGTAAATGCGCTTAAGCTGGGGAAAAATGGCGATTGTTATTTGCTGGCAGGCGAAAATTTAAGCTACAGGACATTTTTTAAATTGCTGAACAAAGTTTCCGGTCAGCAGTCCACCTTAATCTGCATTCCCGGCTTTGTTTTAAAAATGACGGGAATAATGGGTACATTGCTTGGTGTATTGAGCAAGACATCAGTTAAACTGAATTATTCATCGGCCTATATGCTTTGCCTGTACAATTACTATTCCGGCAAAAAGTCTGAACGGGAATTGGGACTGCGCTATACACCTATAGAAAAGGCGATAGGCAATGCGCTGAACTGGTTCAGGGATAATAATTATTGTTAGATTTTGTGGGATGCTGATTGGTTCGCTTATCATAATGTTATTAAAAATGAATGCAACGCAAGTGGAAGCGGTTTTTCAAAGTAAAATATTTAAATATGGGATCAGGGCGGTTGTCCTGTTTATATTCAGTATCATCTTTAAATCTTTTGACCTTACGTTTCCTAAAAATTTTAACCCATTTCTTTTCAGGGCACAGGCTTTCAGTTTAATGTTTGTGCTGGTGGGCCTGGTGGCATGGGAAGGGGCAGTGAGGGTCTCTAAGTATGTGGAACAACATGTTTTTAACCATAACCTTTCCTATAAGCTGCTGTTTTTGTGTTTTAGCCTTATCGTTTATGGTTTGTTATCCAGCTTTTTGTTTGGCTTTTGTTATTCGGTATTTGATATTTTTCTTTACCATAAATACGAGGCCTGGAATAGTTTTTCGAGTTTGAGCTATGACCTTTATTTTGGTTCATTTATGTTTTACCTGCTGATCCTGGCTTATAGCGGCATCGTTTTCTATTACAAAAACTGGAAAGAAAGCCAGCTGAATGCGGAGCGGCTGATGCGGGAGAACATACAGGCGAAGTATGATGTGCTGAAGAGCCAGATTGATCCACATTTCTTTTTTAATTCCTTAAGTGTACTGACTAACCTGGTGTATAAGAGTGCCGACCTGTCGGCCGAATACATTACACAACTGGCGAAGAGCTACAGGTACATTCTGGACAAAAAATTTGAGAACCTGGTATCTATCCGTACGGAGCTTGAGTTTTTAGCATCCTATTCCTTTCTGATCAGGATAAGGCACCAGAGCAGCATTGTTTTTAATATTGACATAGACGAGGAGGTGAGGAACAGGGGCATGGTGCCACCGGCTACGCTGCAGATGCTGGTGGAGAATGCGGTAAAGCATAACCGTTTTTCGGCAAATGACCCCTTGCATATCAATATAAAAGATGTCGGAGATTCATTAATTGTTTCGAACGACCTGAGAAAGCGCACAGGGCTTCAGCATTCGATAGGTGTTGGGCTGGACAACATCAGCAAAAGGTATGAACTGACGAGTGATAAAAGGATAGAAATTACCGAAACCGAATATGAATTTATTGTAAAAGTCCCTATAATTAATAATTATGAAGATCATCATATTTGAGGATGAAAAACACAATGCAGAAAGGCTGATCCAGCTGCTGCAAAAATGCCTTGAAACTGTTGAAGTGCTGGCGGTTATTGAGTCGGTAGAAGAAGGATTAAAATGGCTTAATGTGCATGAAGACCTTGCTGAACTGATTTTTATGGATATCCAGCTTTCAGACGGAAACTGTTTTGAACTGTTTAAGCAAAAGGAGATCCATACCCCGATTATTTTTACCACTGCTTATGATAGTTTTGCCCTGCAGGCTTTTAAAGTTTACAGCGTAGATTATTTAATGAAGCCGATTGATGTAAAGGATTTACAGCGGGCCATTGAAAAATATGAGTATTTTAAGGTGCCGGCGAATCCGGCCCTGAACATTTCACAGATTGCCGAGGAGTTCTTTAAAAGAGAACACACCCGGTTTATTGGCAAGATAAACAACCAGCTGGTATATGTGAAAGCAAGGGATATTGCCTATATATATTTTTTGGATGGCCTTACCCGGGCAATAAACATGACTGGGCAGGAGATACCTTTGGATTATTCGCTGGAACAGATGGAGAAGCTGCTGGACCAGCGGTTGTTTTTCAGGATTAACCGAAAGCTTATTGTTCATATAGATGCCATAAGAAAGATCACCACTTATTACAACAGCAGGTTTGTGATACAGTTGTTTCCGGCCACCGATATGGAAGCGATCATCAGCAGGGAAAGGGTAAGTAGTTTTAAGGCCTGGCTGGAGGGCCGGGCTGTGGTTAATTAAAACTATTTTGGCTTTTAACCGTTTTAGTATTGAAGCTTTAAAGCAGGCAAAATAAAAAGCTAAAAAAAAGACATGCTATTCATAATCTTTTTTTAGAATTGCAATATGAACAAAGCCAGGTTATACCTCTCGAGATTGGTTTACAACAAGTTTTTTTGGCAGTTGTTTCTGGCAATTTTTATGATTGCTATGGCGATCTTTTTTATCCGGCAGGAACACATTGAGGTGGTAAAGATCAAGGCGGAGCTGGAACGCAGCCAACCTGTCTACATTGTTTTGGGATTAGTGCTGACTGTAGTTTATATCCTTGCGCAGGGACTGATGTATGTGTACAGTTTTAAAGCTTTAAACAAATCGATTTCGCTGGCGCTGGCCATTAAATTGTTTCTTAAAAGAAACCTGGTGAGTGTTTTTTTACCGGCGGGTGGTTTTTCATCACTGGTGTTTTTTACGAAAGAGATAGAGGAGAAGGGGGTAGGCAAATCACAGATTCATCTGGCCTCTACTTTATTTGGTTTTTGCAGTATCCTTTCGGTAGTTATTGTAGCGGTCCCGGTTTTGGCCATCGCCCTGTTGTTTACCAGGTTAGGGAATGCCGAATTGCTGGGCTTTGTTTTTCTGTTGTTGCTTACGGCAGGTTTTATTTTACTTGTTTATTCTATTTCTGTAAAAGGCCGTGCCTATCGCTGGCTTTCCAGGATGCGGCCCTCGCTGTCTACCGTTCTGGATGACATGATCAATGAAAAGATCAACAGAAAACAATTCTGGATAACTTTACTGATCTCTGTTGGCATAGAGGTGATTGGTATTGTACACCTGTACATTTCTATGCTGGCTCTTGGCTTTGATGCCAGCTGGCCGGCAGCCATTATAGGTTATATCGTGATGGTGATCCTGCTGATCGCATCGCCTTTTTTAAGGGGACTGGGAGCAATAGAATTGTCGCTGACCTTTGTTTTACAGCAGTTTGGCTTTCCGGTGCTTGCTGCAGCAACCATTACCCTGCTGTTCAGGTTTTTTGAATTCTGGATTCCGCTGTTGGCGGGCATTATAAGTTTTATCACCAAAAAGGATAACCTCATCCTGCGGATACTGCCGGCATGCATTATCCTGGTGCTGGGCATTGTAAACATCATTTCGGCTATTACACCAGCTATACCTACCCGTTTAAGGATGGTAAAAGACCTGCTGCCAGAAGATCTGATCATTACCAGTAATTCACTGGTGCTGGTTTTTGGCTTGATACTGGTTATCATCAGCATATTTTTGTTACAGGGTTCCAGACGAGCCTGGTATACGGCTTTGTTTCTGACTGTTTTTTCAGTTATCGGGCACCTGTTTAAGGCAGCGGATTACGAGGAAGCCTTACTGGCCTTTATTGCTGCTTCGGCTTTATGGTATACCAGAAGCTCCTATAAGCTTAAGCCCAATGCCAAACTGGTTTCCATCAATTACCTGGTGTTGCTGTACGCAGTACTTGCCCTGCTTGCTTATGGGGTACTGGGCTTTTATTTCATAGACAAAAGACATTTTGGGATTGACTTTCATTTTATGCAGGCACTGAAAGCAGTTTTAAAGTTGTTCTTTCTGATCGATTATCATGGAATGACACCTTTGACCAGGTTTGGTGAGCGCTTTCAGGATTCCATCTATATCTCGGGGGCTGCAGTGATCCTTTTTGTAGTTTTCAGTTTACTGAGGCCTTATTTTTCCAAGCCCTATAATTCTGAGCAGGATTTTGACTTGGCGAGGCAGTTGCTGCAGCAATACGGTTCTTCTGCACTGGATTATTTTAAAGTATACCCCGATAAATTTTTATTCTTTAAGCCCGACAAAACGGCTTTTATCAGCTTTAAGGTGACACGGCATTTTGCCATTGTGCTGGAAGATCCCGTTGCAGGTACTGAGACGGCGCAACAGGAAATGATCGGGCTGTTTGAAGATTTCTGTGCCCAGAATGGTTTTATAAGTGCCTATTACCGCGTGCCTGAAAAATCTTTACAGCTGTATACTGCTGCAGGATATAAATTTATCCCTATAGGAGAAGAAGCTGTTCTGGACTTGACTGGTTTTACACTTGATGGTGGCAAGATGAAAACCACCAGGAGTGCCATCAGCAGGCTTACTGCCGAAGGCTATTGTTTAAAAGTTTACCAGGAACCGATTAAGGAGGGCCTGTTGCAAAAGCTTGAAAAGGTATCGGACAACTGGCTGGCGGAGCTGCACCAAAAGGAAGTTGCTTTTACCCAGGGTGTTTTTGATACCAGTATTTTAAAAACGCAGACGATCATTACCGTAGAGGATGAAGAAGAGAAGGTTTATGCATTTTTGAACCTGGTACCGGATTATGCGCCGGGTGAGGCTACCTACGATCTGATCAGGAAGGTCAGCGATGCACCCAACGGCGTGCTGGATATGCTGCTGGCCAAAACTTTTATTTATTTAAAAGAGCAGGGTTATATCAGTGTCAATATGGGACTGGCACCTTTATCGGGAATGGAAGAGGTAAACATTACCCAGAAAACAATTAAGTATGCCTACGAGAATTTTAAAGTATTCGGGCAGTTTAAGGGTTTAAGAAAATACAAGGAGAAGTTTTATCCCAACTGGGAAAAGAAATATTTGATTTACAGTCATAATTACCATTTGTTGCAGGTGCCATCGGCCCTGAGACGTGTTTCTGAAGGCAGTTAATTGACCAGTCCTTTTATTGCCCCGCTTACCACAAGCTGTACATCGTCATTGTAATGATGCGAACCGGGGATCGTGATTTTCCGGATTTTGTTTGTTTCTTTTAATTCCTGGCTGATGTCGGTCTTTTCTTCCTCCCCAAAGATGCACCATACCGGGATTTTAGATTTTAGCAGTTCGGGGTATACCTTATATTTGTCCTTATTGGTGTTTTTAGTGGCGATCATATTGATGAAGCGGACTTCAAAGCTGTTGGAATAGCCTGGGGAAAGCAGGACAAGGGATTTAAATTTTTCGAGTGTTGCAGCGGGCAGGTGTGTGGGTAAAAAGGCGCCAACCTCTGCACCAAAAGAATAGCCTACCACACAGAACTCGTCCTTATTCCATTGGTTAAGGTATTTGCTGACAATTGTATTGACGTCGGCCGCAAAGCCGGCCGGGGTTTTTTGTTCCCAGAAATATTTCCGGGTATCGAGGGAGATTACAGGATATCCGTTTTTACCCAGTTCATCGGCTACCTGCATAGAAAATGTATTCCATCCACCATCACCTGTTAAGAACAGGACAAGCGGTTTATGGGAACTTTTAAACAGCGGGTGTGTAGGATAAGCAGTTTGGGCTTGCGTATAGTCCTGGTAAGTCAATATCAATAAAAAGAGCAGGATTTTGAATTTCATTTTTGATTTATTGTATTGGTGAGGGTGTTTACGATCTCCTGGTATGTTGATTCTTCATAGCGATGGTCGCCCGCCAGCAGTTTAAGGTAAAAACCGGGTTTCAGGATGTTTTCCTGTGCTTTTGGTTCTTCATCTTTTCCATAAAAACAAAAAACAGGAATTCTGATGCGGTCTATTTCAGCTTTTACTTTATATTTTCTATTGTCTTTGGCAATATTGAGCAGATCGGAGGTATGGACCTTAAAATCTGTGGTTGCAAAGGGCGACAACATGCCCAGTGCCGTTATTCTGGATTTAAGGTGCGGGCGAAGCCGGTTGTATATGAAAGGGACTACATCTGCACCGAATGAATAACCACAAAGTACAATTTTTGTGGAATTATATTGTTGTATGTAGACATGAAGGAGCATGGATAGGTCCTCAGCGGTTTGCCGGGGTGTTTTTCTTTCCCAGAAATAATCGCGGCAGTTGAATCCTACAGTATTAAAGCCTGCCTTGGAAAATTGAACGGAGAGGCTATCTTCGAAATCGAGCCAGCCGCCATCTCCGGATAACATAACAATTAAAGTTCCGGTTTTATTGCTGTCGGCCGCCGGATAAGCAAATACAGGCAGATCAAAGTCGGATCGTGCAATGCCATTGTGCCTGGTCACCCGTTCTCTTTTTAACAGGCTACATCCCGATAGGCTGAGCAGGCTGGTAACAATTAGCAGGTATAGGTTTTTGTTGGCCACTATATGTTGTGTTTTTAGCTCTGAATAAGTTATAAAATCTTTTACAAATATTGTTCCTAATCTAAGCGGGTATTTTATTGAATTGCTGTGGATTTCCTATATTCGCCAAAAATAAGAAAAATGATAGCTCATCACGTTTTGTTCTGGCTAAAGGCCGACACCACAGAAGATCAAAAAAATGCTTTCCGCAAAGGCCTGGAATCACTGGAAAATATCGAAGTTGTTAAAACCTTCCACATTGGGACACCTGCACCAATTGAACGTGCTGTTGTAGATACCAGTTATACATTTTCGCTGATCCTGTTTTTTGAAGACCTGGCTGCGCATGATGTTTACCAGGTACATGAAATCCATAAAGCATTCTTAGACCAGTTCCGGGTGCTTTTTGAGAAGGTAACCATTTACGACGCAAATTAACTGTAATGACCTTTACCTGGATGCCGGCCAGTGAAAAATATTATTTTTTACTGGCTTCCCAGACCCTGACAAAGTTCCCTCCGAAGATCTTATCTATCCATTCCTTTTTGTAACCTATGTTTTTAAGCGCGGTTTCCAGTTTTGGATAATCGGCAACAGAATCCATTCCTGCCGGAAATGATTCAGAGCCATCGAAATCTGAGCCGATACCAACATGGTCGACACCAATTAGTTTTACCATATAATCGATGTGTTTGACCAGTGCGCTTAATGGCGGACGGATCTGATCAGCTTCTTTTTTATACATTACGTTTAACATGGTTGGCGCAAAATCCTTTGTGTAAATGTTGTTCAGGGAATCCAGCTCTTTTTTATGCAGCTGAAGAAAATCCTGCACACGATGGTCATAACTGCTATCAAGGAAACCGCTATAGAAGTTAACAAATACCACCCCGCCGTTTTTTGCCAGTGCTTTTAACTGTTCATCTTTGAGGTTACGCCGGTGGGGTGTCAATGCATACGCATTGCTGTGCGAAGCAATAACGGGTTTGGTGCTGGTAGCCAGCACATCATAAAATGTTCTTTCACCTGCGTGTGAAACATCTACCAGCACGCCATTTTTGTTCAGCGTTTTTACGATCTGTTTACCCAGCTCATTTAAACCCGCCTGCCGCATACCTTTTCCTGTAGTTTCATCTCTGGCCGAGCTGGCCCAGGAGGTGCTGTTGTTCCAGGTGAGTGTTAAATAGACCAGACCCCTTTTGATCAGGCTGTCCAGATAATCCATCCTGTCTTCAATCATGTGTCCGCCTTCAACACCAATCATTGCCGCAAATCGCCCTTGCTGATGCACTTTTTTCAATTCTTGCGGGCTTTTTACCAGTGCCATCTTATCCGGATAACGGGCAATTAAGGCATAAAGTGAATCGATTTCCCTGTTTGCATGTGCAAAACCCTTTCCTTTGCCATAGTCTTCACCACACCAGATGGAAAATACCTGGGCATTTAATCCGCCTTTTGCTGCCCTTATGAGGTCGAAATTTCCGACAGGCTGCAGTTTGCCCAGATCTGCTTTAGTGACCAGCTGAAAAGAGAAAACATCGTTATGGGTATCAACCAGCAGGCGTTGCTGGGCCATTATACTGGAAAAGCTGAAAAGCAGGGCGACAGGCAGAAATTTCTTCATAAGGATAAAGATAATATTTTGAGGGAATGATTTTCGGATTATCTTTAACCGATGTACCAGTTATATGATTTTCTTTTTACCATTTTCCATTTGGTGATTATAGGATTTAACCTGTTGGGCTGGATATGGCCTCCGACCAGGAAAATGCATTTTGTGCTGGTGCTGCTTACTGCAGGATCCTGGCTGGTGCTGGGCATATGGTATGGGCTGGGCTATTGCCCTGTTACTGACTGGCAATGGCAGGTTAAAACGCATTTAGGTGAAAACAATTTGCCGAATTCATTTATTAAATATTATGCTGACAAGTTAAGCGGTCAGGATATTTCAGCAGATTTTATTGATGCAGCAACTTCAATAGGCTTTGCTATTGCTGCAATTTTATCGGTTTATTTTAATTTTGTACGTAAAAAAGGAAAGGACAAATAGCGGTTTTATGATAAGACAAGCAAAACCTGATGATGCAGCTGCAATAGCCAGCCTAATTATCTTAGCCATGGACAGTCTGGCCGCAAAATTTGTTGCCGGTAAAGATCCTGAGGAAGCAGTTCTTTTATTTGAAAGGTTTGCTGCACTGCCAGCCAATCAGTACAGTTACGAAAATACATTGGTGTATGAAGACGGAGCAGGGGTTTCCGGAATGATCAGTGCTTATGATGGGGCCGATCTGGAATTACTTCGCGCTCCTTTTTTAGCTTACATCAGCCATAAATATGGTTTTCCGGAACATATTGAACATGAAACGCAGGCGGGGGAATATTATATTGATTGTGTAAGTGTGGCCCCGGGAAAACAGGGGAAAGGCATTGGTAAAGAGTTGATCAGGGCTTTAATAGCACATGCCCTTTCAATAAATAAGCCCCTTGTAGGTTTACTGGTGAGCAAAGAAAACCCTAAAGCTGAAAAGTTGTACGCAAGCCTTGGCTTTCAAACTGTAAATGAAAAGGAATTTATGGGTGGCAATTATCTGCACATGCAGTATAAAACGCTTGTTTAAAGTTTCCGGACTAGCTTTCGGTAAGTATCCGGTGCATAACTGGTTTTGTTTTTAAAGATCCTGGAAAAGTAAAATGAGGATTCAAAGCCCAGTTCAAAGGCAATTTCCTTGATGGGTTTTGTACTGTCTGAAAGGAGGGTTTTGGCCTTTTCTATTTTTAACTGTAATAAATACTGGTGTGGTGCAATTCCGGTAAAGGTTTTGAAGGCCTTACGAAACCAGGAATAGCTGACATGCAGTTCTTCGGCGAGCTTTTCTATGGCGATATTTGTATGGACAGATTCCCGTAGCAGGATACTGGCCTTATTGATCAGGATTTCTGATATGTTTTCCTTTTCCAGCGCCTGCAATTTGGTTTTGGCATACACTTCACCCAGGAGGTGCAGGATCATTCCTGATATGAGTGGCTGGTAACCTGGTTGTTCTGTTTTGGTTTTTTCCAGGATGGCCGAAAAAAGGTCGATCAGCTGATCGCTGAGACCCACCTGCAGCAGGGGCAGATGGGGAGAAATAAAGTTTTTTTTAGCAATATTGCTAATGATATCCCCTTTAAAACCTACCCAGTATTCATCCCATCCTGTTTCCGGATCTGGTTTAAAGCGGTGCCATTCGCCAGGGAAGAGCAGGATGACAGCACCTTCATTGATGTGCAGCTGTTTGCAATGTGCAGATTCGAAAATACCTGTACCTTTTGAAATGTATATCAGCTGATATTCATCCAGTATCCGTCCCTTATCCCAGTTAAAATAATGACCGGCAGGATGACCGGCAGGGGGATAATTTGCCGCCTTGCTGATCCGGTTATACCCTGCATTTAAGACATGCAGGCCCCAGTTGATATCGTGATCACTTACAGGAAGGTATTTAAAATAATTGCTCATCTCAATAAGTATATGCGGATTATCAGATCGTACATTGATTAAACAAAGTGAAACGCCAATTTTTGCTTAACCTAAATATAAATCTTATGACTGACCCTATCGCATCCGTTTCAGCAAAGCAATCATTTTTACCGAACAATTCAAAATCGACACTAAAAATAGGTTTGTTTGGTATTGGATTAGACACTTACTGGCCACAGTTTGAAGGCTTAAAAGAACGGCTGGAAGGCTATCTGGCTATAGTTGAGCAGAAACTCGGGGCTATCCATCCTGCCGTTTTAAATGCAGGTTTGGTAGACAGCCCCGATAAGGCTTTTGCTGCCGGCAGGTTATTTAAAACAGAAGATGTAGATGTGATCTTTTTATATGTGACCACTTATGCCTTATCGTCGACGGTATTACCGGTGGTTCAGCGCGCCAAGGTACCCGTTATTATACTTAACCTGAGTCCGGAAGCCGCTATAGATTATACCGCCTTTAATGCCATGACAGACAGGACCAAGATGACGGGTGAATGGCTGTCTTACTGCTCTGCCTGTCCGGTTCCTGAAATTGCCAATGTATTTAACCGTACAGGCATAAAATTTCATCAGATTACCGGGATGCTGCGGCACGATCCGGAATGCTGGAACGAGATTACAGAATGGGTAGAAGCGGCAAAGGTGGCCAACATGATGTTTTATAACCGGATGGGCTGTATGGGGCATTATTATAGTGGTATGCTGGACATTTATTCTGACCTGACCCAGCAATATGCGCATTTTGGGGGCCATATAGAATTGCTTGAAGTAGAGGAACTGGCCAGTTTGCGGAAAGCCGTAACGCCAGCGGAAATGAACGAAAGGCTGCAGTTGTTTTACGAAACCTTTGACGTGCAAAAGGACTGCGCTAAAGAAGAACTGGAAAAAGCGGCGGTTACCTCGGTGGCCCTGGATAGATTGGCGGACAAACATCAGCTGGGCTCGATGGCTTATTATTATAAAGGCACGGGGAATATTGAGAATGAAGAAGCCATCAGTTCAATCATTCTGGGCAATTCACTTTTGACTGCGCGGGGAATTCCTGTGGCAGGCGAATATGAAATAAAAAATGCGCAGGCCATGAAAATTATGGATTGTTTTGGTGCGGGAGGCTCATTTACAGAATACTATGCAATGGACTTTAACGACGACGTAGTGCTGATGGGACATGATGGACCCGGACATATTGCCATTGCAGAAGGTAAAACAAAAGTTCGTCCTTTAGGTGTATACCATGGCAAAGTTGGCAAGGGGGTATCTGTGGAGATGTCGGTAAAGAATGGCCCCGTGACCTTATTGTCCGTAGTAGAACAGAAAGGAGGGACCCTGATGCTGCTGGTAGCGGAGGCTGAAGCAGTACCGGGTCCGATATTGCAGATTGGCAATACCAACAGCAGGTATAAATTCCCTGTTGGTGCCAGAAATTTTGTAAACAGCTGGAACAGTTACGGCCCTGCACATCACTGTGCAATTGGTGTAGGACACATCAGCTCAAAAATTGAAAAGCTGGGCCAGTTGTTAAACATGGATGTGGTTAAGGTGTGTTAACCAATCATTCTGTTACCTGAGTACCGGCTTTTTTATGCCTACTGTAAATGGTAAACATGACCAGGGCAGAGAGTATGGTCAGTACCAGGTAACTGGCTCCAAGGTGATGCTCGTCTTTTGCCGGTAAAATGGCAATGATGCTATAGCTTAAAAAAGATACAATTACATAAGTGATGCCACCGGTTAAACCACTGGCAATTCCAGCGTTTTTAGGGAACAACCCGAGGCAGAAAGTGAAATAATTGTTAAAGATGTAACCGGCGGTTACATGGATGAGGAATGCGAACAGGATTAAGGTATACAGACTGGAAATGAACTGTATGCTGAGCAGCATGGTTGATACAAATATCACCTGAAATATCAGGTTGGTGGTCATCTTTTTGAAGAAGGGCCTGTTAATGGTTGCCTTACCTATGAATCCGCCTACCATCCATGCAAAGCCCAGGATGAGTGAGCTGTAACCCGCAACAACAGGTGTAAAATGTAAGTGGTGTTCTACGATAAAGGGGCCTGTCATGTTGTAGATCATCACCATGGTATAAGCAAGGCCCAGCATCACGATGCCCAGGCTAAAGCTTGCGGTTTTGATCATGGTGATATAGATGCCGGTAATCTTTTTTAAGGAAAAAGCCGAAAAATGGCTCAGCGTTTCGCCGCTGTAAATATACTCCAGAACGGCCAGCACAATGGCCAGTAAAGCCAGGAAGTAAAAATTGGATTCCCAGCCAAAAGCGGTTTGCAGGTAGCCGCCTATAAAAGGGGCGACAATGGGACCTGTAGACCAGATAATGGAAAAGAGACTTAAATAGTGTTTCAGCTGATCGCCGGTAAACAAGTCGACAAAATATGCCCTTTTCGCTACAATAATGGTTCCTACTGTAAAACCATGTATGATGCGCATCAGGTAAATGAGGTAGATGTTATGCGTATTGGCAATGACGATGCTGGCCGCGGCGAAGATGAGCAGGCAGATGAGGCTTAAACGGTACCGGCCAAAGCTGTCGAGCACACTGCCGATAAATAGCTGGGAGATGCCGTAGCTGATGAGAAAAAGACTTAGCGTAAGCTGGACCTGCAGACTGCTTACCTGTAATGTGGAGGCCATTGTGGGTAAAGAAGGGATATAGATATCAGTTGCAAAGCCGGATAGTGGTAACAGGGCAAATGCAAGCAGGGTTGCTATGCCCTCGTGTTGTTGTGTTAAAACTTTTGTACTGCTCAATTTAATCGGATATAATTTCTAAAGCACAAAGTTAGGTTATCAGGATTCCAGGCTTGGCTATTCTGTAACATTTGATTGTAATAAAATAAAAAACAGACTGCCATAGGGTTGTCAGTACCGGTGGTTTTCTTTGCTATGAAATAAAATAAATGTCATGTCAGCATTCTTAACTACCCAAACAAAAAGCATTGTCCGTCAGTTTTATGAGGCTTTGGCCAATCGTGAACTCGAAAAATTGTTACTTCTTTTTTCAGCAGAGCCAGACTGGGATGTACCAGGTAATCAGGAACTGGCCCCATGGCTGGGGAAGAGAAGTAACCGTAAAGAAATACGTGATTTTTTTGTATTGCTGTGGGAAAACATTGAGCCGGTGAGTGCGGAGATTGACCATATTCTGGCCGAAGGAGATTTTGCTGTGGTTACAGGCTCGTTCAGTTCTGTAATGTTAAGGACCGGGGAAGTTTATGCCTCCATGTTTTCTGCACATTTTACAGTTGCTGATGGGCAGATTGTTCGTTACCGGCTACAGGAAGATAGTTATGGCCTGGTTGAGGCCCTGAGTTTACCAAAGCCAGCATAGTTTTTTTGGCGTTTTGCTGAATGTATATTTTCTTTTGTGGAAACTGAAAAGTAATTGCATCATGGTATGGATTAAAACCAAAACCATGAAAATTTACCTTAGTCTTATCCTGTCCCTGTTGTTCTTTGGAGCATGTGGACAAACCAACCCTCTACAGCATACTCTCTATCCCGAAGAAATTATGCTGAAACTTAAAAAAGAGATTGGCCTGAAGAACAAAAAATTTAATCCTGAGAAACGTGGCGGACTGTATAGGGCCAGGCCTCAGGGTAATGCCGTTTATGTAAAAATAGAAGGCGTAAATGCGGCTAAGGTAAATGAACTGATTGCTAAAAACAGTTCATTGCCGGAGCTTAAAAGGCTATATCCAGATCTGAAAGTTACGCCAGATGTATTTTTTATTAAGGGCCGGCGGGAGGAAGGTACGAAAAAGGTTGTATTTCAAACAATAAGAATTGCTGATGATGGCCATACAGAAATTTTAAGCCCTAATGCAACAGATTATGATCAGGATCTTAGTGGTAAATGGGTTGCCGACTATTATAAAGGCCCAAGGCCAGAAGCAGATGTACTTCTTGCATTGTTGATCAGGGAAGAATTTAAAAGGTCTGAATTGCCCGAGAAAGCGAGGTTAGCCATTGAATATACAGATTACATGATTGACACCAATACTTATATCTACAAAAGTGATAAGATTACCCGGGCAAGGTTTTACAATTTAAAGCCATCCAGGATAGATACACTGATCCGTAAAGCAAAAGCAGATGGAATCTATCCGGTAAAAGAAAAAGAGCGAAGTATTGCACAGAAAAGAGATTTGGAAGAATTTCTGACAAAGACCACTGAAGTCATATTAAAAGAAGGGCCCTGGGGTTTTGAAATGGATCAGTTTGAAAATCATGTTGAGCTATACCTATCTAAGGAAAAGGCCTTGGAGCTTAAACGCAGAAGGAGGGTGATGGGATCTTGCAGCATGGACAACGGTCCGATAATACATGCTACAAATATAGCAAGACTGGCAGGAGAGACCTGTTGTATGGAGATTTTTCTAAGATCGCATCTCGATATTCTCAATGACAACTTTGAGCGGATGATAGATGCGAGTTATGCACAACCCGGAAGAAAAACTTATGGTAAAGAACTGGAAGCGCTGGGCGTTGATTTCAGGTACCTGGTTCCGGGAATTTTGCTGCGTGCCGATCATTTTGCGGTTAACCATTATTATGGTGAACTTAACCGTACAGGACGGGCAATGGCAGAACTGGACTCAAAAGCGGCAGTTTACAGAACGATTGAGACATTGATAGCAGACCGGAAACTTGACCTTTACAACCGGCTTTGCCTTGTCTTTTTTGCGGAAGCATACAATTATAATTTAAAAAAACTCAGTTTAACCACTGAAGCAGATGCTAACCTGAAGCGCTTGAAGGTGCTGACAGCAGATTTTCCTGTTTATGTGAACGCCCCGCTCTATAAAAGTATTGACGGGATCATAACACCTTCCGGAGACTTTTAGTTATAACGTTTCTAAACTAAAATGTTATTCAGAACTCTGCCGGCATTGTTTTAGTTTTGGCCGAAATAAGAACAACAATCCAATGTCGAAAACGAAACTTACAATTAACAATAACGGATCAGTGAAAATAGAAGGTGATTTTGAAATTGTTGACAGAAATGGCAATGCTTATGGCTTACAGGGGAGAACAGTATTGTCCATTTGCCGTTGCGGGCTGTCAAAAAACAAACCTTTTTGTGATGGTTCCCATAACGGACATTTTGAGCATGAGGCTGTTGCATTTGAACTTCCTCCTAAAAAAGTTTAAAAAGGACATGCGTACTGCAATGCAGCTGTAATTTTAAGCAGGGAAAGCAAACATTATTGCGAGGTTTTTGTAGTTTTAACAAGTATTACCGCTAAATCCTGCACGCATGAAAAGTCTCCGAATATTTGCAATTCTTCTGATATTGGCCTGTTTAGTTTATTCCTGTTCATCTTCCAGGAGTTCATCTGCTGAGGAAGGTAAAAAACGAAGAAAAATAACAGGTGTAACCCCGGGGATTAAAAACCCGAGCAGGGGCGTAATCAATGCAAGTGGAGACGGCCTTACACCCGGAATCGGTCAGTCAAATGGTGCAGGTTCAGAAGAAAATGCGACCAGTATTGCCAATAATGCAATTGCAAAAGCCAATGCGATGGTGAGGGTGAATCAGCAGAAGTTAGCGGCTATGAGTGATGAAGAACTTGTCAATAAGATGTTAACCGATCAGCAAATTGAAGTTAAGCGGAGTGAAAACGCTGTAAGAACAACCGCAAATACCCGGATAAAGGATTATGCTGCTATGGTTTTGACTGACCACGCAGAGATTCAACATGATTTAAAAAAGCTTTCAGGGAGCAAAAACATGGCCCTGGTTACATTAAAATCCCTTAATGTTTCCAGCAGAACCGATCTGGAATTTGTTGAACAGATGATCGAAAGCAATCAGAACATGATAGCGCTTTATACTGCCGCCGGTAAGTCTAAAGACCCGGCCATAAGAGCGTTTGCCTTAAAACAATTGCCTGTGTTGAGAAAACACCTTGAGGCGGCCCAGGAACTGACCAAAGTATTTAAGCCAAAGCAATAGCAGGACTGGAGAGGGGAAAGGGCCGGTTGGGCAAATGAATAAGATTTAATAGTTTTGATGCATAATTTGAAGATATGAAAGCGAGTAATTTTAAAGTTGATGAAGATGGAATTTCGATAACCGCTACCCTGGTTGTGCGTTCGTCTTTAGGCGGAAAAATCTTTCTTTATACCTTAAATGTGCTGCTCATTGGGATCATTATATTATTTTTTATAGGTAATATAGGGGTAATCACCTTATTTATTACCGTGATGGAGGTATTGCTGTTCCGGTATTCTTTATGGAACCTGTATGGTTCAGAAACTGTGGTTCTAAAAAAACATTCTTTAAGTTACCAGCAACGCTATGGCCCGATTAAAATGCCTGCAAAAACCCTGAACATTACGAAATCGCTAAAGGTGTTTCCCTTTCATGAAAATTTTCAGACAGGCAATAAAGCAATGAAGCTGGTTTTTGAATCTGTAGATGAAAGCCTGCATCCTGTTAACCTTTATCAGACCTCGCTTGCCATTTCCCAGCAGGATTATAAATCATTTATGGTTGCTTTTAACAGGCTTTATAAGCGTAAGCAGGATGAATATCTGCTTCCCCTGCCTCAAATGAATTAATTGACTTATCTATTTCAGGACCAGTTAAAAGGCTTCAGTGAGGCCCAGGAAGAACCCCTTTGAACCATATTTTCCAAAGGCATAATCCAGGCAGAGGTTAGTTCGTGTGGCTTTGTTAAACAATACACGTAAGCCTGCACCGCCACCTGGCTGCCATTCCTGAAACAGTGCTGTACCGAGGTCGTCATTGGCCGTTTGTATATTGCCAAAAGCAACACCACTTATAAATTTATTCCTTGTGATCGGAAAACGGTATTCCAGCTCTGAATAAAAATATTGCGGGCCTTTAAAATAGGTAACTGTATAGCCCCTTCCACTGCGGAAGTAAGTATCCCTTCCGGTACCTGGCAGTTCCAGATAGGGAAGGGCCCCATTGATCAGGTAGGAGCCCCAGTTCCAAAAGGCGATAACATGTTCAGGATTGCTGCTGGAAAGACTCCAGTATTTTCTGAAATCGGTGGTAATCTGCATAGCACTTTTAGAACTGCCCATCCAGGTTTGGTTAAGGCGGATGCCGGCATCAACATAAATGCCTTTATAAGCACGGTTCTGGTTGTCGCGCGTAGTATACTGCAGGTTAAACAATAAGCCATTAGATTGATAATGGTCGCGGTTAAAGCCGTATTTGTCGCTATAGATGTTATATGGCGTAAGTGCATTGCTGGTATTTGCGCGATCTTCAATTTTCCTTCTGATCTCGAAGGATACCCCGGCACCCAGAAATAAGTTTGGCTGCACCTGCTTGTATATCTTTTCCCTGAAATTGTAATATTCTGCGTGAAGTACATAGGGTTTTCGGCCGGGATTACTGAGGATCATGTCGGCTTCGCTACCTGTGGCAGCTTTACCTATGCCCAATCCAAAATCTGGCAATACGGTTTTTGCGGCAACCAGGCTTCCCTGGAGGTTCCATTTATTACCAGGTGTATATACATTGTGGTTAAGGTAAAAGTAAATGATGCCTTTAGTGGTTATAGATGCTGAAGTTGCGGCAATGGACATGAGTGTATGCGGGTCTTTTCCCAATATTTTACCCGCAACTGCCTTTATGCCGATCTGTGCCCCTATACTTGGGTTATATGCAAAATTAGGAATGATGGTTACAGCTGATTTTTTTGCCGGGTTAGTACTTTTCCGCTTAGGATGAAAAATACTGTTAAAAAGATCACCAATATCGTATTGGGTATAGCTGCTGTCCCTTTTTATAGGATCAGTCCTTAATGAATCAGTGGTTTGCGCCTGTGCGTAACCCCAGGGCATACCAACGAGCAGGGCAAGTATGGGGATCCATTTGTTTTTAAAAGATATATTGCTATCTGGCATGCGATCAGTGTTCCAAAGGTTTCTGTAAATTCCTCAAAAATAACGACAAATATCCAGATCAATTGCAGGCAGGGGACGATCTTTATTTTTTTAGGCAGTTAAGGGATCTTTTCGAATACAAATTTTGGATTCTGGTACTCAATCGGGATGTTCTTTTTGAAATAGGTCATGTTCATATAAATTTCCATGGAACCTGTACCCATAATGAGCTTATTGTCCTTTTTTAACAGCGCTATGGGGATCCTGTGCCAGGTTTCGATCCCATAACGCTGAAAGCGGCAAGTTCCTTTTAGGGTATCACCTTTTACTATTCCGGTCACTTCACCGGAATCTTTGTAAGCGCCATGATAATTGATTTCAAACCTGCCATAAAACTCCTTATCAGTTAGTCTTATTCTAAGCGAAGCCGTATCATCTTTGTTTATGGCCCGGTATGCCGTTTTAACCTGACTTTCCCTTCTCTCATCATTGCTGTTACAACTGGCCAGCAGGACAAAAAAGAGGCTTAAACACAGCTGGATAAATCCTGTTATAGGGTAAAATTTGTAAGCATTTCTAAAAGGTGCGGCAATGCCGGATTTTGGCTTTTCTTTTTCCATACAGCGTATAGTTCAGTTCTTTGTGTTATTTTTTTCAGTTCGATGAATTTGATCTCCTTGTTTTCAGTATGCGCCAAAGAGGTAGGGATAACGGAGACCCCCATTCCATATTCTACCAATTTGAAAATAGTTGGGGCATGGATGGACCGGTGGGCAATTTTAGGTGCAAAGCCCTGATCAGCACACAGGTTAATGATTTGCTGATAATATAACTGACTCTGGTCATTTGGGAACAGGATAAAAGGTTCTTCTCTGAACTGCCCTATATTTATAAAAGTTTCTGCATTGATGGGGTGATTTTGGGGCAGCACCAGGGAAAAGGTTTCTTTATACACACTCCTGATGTCATATCCCGCATCAACATGGTTGGAGCGCATGAAGCCCAGATCAAGTTCTTCGTTTTTTAAGGCCATTAACTGTTCCCTGTTGTTTAGTTCATCGAGCTGAAATTTAATGTTTGGACACTCTTTATGAAAATTTTTTAACAATCCGGGTAAAACAGATTGCATTGCTGAGGCTACGAAACCAATTCTGAGCTGTCCGGTATTGCCTATTTTAATCAGCTCTAAATTGGTAAGGGCAGATTCTACCTTGTTCAGCACCTGGACTGCATCCTTATATAAGGATTTTCCGGATTCACTTAAAGCTACTTTTTTATTGGACCTGTCAAAAAGGGAGATCTGGATCAGCTGTTCCAGTTGTTTGATCTGCTGGCTTAAGGCAGACTGGGAAATAAACAGCTTTTCGGCAGCTTTACGGTAATGCAACTCCTCGGCAAGCATTTTGAAATACACAAGATGTCTGAGTTCTATTTGATTAGTGAAACTGATCATTATATAATTAACATTAATCAATACTTATGACTAAGTTATGGATATTTGTTGGGGAACCATTAAGCTGAAATAAAATATATGATAAAAAAAGTACTTACACTGGGACTTGGTAAAGTTGGGACACTGGTAGGCGTATTGTTGAGTGAGCAATTTGAGGTAACCGGCATGGATAAGCAACAGCCCCATTATCCATATACGCTGCCCTTTAAAGTAATTACCGGTGATGTGACAGATGCTGAACTGATGCGCAAGCTGATTGCGGACCATGATGCGGTAGTATCGGCACTGCCCTATTTTTTGAATAAAACCATTGCACTGATAGCGCAACAGACAGGTAGCCATTATTTTGATTTGACGGAGGATGTAGAAACTACCGCTTACATCAGGGAGCTGAGTAAGGATGCAACTGCGGTGATGGCGCCCCAATGTGGTCTGGCCCCGGGAATTATTGGTGTTATAGGTGCACATCTGAGTAAGGACTTTGAAAAGATCCGTTCTATAGAAATGCGTGTGGGTGCTTTGCCAAAATACCCCAATGGAGAAATGGCCTATTCCTTTACCTGGTCGGCCGCCGGTGTGGTAAATGAGTACATTAACGATGCAGAAGCTATACACAATGCTGAGCGGAAACGCGTAATTTCTTTACAGGGTAAAGAAGCGATTAACATTGAGGGGGCGGCCTATGAGGCTTTTTATACTTCAGGTGGCTTGGGCACGATGTGTGAGACCTATGAAGGCAGAGTGGATAAGCTGGATTACAAAACGATCCGTTATCCGGGGCATTGCGACCTGATGAATTTTTTGATCCATGAACTGCACCTGAAAAATGATAAGCAACAGCTGGAAGAGCTCTTAAAAAATGCCAAGCCCGAAGTAGAAGAAGATGTAGTGTTGATTTATGCAGTTGCAGAAGGCTGGAAAGATGGGCAGATGAAAAGAAATGAGTTTTACAAAGCCTGTGCGCCGATTGTAATTGCGGGGCAGCGCTGGAGGGCAATTTCCTGGACTACCGCTGCAAGTCTGGTTGCAGTAATAGAAATGGTAGCCAATGGTTCGATTCCGGCCAAAGGATTTATTAAACAGGAAGAGATTTCACTTGAATCGTTACTGGACACCAGAACCGGTAGCTTATTTAAATCATAACATATGAATTTCGATAAGGAAAAGACCCTTGATATTTTTCTGAATGTACTTTTTGACCGGTACCGGAAGGCTGTACCAGCGGTTAAAAAGATTACTGGTTCGCTCATTGAGGCCGGTGTGATAAAAGCACAGGAAGAAATTGTGAATGACCACATTGCTTTCCGTACTTTAGGGGTACCACATCTGGGCATTGCTTCTTTCGAAAAGATCTTTTTGCACCAGGGGTATAAAAAAATGGATTACTATTATTTTGAGGGTAAAAAACTGAATGCCTATTGGTATGCACCACCTGCTCCTGAATATCCCAGGATATTTATGAGTGAGCTGATCGTTAAAGAGCTGTCGGAACTGGCGCAGCAACTTATTTACAAGTACACTTCCAGTATACATAAAGACCCTGTGGATACACTTGACCTTGACAATGGAGCTGAGATCGGTACATTTTTTCATCAGCCTTTATGGCAACTGCCTGATCTGGCAGATTACCAGCGCTTACTGGAAGAAAGTGAGTATGCCGCCTGGGTAATTTACAACCGATACTACCTGAACCATTATACCATCAGCGTGCAGGACCTGAAGCCTGGCTACAATAAGCTGGAAGATTTTAACCGGTTTGTGGAATCGCTTGGCTTAAAGCTGAACAGTTCAGGTGGTAAGATCAAAGTGAGTGCAGACGGTTTATTGCGGCAGAGCAGTACTATGGCCGAAATGCAGGAGGCTGTATTTGCGGAAGGCGAGCGTATGCCGATTGCAGGCAGCTATGTAGAATTTTCGGAGCGTTTGGTTTTACCGGAATTCAGGGAGCTGCCTTTAACTGAAATAAAAAGGGATCACCGGCGTGAAGGTTTTGAGACCAATAATGCTGATAAAATATTTGAAAGTACGTATATTAAACCTGCAAAGGATTAATCAATTTATAAAGCAATGAACATCAACGAAATATTAAACAAACTGGGGATTGAACCAGACAATTCAGGGACTTCAACAGGTAGTAAATGGCTGGCATCCAAAGGGGCTGTTATCAGTTCCAGCTCTCCGGTAAATGGACAGGTAATTGCCAGCTTGCAAAGCACAGATGTGGCGGGCTATGAAAAAGTAATGGAACAGGCAAGCCAGGCCTTTTTGCATTGGAGAAAGGTACCCGCGCCTAAGCGTGGTGAAATGGTACGTCAGTTTGGAGATGCCCTGCGTGAACATAAGGATGCCCTGGGGGCATTGGTATCTTTTGAGATGGGAAAGAGTTTACAGGAAGGCATGGGCGAGGTGCAGGAGATGATCGACATCTGCGATTTTGCTGTAGGATTATCGAGGCAGCTTTATGGCTTAACGATGCATTCAGAGAGGCCCGGTCACCGTATGTATGAGCAATGGCATCCACTGGGGGTAGTCGGCATTATTTCGGCCTTTAATTTTCCTGTGGCGGTTTGGGCCTGGAACACTGCGCTGGCCTGGGTATGTGGCAATGTATGTGTCTGGAAACCTTCTTCAAAAACACCGCTCTGCGCCATAGCCTGTCAGCATATTGTTGCTAAAGTGTTAAAGGCAAATGATTTACCTGAAGGAATAAGCAATTTGGTTACGGGTAATGCCTGTGGCACATTGATCAATGAGGACAAGCGTATTCCATTGATCTCTTTCACCGGTTCTACCAGAGTTGGAAAAGTGGTTTCAGCTACGGTGGCCGGCAGGTTTGGCCGGAGCATACTGGAGCTGGGCGGAAACAATGCCATTGTTATTTCTGCAAGTGCAGATTTAGAAATGTCGGTCATCGGAGCTGTATTTGGTGCGGTTGGGACTGCCGGGCAACGTTGTACCTCTACCCGCAGGCTGATCATCCACGAAAGCGTTTATGATGATTTTACGGCTAAACTGGCCAAAGCTTACGGGCAGATCAAAATTGGTGATCCTTTGGATGAAAATAACCATATGGGTCCGCTGATAGACCAGGGGGCTGTGAAAGATTACCTGAATGCGATTGAGCAGGTGAAACAACAGGGGGGCAGGTTTTTAGTTGAAGGCGGAGTGGTTAATGGACCTGGTTTTGAATCGGGCTGTTATGTTAAACCTTGTATTGCCGAGGTTAAAAACCATTATGCAATTGTACAGGAAGAGACCTTTGCACCTGTTCTGTATGTGATGAAATACAAAGACATAGCGGAAGCCATAGCCATGCAGAATGATGTACCCCAGGGCCTTTCATCTGCAATTATGACTTTGAACCTGCGTGAAGCAGAACAGTTTTTATCTGCCGCAGGCTCTGACTGCGGTATTGCAAATGTAAATATCGGTACCTCCGGGGCTGAAATAGGCGGCGCCTTTGGTGGCGAGAAGGAGACCGGTGGTGGCAGGGAAAGCGGATCTGACGCCTGGAAAGGGTATATGCGGCGGCAAACGAACACCATCAATTATTCCAATACACTGCCATTGGCCCAGGGCATAAAGTTTGATTTGTAAGTTATGCTTAACTTGTCTTGAAATCAAGGGATGGAAGAGAAGCTTAAGGCACTGGCGGGTTCGCTGCAAGGTGAATTATATACGGATGACACCACCAGGTTGTTGTATGCTACAGACGCATCGACCTATTCTGAAATGCCCCTTGCTGTTGCGGTTCCCCGTTCAGTAGCTGATCTGAAGCTGCTGATTGAATTTGCAGGTGAAGAAGGGACATCACTGATCCCACGTACGGCAGGGACCTCATTGGCCGGACAGGTAGTAGGGAGTGGTATAGTGGTGGATGTATCTAAATATTTTAACCAGTTTATAGCACTCAATACCACTGAGCGCTGGGTTAAGGTGCAACCGGGCGTAGTGCGCGATGAGCTGAACAAATACCTTCGGAACTATGGTTTGTTTTTTGGCCCTGAAACTTCAACAGCCAACCGTGCCATGATAGGAGGTATGGTGGGCAATAATTCCTGTGGTTCAAATTCTATCCTATACAAAAGTACAAGAGAGCATACCCTTGAAATTAAAGCTTTGTTAAGTGATGCCTCTGAGGTGACATTTAAGGCGCTGAATTTTGAGGAGTTTATTGCGAAATGCGAAGGGACAAGTCTTGAGGCCAGGTTATACCGTTCTATCAGAAGCCAGTTGGGGAATTATGAAAACCAGCAGGAAATCAGAAAAGAATTTCCGCGCAGTGACATAGAACGGCGAAATACCGGATATGCGATAGATATTTTGCTTGACACGGCACCTTTTACTGCGGGAGCTGAGGATTTTAACTTTTGCAAACTGATAGCAGGATCAGAAGGTACACTGGCTTTCATTACGGAGGTGAAGCTGAACCTGGAACCCCTGCCCCCGGCACATTCAGGTTTACTCTGTGTCCATTTTAATACACTGGAAGCTGCCCTGCAAGCCAATCTGGTAGCCTTAAAATACCAGCCAAATGCGGTTGAGCTGATTGACCATTATATCTTGGAATGTACCAGGGATAATATGGAGCAGCGTGCGAACAGCTTTTTTGTGCAAGGGGAGCCGGCAGCCCTGCTGGTTATTGAATATGCCAGAGCTAGCAGGGCTGAAGTGATGGAGGTAGCGGCCAGGGTTGAAGCGGAACTGCGTAACCTGGGACTGGGCTATTATTTTCCTTTGTTGTTCGGTCAGGACATTAAGAAAGTATGGTCGTTAAGAAAAGCAGGATTGGGCTTATTGGGTAATTTGCCCGGCGATGAAAAGGCTGTTCCTGTAATTGAAGATACCGCAGTTGCGGTACAGGATTTACCGGCCTATATCCGGGATTTTAATGCTATTTTAAGCAAACATGGTTTGTATGCTGTCCATTACGCCCATGCCGGTTCCGGGGAGCTGCATTTAAGGCCTATTCTGAACTTAAAAACAGAACAGGGAACCCGAATGTTCCGGTTAATAGCCGAAGAAATAGCCCTGCTGGTCAAAAAATATAAAGGTTCTTTAAGCGGTGAACATGGGGATGGGCGGTTAAGGGGAGAATTTATTGCGCAAATGGTTGGCGAAAAGAATTATGCCTTGCTGAAAGCAATAAAAGCGACCTGGGACCCCCGGAATATTTTTAACCCCGGTAAGATCATAGACAGTCCGCCTATGGATACCATGCTGAGGTACACTGCCGGACAAAAAGGATTTGATTTTAAAACTGTGTTCCGTTATGAAGGACAGAATATGTTGCAACATATTGAACAGTGTAATGGTTCAGGAGATTGCCGCAAATCCCATCTGGCAGGGGGTACCATGTGTCCTTCTTATATGGCTACGCATGACGAAAAGGATACCACCCGGGCCCGGGCAAATATATTGAGAAATTTTTTAACGCATTCTGAGCAGGTCAATAAATTTGATCACCGGGAAATTAAGGAAATACTGGACTTATGTCTGAGCTGTAAGGGGTGTAAATCGGAGTGTCCTTCCAATGTGGATATGGCAAAATTAAAAGCTGAGTTTTTACAGCATTACCAGGATGCCAACGGTATTCCGTTCAGGTCGAGGCTGATAGCCAACTTTAGCAGAATTGCGGCGCTGGGTGCAATGGCGCCCCGGCTGTACAACTGGATGATGACAGGAAGAGGTGTTAGCCACGCTGTAAAAAAAATATCCGGTTTTGCTGCCGGCAGGAGTATGCCTGAAATTCAGTATACCACTTTGAGAAGCTGGTTCCTGAAACATCAGCGCGACACCTGGAAAGGAGAAGTTCTGCAAAGTACAAAAAAGGTTTACTTTTTTTGTGATGAATTTACCAATTACCAGGATACGGAGATTGGCATAAAGGCCATCCTGCTGCTGGAAGCCCTTGGTTATGAGGTAATCCTGCCGAAGCACCTGGAAAGTGGCAGGGCTTCTATTTCAAAAGGTCTGTTGCGGAGGGCCAGGAAAATTGCCCAGCACAATGTCTGGTGCCTGGACCCATTGATCAATGAGGCATCGCCCTTAATAGGTATTGAACCTTCGGCAATCCTGACTTTCAGGGACGAATATCCCGATCTGGTAAATGACGATCAGCTGGACGTAGCAAGGAAACTGGCTGCCAACGTTTTACTTATTGATGAATTTTTGGCCAGAGAAATACAAAGGGGAAATATTAAACAGTCTGATTTTAGTACTGAAGCCAGAACGGTTGTACTGCACGGGCATTGCCAGCAAAAAGCTTTTAATGCCTTAAGCGCTACCGAACAGGTCCTTTCCTTTCCGGTGAACTATAAAGTGGAAACCATTCCTTCAGGCTGTTGCGGGATGGCGGGTTCTTTTGGGTACGAAAAAGAGCATTACAGCCTGTCGATGCAGATTGCTGAGCTGGTACTTTTTCCGGAAATCAGAAAACAGACAGATCAGGTGATCATAGCGGCAACCGGAACCAGCTGCAGGCACCAGATTAAGGATGGTACCGGAAAAAGAGCATTGCACCCCGTAGAAATATTATATAATTGTCTGCTTTTAAAATAACTCTTATCTTCAGGGCATGATTTTACGTACCACTATTTTTGTACTTTGCCTGTTGCTTTCGGGCATTGTAACCTACGCCCAAAAAACGGATACCACTTATTATGATAAAGACTGGGAGCCTTCTACAAAGGCATTGGGTTCTTATTTCCGCATTACCAAAACAATAGAAGAAGGCAAAAGGTATGAGGTTACCGACTACTTTAAATCCGGGAAAATCCAGATGACTGGTGCTTATACCTCACTTTCACCAGAAGTAAAGGACGGGGAGTTCATCTGGTACGATGAGCAAGGAAAGAAAGAAAAAGAAGCGGTATATGTACTGGGAAAGCTTAGGTTTAAAAAAGACTACAGAGCAGTTCCACCACCAAACGGGGCCACTGAGTTCGTTTCTTTAGAAAAACAGCCTGTATATCCGGGAGGGATCAATAAATTGTATAAATACATTGGGGCCAATTTTGTGTACCCCAAAAGCATGTTGAAGTTAAGGCCCAAAGGTACCATTAAGGTCAGCTTTCTTATTGAAAAAGATGGCAGTGTATCAGAAGTATATGTTAAAGAGTCGGTACACCCCTTACTGGATGCTGAAGCCATCCGGGTTATTGAGGGGATGGAAAAATGGGAGCCCGGGATACAAAGTGGAAAACCTGTAAGGGTAGCTTATAACATCCCTATAAAAATGAATTGATGGTTATTTTTATGTAACATAGACAAAGCCGCATACTCTAATAGCTAAAAAACACCAGTCATGCTTAAAATCACCAGTTTTTTCTTATTGATTTTCACGGTAGCTTCTGCAGCATCTGCACAGAGCCCTGCTACCTTTAACAAATTAAAACTCGATAGCCTGATCAAAACCGTTGGTGCAAAGGATAAAGCCATGATGAGCATTGCTGTAATGCAAAATGGGAAAATGGTTTACAGCAAGGCCGTAGGCTATGCTATTGCAGATACAAAAATACCCGCTACACCGGAAACCAAATACCGGATAGGTTCCATTACAAAAGTATTTACCGGAACGGTTATTTTTCAATTGATACAGGAGGGTAAACTTAGTCTTACCACTACTCTGGCAACCTTTTTTCCTGCTTTGCCGAATGCCGATAAAATAACAATGGCACATCTGCTGAATCACAGTAGCGGATTGTTTAACCTTACAAGTGATCCCGGTTATGCAAGTATTCTTGGAGCAAAATTAAGCCAGGCCGACTTACTGGCAAGGTTTCAGCATGCCCCGGTTTTTGAGCCGGGTGCAAAAAACGAGTATAGCAACACCAATTTCATCCTGTTAGGGTTTATTATAGAAAAACTGGATAAGAAAAGCTACGCTGCATCTGTAAAATCACGTATCATTGATAAAATAGGGTTAAAAAACACCTATTATGGCGGTCCGATCAATCCGGCAAATAATGAGGCCAGATCTTACAAATGGAAAGAGGGCTGGGTGGCCGAACAAGAAACCGATATGAGTATACCCGGTGCTGCCGGTGCAATGGTAGCGAACCCGGGGGACCTGGTACAGTTTTTTAATGCATTGTTTACCGGAAAACTGATCAGCGAAGCCAGTCTTTTGCAGATGGAAAAAATAACAAATGGCTATGGAATGGCAATGTTCAAGATGTCATTTGGTGAACACAGCAGTTATGGACATACTGGCGGAATAGATGGTTTTCAGTCGCAGGCAGCCTACTTTCCTGAAAATAAGATGGCAATAGCCATTACGGCTAATGGTGTTAACACTTCATTGAATGATGTGGCTATCGGAGTGCTTAGCATTTTGTTTAACAAGCCTTATGTTATTCCTACTTTCAGCAATCTGAAGCTTAAAAACGAAGACCTGAATAAATATCTGGGTACCTACGCAAGTGATAAAATGCCACTTAAAATAACAATTACCAGCAAGGATGCAGTTTTGTATGCACAAGCCACGGGGCAATCTGCTTTCCCCCTTGTTGCGGCCAAACCGGATGTTTTTACTTTTGAATCGGCAGGAATCAACTTAACTTTTGATGTGGCGAACAATCAAATGACATTCAGACAAGGTGGGGCGACATTTGTGATGACGAAGGAAAAGTAAGACAATCCTATTTTTGCATCAGCCTATTTGCTATGGGAACATCGGCAGGTGCGAGGTGATAAGAAGGGAGATCATCCACATTTACCCATAATACTTCATCATGATCCGTTAAGATGATTTCTCCGCTTACAAAAGTGCAGGAGTAAGCCTTTAAAGTTATCGTAAAATTGCCATAATTATGGATATGATCCATTATGTGATGGTTTACCTGAATAATGATCATTAATTCCTCGGCAAGTTCCCTTACAAGGCATGCTTCAGGCTCCTCACCGGGCTCTATTTTTCCGCCTGGAAATTCCCAGTAGCCCGCAAGGTGTTTATGGGCCGCCCGTCTTGCGATGAGCACCTTATTTTCCCTGAAAATTATTGCTGCGGCTACTGAGATCATAAAATCATGGTATAATTTATCGTTGAAAATAGCCGAAGTTAACACATTTTCAGATAAGCAATGGGTTTAATTATTATTGTCTCCCTATTTCCGGAGCATATTTTTTAGTATTTAATGGTTATATTTAGCGTATTTATGAACAACTTACTTAAATTTCAATATCAACTTGTAAAGGAAAGCAGGGCGGTGGTATTGCGGTACCTGGAGTTACAAGTACAGGATGACCTGTTGAAAGGAGTTGATACCTTTAATGGTAAAAGTATTGCTTTTATGATGGTACATGTGGCCAATACCTATATTGCATGGGTGGGTAATTTTGCTTTGGCGATGCAAAGACCTTATTATACAGAAAGCGAGTTTACAATGGTAGCGCAACTGAGGACAATTTTTAAAGATGTCGACCTGATCATGGAGCAGTTTATTACAGGTTTTGCAACAGATACGATGCGAGCCGTTAAGGGATACAAATGGGCAGATCAATACATTGAAACGGATGCGTACAGTATTTTTACGCATGTATTGACCCATGAATTTCATCATAAGGGGCAAATAATGACGATGGGCAGGCTGCTTGGCCATACGCCTCCTGATACTGATGTGATGAGGTTTTAATTATCGTAAATACAAAGGTTTTTGAAAAAAAAGAAAGAGATGAATACAGATTATTCCCAAAAGGCAACAAACGAAGAGATCAAAGCGAGATTTGATAAAGATGTGGAACGTTTTTCAAATCTGGAAACCGGACAGCAATCTACTATAGATGCTCCGATCACAATGGAACTGTGTACAGCAGCAGCCCAATACATTAATCCGAAGGCAAAGGAATTACTCGATATTGGTTGTGGGGCAGGTAATTACACTTTGAATATGCTTGGTAAGATCCCCAACCTGAATTGTACCTTAAATGACCTGAGTTTACCGATGCTGGAGCGGGCAAGAGCACGTGTGGCTGCTCAAACCAGTGGTGAAATTACCATCCTGCATAATGATATGCGTAATTTAGATTTACCAGAAAATCATTTTGACATCGTACTGGCCGCGGCCACTTTTCATCACCTGCGTGATGATGCCGACTGGGAACTTGTTTTTACTAAAATTTATAAAGCCCTAAAACCAGGTGGCAGTTTATGGATTTCTGATCTGATTACCCATAATTCAAGCCTGATCAACCGGCTTTTTGAAGATAAGTACCGGGTCTATCTCGAAAGTTTGGGAGGGCCGGAGTATGCGCAAAACGTATTTGATTATATTGCTTATGAGGATACCCCGCGATCTTTAAATTTTCAGCTGGCATTGCTGACTAAAGTGGGTTTTAGAACTACGGAGATATTGCATAAGAATTCGAATTTCGCAGCTTTTGGCGCAGTGAAGTAGCTTATGGTTTTTAAGAGGAAGCCATAAGAGGCTTCTTAAATGATAACTTTATATGGATAAAAAAGTAGAAGTTGAAACTTTGCATTTGTTCCCTTTGCTAAACAAAAAACTCATAGAACTTTTAAAATCTTTAACTGATGAAGAATGGAATGCCCAAACGGTAGCCAGACTTTGGAAAGTTAAAGATGTTGCTTCCCATCTTCTGGATACGAATTTAAGGACATTATCTATCTCAAGAGATGGCTATATTGGTGAGAAAGCTGAAAACATAAGTTCTTATCAGGAGCTGGTATCCTTTCTTAATAATTTGAATATGACCTGGACAAATGCAACCAAAAGACTTAGTCCTGATGTTTTGACATTCCTTTTGGAAATCACCGGACCACAATTTTCGGCACACCTTAATTCGCTTGATCCATTTGAAAATGCGGTATTTGCCGTTTCCTGGGCAGGACAACAAACTTCAGCCAATTGGTTCAATATTGCCAGGGAATACACGGAGAAATTTTTGCATCAACAGCAAATCAGGGATGCAGTTGGCAAACCAGGTATTATGACCAGGGAGTTGTATTATCCTTTTCTTGATGTTTTTATGTATGCGCTTCCGTATACTTTTAAAAATATAGCTGCAGAAACCGGAACTGTTGTTTCATTAATTATAACCAGTGAAATTGGTGGACAATGGAATATTGTTAAAGATGAAAACAAGTGGACTTTGAATAAGAAAAACGACCTGAAGGCAGATGCCACAGTTAAGATTGATCCTGATACTGCCTGGAAACTCTTTTCCAAAAGTTTGGCACCTGAACAAATATTACCACAAGTGGAAATTACAGGTAATAAAAAATTAGGACAACATACATTACAGATGGTGTCTGTAATGGCCTGATGAAAGAATACAATTGCAGGAACTGATGAATACAGAGATACAAACCTATAATGATGCCCAGCCTGGCGCATATAAAGAAATCTGCAACAGACTGGCAACCGAAATTGGCCATAACCTGGGCGAAGCTGAAAGTAAGATCTGGCATGCACATCCGGTTTGGTTTATAAATGGAAATCCCATTGTTGGCTATAGCAAACTTAAAGCCGGCATCAGGCTGATGTTCTGGAGCGGGGCTGATTTTGCTGAAGAACAACTTAAAATAAACACTGGAAAATTTAAAGATGCATCGGTGACCTATACTGCTGCCGAAGAAATTAATACCGGAGACCTGAAACGCTGGCTTGAAAAATCAAGGGAAATACAATGGGATTATAAGCACATTGTTAAAAGAAAAGGCGTTTTATTGCGGTTGAAATAAACAGATAAAAACCAATGGGTTTTATTTAAGGGTTTTTGTTCGGGTAGGTTAACGAAAGGTAAATAAAACGGTTTATGGAGTAGGAAGGAAGGGAGTAGTTTAGTATATTGGATCTTCAAAATAACCTGAATGAATCCTTTTAAAATATCCTTAGGGCTGGCTTTCATTGCTCTGTTCGCTGTTGGAACTGCATCTGCCAGACAATCTGTACCAGACAATGCACATATCGCTGCCCTTAAAAAGGCAGTGGAGCCATTTGTTAAACTGTCACCAGAAGCAATCGCAGCCCTGGTTCCCAGCTACTCGGGCCTTAACTTTGTGGGCTGTCCAAACTGTAAGGGGGGTGCCCAGGACATGGGCGTATTGAAATGGACTTATGGAATGGGCGATCGGGTAAAATGCCGTTTTTGCCAGATGACTTTTCCCAATGCACAGTTTCCAGACAACAAAGAGAACGTGATTACCACACCAAGTGGCGGGAAGCAGGTTTACCGGTACTACGAAAATGAAAAGGGTAAGGCGTACTATTATGAAGCACACGCCTGGTATGAGCGTTGGGAGTGGATACAGCAGCTTGCTGCTCAGTTGGCCGAATTGTGGACGCTGACCAGGGATCCGGCCTATGCCGACCGGGCGGCTGCCATATTGGGCCGCTTTGCCCAGGTTTTTCCAGACTATGCAGTACGTTTCGACTACCCCAACCGTCCGGTCAGTTTCTTTGCGGCCAACCAAAAGTGGCCTTATGAAGGTATGCAGCCTTATCGGGGAGCGAAATGGAGTTGGTGGGGTTATTCATCTATCCCGATTAAAATGGCTGAAGTGTACCAGCAATTGCAAAGCACATACGACTGGAGGCGCATGGATAAGACCATTGGCCCTGAGACCGACAGGAAAATAGTAAAAGATCTTTTGGTATTGGGCTATGCGCATGTTGCGGCCAATCCTGAAGCCTACAGCAACATGTCGCCAGGTATGTATGAAAACATGATCAGACTGGGCAAGATCATCAATGATCCGAAAATGGTGGCCGATGGGCTCAAACGTTTTCAGGAATTTATAAAAGTTGGTTTCTTTGCCGATGGGTGGTGGAAAGAGGGCACAGTTTCGTACCATGACCAAACCATTAACAGTTTAAATAATGTCATCAAAACGGCGGGCCTGGATCCTGCAGCTATGCCGTTTTACCAAAAAGCCTATGGTGTTAGTCGCGATGCCATTTTGCCAAATGGGCGCAAGATACCCATCAATGACACCTGGCCTTATGAAAAAGTAAAAGGCAAAGGCACAGATAAAACGGTTTCACACCTGTGGTCTGCATTGGGCAATGCTGCACTGGGTACCGGCGAGGGGCAAAATCAGGTATTGCTCAATGTGAACTGGAGTGGTAACTACGGTCATTCGCATTACGACAATGGCGGTATTATCCTATATGCACTTGGTGAAGAACTCCTGTCGGATATTGGGTATACCCATACAAAATATCGTGGCTGGAGCATTCAGACTGCCTCGCACAATACAGTGGTAATTGACCAGCGGGGACAGGATGTGGGCACACCAGAACATCCGGCGACGGGCAGGCTCAAGTATTATGATGATACCGATGCACGTGTAAAAGTAATTGATGTGGATGCCTCACCAGCTTACAAAGTTGCAAAGACCTATCGCCGGCGCTTGGTTATGGTGCATGTAGCTCCGGGTAAGGACTATGTACTGGACCGTTTTGATGTAGAAGGTGGCGGAACGCACGATTGGTTTTTGCATGGCATGGCCGAACAGGAGGGTAAGCTGGAAACCAGTATCCCCCTGGGCAGTTCTTTAAGCACGCTGGTTCCGGAATGGGGTGGCAAACAGATGCCAGAAGCGCAGGAAGATGCGGACCTCTCCGGCAGGCGCTACCATCCGTATGCCCACCTGCGTGACATACAATCAGGCAAAGCAAATGGGAGGTGGACAGCTACCTGGCGTTACGATCATTCTGGCTTGCGTATCCATAGCCTGTCGCCCCAAAATGTACAGGTTTTCAAACTGCGTTCAGCAGCTATTCGTCCAGCAGCTGAAGACGACAATAAACTCGACAATTATATGCGCAGCAGCATTATGCAGCGGCACAGTGGTGGTAAATCCTCTTTTATCACAGTTCATGAGCCCTTTTCTAAAGAACCCTGGATAGATAAGGTATACATGGAAGGAGCGGAGGTCATAGTGCGTTATCAGCTGGATGGCAAGACCCGGACTGACAGGGTGAGGCTAAATGATCGTGGCGTAAGCGTACGCTCTACGGGAGGCTGGCAATACGATTCGGGCAAAGCACAGTCAGGCCTGGTTGAGGCTTTTGACAGCAGCAATGGAAAATGGCGGTTGCAGCTGGACAGAGATGCCCCTAAAGTAGATTTTGTCAGATTAGACCTTCCCGGTGGCGGAACGCGTTATTACAAGGTTGTGGCTGCTGATGGCAAATGGCTGCAGCTACAGGACGATCCGGGTTTCGGTATGCAGGGTAATCATTTAAAGTTCCATACTTTTCCACAAGATAAATACCAGGGTACAATCAGGTATACAATTTTTGAAAGAAGAGAGCAGCTTTGAAGCTGGTAGTTTTAAAAATCAATAAATTCATTTCAATTATGTTGAAAATTGGCCATAGCACTTATCAGTAGGTTAGAATGTTTGTAACTTGAGATGACCAAGGTCGGATAAACCGGATGACCTGGACAATTAAACCCAAATTATGAAAAGACAATTATACCTGTATATGATTTTTGTTGTAGTTGAACTTATGGTTTTTACAACAAAGGGCTATTCCCAAACCAAGGCCGATGTGGTTTGGAAAGACGTGGATGGCGTATCTATGCCCATACCCCCTAAGACCCACCCGCGTTTGTATCTACGTGAGCAGCAAGTTCCTGACCTGAAAAACAGGATGAACGACCCTAAACTGAAAAAAGTTTGGGCCGATATGATCAAGATGCAGGAAGACTGGAAGCCAGCGGATATTCCTGAAGTTAAAGACTTTCGTTTTTATTTTAACCAGAAAGGGCTTACTGTAAGGGTTGAACTAATGGCCCTGAACTATCTGATGACCAAGGATCCAAAGGTAGGACGGGAAGCCATCACTTCAATTATTGATACCCTTGAAACTGCAACTTTTAAACCAGCAGGTGATATTTCGAGAGGGATAGGCCTGTTTATGGTTACAGGGGCCATTGTGTATGACTGGTGCTACGATCAGCTGAAACCAGAAGAGAAAACACGTTTTGTGAAGGCATTTGTGAGGCTGGCCAAAATGCTCGAATGTGGTTATCCTCCGGTAAAAGACAAGTCTATTGTTGGGCATGCTTCCGAATGGATGATCATGCGGGACCTGCTTTCTGTAGGGATTGCCATTTACGATGAATTCCCTGAGATGTATAACCTGGCTGCGGGTCGTTTTTTCAAAGAACACCTGGTTGCCCGCAACTGGTTTTATCCCTCGCATAACTACCATCAGGGTATGTCATACCTGAACGTAAGATTTACCAACGACCTTTTTGCCCTCTGGATATTAGACCGGATGGGCGCTGGTAATGTGTTTAATCCAGGGCAGCAGTTTATCCTTTATGACGCGATCTATAAACGCCGCCCCGATGGACAGATTTTAGCAGGTGGAGATGTAGATTATTCCAGGAAAAAACCAAAATATTATACGATGCCTGCATTGCTTGCAGGTAGCTATTATAAAGATGAATACCTTAATTACGAATTCCTGAAAGATCCCAATGTTGAGCCACATTGCAAATTGTTCGAATTTTTATGGCGCGATACCCAGTTGGGAAGTCGTAAGCCTGATGATTTGCCACTTTCCAGGTACTCAGGATCGCCTTTTGGATGGATGATTGCCCGTACCGGATGGGGTCCGGAAAGTGTGATTGCAGAGATGAAAGTCAACGAATATTCCTTTCTTAACCATCAGCATCAGGATGCAGGAGCCTTCCAGATCTATTACAAAGGCCCGCTGGCCATAGATGCAGGCTCGTATACTGGGTCTTCAGGAGGTTATAACAGTCCGCACAACAAGAACTTTTTTAAGCGGACTATTGCACACAATAGCTTGCTGATTTACGATCCTAAAGAAACTTTCAGTTCGTCGGGATATGGTGGAAGTGACCATACCGATTTTGCTGCCAACGATGGTGGTCAGCGGCTGCCCGGAAAAGGTTGGATTGCACCCCGCGACCTTAAAGAAATGCTGGCAGGCGATTTCAGGACCGGCAAAATTCTTGCCCAGGGCTTTGGTCCGGATAACCAAACCCCTGATTATACTTATCTGAAAGGAGACATTACAGCAGCTTATTCGGCAAAAGTGAAGGAAGTAAAACGTTCATTTCTATTCCTGAACCTTAAGGATGCCAAAGTTCCGGCAGCGATGATCGTTTTTGACAAGGTAGTTGCTTCCAAACCTGATTTTAAGAAGTTCTGGTTGTTGCACAGTATTGAGCAGCCTGAAATAAAGGGGAATCAGATTACCATAAAACGTACAAAAAACGGTGATAGCGGGATGTTGGTGAATACGGCTTTGCTGCCGGATGCGGCCAATTCAAACATTACCTCCATTGGCGGCAAGGGCAAAGACTTCTGGGTGTTTGGTACCAATTATACCAATGATCCTAAACCGGGCACGGATGAAGCATTGGAACGTGGAGAATGGCGTGTGGAAATCACTCCAAAAAAGGCAGCAGCCGAAGATTACTACCTGAATGTGATACAGATTGCCGACAATACACAGCAAAAATTACACGAGGTGAAGCGTATTGACGGTGACAAGGTTGTTGGTGTGCAGCTTGCTGACAGGATAGTTACTTTTAGCAAAACTTCAGAAACTGTTGATCGTCCCTTTGGCTTTTCCGTTGTTGGTAAAGGAACATTCAAATTTGTGATGACCGATCTTTTACCCGGTACCTGGCAGGTGCTGAAAGACGGAAAAATACTTTATCCTGCGCTTTCTGCCAAAGGTGATGATGGAGCCCTTTATTTTGAAGGAACTGAAGGAACCTACCGTTTTTTGAGATAAACCTTATCTCATTCTTTTCAAAAACACAGGCCGTTTTTCGTTATGAAAAATGGCCTTTTTCTTTTTATCAGCTCCTGTAACGTTTGTTTACCTGATTACGTTTATGCTATATAAACCATAAACTATTTACCTGCATGAAGAAATATCCGAACCTAACCATTAAAGTCTTTACCATTCTACTGGCTGTAGCATTTTTAATGAATGGCTGTAAAAAGAAGGAACGTAGCCCTACCGACTGGGAAGAGCTGTTGTCGGCTAAAAAGAACGAGCTGGTAAACCTTACGGCCAATATTCCCTGCAGTGAGCTTGAGCATGTGCAGATTAAAGATATTTCAACGGACTGTTCCGTAACGTATTATCTGGTAGTTGCCTCAAAGCTGGCACAATTTGAAAAGCTAAAAACAGCGTATTTTGATCTATTGAGTGCTTATAATAAATCTTTATATCGTGCTGGTTATATTGTGGAACCTTGTTTTGAATCCATCTGGATGGCCGAACAACCTATCCGAACCGAATGCAAAGATGGTAAAGTTCAGCTCATCACATCAAATAACATCAATATTGAAGAAGCCATCCCCCTTGCAGCAAAGAGCTATGAAGAAATCATGACGATGGTAAATGCCCAAACCTGTACCGGTGGAGCAGAATGGTGGCCTACACCCATAGTTAAAGATGAGGTAATGGAGCTGGATTTTATCCTTTATCTACACTCAAAGGACTACTCGGTATTAAAGAAAAAAGTTTCCCTTTATAATAAATTGAAATACAGGATCTTTGAAGCACAAGGTACTGGTGGTATCCTTCGGAGCAAATTGAAATTCGACAGAACAGACTGCGTAAATGGCAAGCCTGTGATCGTGTATAAAAACTAAGCACTTTAAATATTAGTGCAAGCGTACAAACTGGATATAATCTGTATTAACAGGTTCTAGATTATTTAGCTTCATATCTTTTGCGATCTGGGCACGGTGATAAGTGCCATGATTGCAAACGTGCAACAAGATATCGGCAACAGCGGTTTCATAACTGTCACCTGTAAAAGTTTTGTATGTTATGATTCTGGAGTCTGGTATATCGGGATAGGCTATTTGAGCCAGTGCATCTGCACTTTTTTCAAGTAACAGGGCGCAGGTTTTAAGATCATGTACCTGCCATACGGTCACGGCAGGTTCAAATCCATTGATCCTGGCGACCCATATCGTTTGCGCATTTGCAATGTGGCTAAATAGCCTGATGCAGGACCCGGGGACTGCGCTTTCGTTTTCTTTTAAGGCAGTTAACAAAAGCGAATTGGCCCAATTGTTATATTTAGAGAATTGTCTTAGCATTAATCAGCTTTCAATACCGTTACTTCAACACGCCGGTTGATCAATCTGCCTTCTTTGGTTTTATTGTCGGCAACAGGGCGAGTATCGCCCAATCCTGAAGTTTTAATGTTTGCTTCAGGAATTCCTAAACTTACCAGATAAGTTTTTACAGAGGCAGCTCTTTTTTCTGATAACCACAAATTGTATTCCGGGGTTCCGGTCTTATCGGAGTGGCCTTCAACCAATACTTTTCTATCGGCATATTTATTTCTGATCACTTTTGCCACATCATTAATCCTGCTTTTTGATTTTTCATTTAGGTAAGAAGAATTGGTAGGGAACAATATTTCCGAACTGAATGTAAATCTGATCCCTGCGGCTGTACGTTCTACCTGATCGCCAGGCAGCTCTCTTTGTATGTTAAATATTTCGTTATCGGTACTTTTGGTTTCGGCAGTTTGGGGTGATTTGGCCAGGATTTTTTTAGTCTTACAAGAATAAGCAGCTGGCAGCAATAAAGCTAGAAATACGATTGTTCTGGTTCTCATTATAAAAAATTAAACGCGAATATAAGAAAATACTGAAGAGATTATACCCCATAATGAGCCAGAATAAGTTGGTTATTTTAATTTGGAAGCCTATTATTGTAAATAAATATAAATTAATTAAAAATTGAATAAAATTTATGGAAGCGATTTCTGACATAGGCGTTATAGGTATTGCGGTAATGGGTGAAAACCTCATTCTGAATATGGAGAGTAAAGGCTTTAGTGTTACAGCCTATAACCGTAGTGTTGATAAGGTAGAAAAGTTTGTGAATGGACGCGCCAAGGGAAAAAATATTTTTGGAGCGATGTCTATAGAAGAGTTTATTGGTTCATTAAAGCGTCCGCGTAAGGTGATGCTGATGGTGAAAGCCGGACGTCCTGTTGATGATTTTATTGAAACACTTATTCCATTACTGGAACCTGGTGATATCATTATAGATGGCGGCAACTCTCATTTTCCTGATACGGAAAGACGTGTTAAATATGTAGAAAGTAAAGGATTGTTGTATATAGGTACTGGTGTTTCCGGAGGAGAAGAAGGCGCTTTATTGGGCCCCTCTATTATGCCGGGCGGCAGCAAGGCTGCATGGGAATCTGTAAAACCGATCTTTCAAGCTATAGCAGCAAAGGTAGAAGACGGTTCGCCATGCTGTGAGTGGATCGGAGATGGGGGATCAGGTCATTTTGTGAAAATGGTTCACAATGGTATAGAGTATGGCGATATGCAATTGATCAATGAAACCTATCAGGTGATGAAAGATATGCTGGGTATGTCGGCAGATGATATGCAGAAGGTATTTGCGGAATGGAATAAAGGTGAACTGAACAGTTATCTGATTGAGATAACGAGTGATATCCTGGCCTTTAAAGATGAAGACGGAGCGCCTTTAGTGGATAAGATCCTGGATACTGCCGGACAAAAAGGTACCGGTAAATGGACAGGTACTGTAGCGCTTGAACTGGGTGTTCCCCTTACCTTAATTGCGGAGTCTGTATTTTCAAGATGTTTGTCTGCCTTAAAGGATGAACGTGTAGCGGCTTCTAAGGTATTAACCGGCCCTACACCTACATTTGAAGGCGATAAGGCTGCGTTTATCAATGACCTGCGTGACGCGTTGTATGCTGCTAAAGTGATCTCTTATGCACAAGGTTATCAAATGATCCAGGCTGCTGCACTAGAGTACGGCTGGCAATTGGATTATGGCAGTATCGCCCTGATGTGGCGTGAAGGATGTATCATCAGGTCTTCTTTCTTAGGCAAAATAAAAGAAGCTTTTGATAAAAACCCTGCTTTGCAAAACCTGATCCTTGATGATTTCTTCAAAGACAAAATCCTTCAGGCCCAGGCCGGATGGAGAAGGGTAGTGGCTGCTGCTGTCCTTAATGGAATTCCGGTGCCTTGTATCAGCGCGGGGATCAACTATTTTGACGGTTACAGAAGTGCACGTTTACCGGCAAACCTTTTACAGGCACAGCGGGATTATTTTGGCGCACATACCTATGAACGTTTAGATGGACCACGTGGTCAGTTCTTTCATACCAACTGGACGGGGCGCGGTGGAGAAACGTCTTCCACTACTTATGGTGTTTAGAAATTTTTTAAAAAAGAGGATGTATCAAAAATGGTCATCCTCTTTTTGGTTAAGTTCAATAAAGCGGGATTATTTAAATGGATATTTATCAAACAACGTTAACATTACGTGCAAGAAAAAGAGGATTTCATCTGATTACTGATGAGATACTGATGGAATTTCCAGAAATTAAATCATTGAGAACCGGAATCTGTCAGGTTTTTATTCAGCATACTTCCGCGTCACTTACCATTAATGAAAATGCGGATCCAACAGTGCGCGGGGATTTTGAGACCTTTTTTAATAAAGCAGTTCAGGAAAACGATCCTGATTACAAGCATGATTATGAGGGTGCAGATGATATGCCCGCACATATAAAATCTTCTATACTGGGTAGCTCAGTAACTATGCCCATCCGTAATGGAAAATTGGCCTTGGGCATGTGGCAGGGGATTTATCTTTGTGAACATCGTGATCATGGAGGTGAAAGGAAGCTCATTGTAACTGCCTGGGGAGTATGACAGGCATGCTATAGTTCAGGAGGAAATTTACATTTTTTTTTCATCACCATCGCGTTTATTACCTAAATTGGTTTTTGGGACATCTGTGTCCTTTATTTTTTCGTCAGAATTGTTTTCGGGCTGATCATTCAGGTTTTCCGTTGCTGGCAATTCCTGGCTACTTCGCCGATCGGTGCTGCTATGGTATTTAGGTTTGGTCAGATTTTCTGTTTTTTCAACATCATATTGCTTAGAGCCGGGTTTGGGTGTTCCATGATTTTTCATAAGTATGATTTTAAAATGTAAAAAATAGGTGCTGATCAGACATCAGCACCTTATTTCTATATGTCGCTGCCCGGTGTTGTTCCCGGTTCATGACTTGACCCCAGTGGTTTATGCTTTCTTTCCGGTCTTGAGATCAGATCTGTTCTTCCCAGATCAGCGACCGAAGAGGTTTCTCCACTATCTGGTTTCTTTTCATTGATGGGCTCCTTCGTTTCTTTATAAACATTTTTTTTTGGCGCTTCATCTTTTTTCAGCTTATCCTGTTGGTTTGCCATAATTATAAGTTTTAGTGAATACCTATTATCTGATTAAAGAACAAACCAGGTGGAATTATGTTTCAGATTAACTGGTTTGGACACAAAAAACGCTACAGTGGCATCGAGGATAGCCGTAAGCAGCAGTAATTTGTGCGTCAGGAGTTTATTGCTATATTGTAAATATATTTAGTCCCAATCTGCATTATATGCTTAGCTCATGACAAAAATATTTCCTGCAGTTACGGACCTGACCAAAAGCATAAGATCTGCTGTAATTTATAAGAGGGAATGAAAGCATAGACCGAAAATTTCACTTGAAGAGGAATGGGAAAGCTTGGTAGTGTTATACAGTCAATAATATTGAAGTATTTGTAATTATTTTTATAAAATACTAATATTTTTAGCATAACTTTACGGTTCCAAATCAGAAGTGATGCCCGAAAGCAACATCGATATTATCAATCAGCTCCGAAAGGATATTTTGCAGTTGGAAGGTTTTAAGCCCCCGACTGCGGCAGCTGTTTCTGTTATGGGGCTTGGGCTCTTAGAGGCTACTTTTCCAAATGGAATTTTTCCTATCGGTGTGGTGCACGAGTTTTTGGGTGCCGAAACAGAACAGGCTGCGGCCTGCAGCGGTTTTATGGCGGCTTTGCTGGGCAGGCTGATGCAGCATGAGGGTATCGGCGTATGGATTGGCACTTCAAGGAAGCTATTTCCGCCTGCACTGAAGGCGTTCGGCATTGAACCGGACCGGGTAGTTTTTGTGGACCTGCAAAGGGAAAGGGATGTTCTTTGGGCAATGGAAGAAGCACTGAAATGTGAGGGACTGGCTGCTGTTGTCGGAGAAGTGCGGGAGATCAGCTTTGCGCAATCCCGGCGACTGCAACTGGCTGTCGAAAGCAGCAGGGTAACCGGGTTTATTTTGCGAACCGATGCCAGAAAACTAAGTACAACGGCATGTACCGTACGCTGGCAGATTACCTCCTTGCCAAGTGAGGAAAGTGAAATGCCTGGTGTAGGTTTTCCCCGCTGGAATGTTGAACTGCTGAAAGTCCGCAACGGCAATCCCGGTAGCTGGCAAATGGAATGGGCCGAAGGTCACTTTATACAGCTCAGTGAACCTGCATCAGCAAAGGAAATGGAGCTTCAAACATTACAAGCAGGATAATCATGCAAAAACGATTTGTAACCTTATGGTTTCGTCACTTACTGACGGACTGGCTTGCCCTCCGCAAGCCGGAGCTAAAGGGTGTGCCTTTTGTTTTTGCTACACCAGATCATGGCCGTATGGTGATTACCGCCACTACTATTGAAGCGGAATTACAGGGAATAAATGTTGGGATGGTGGCAGCGGATGCCAAAGCTATTGTTCCATCTTTGCAAGTAGTGGATGATATTCCTGGTAAAGACCTGAAACTGCTGAGCTTGCTGGGCGAATGGTGCATTCGTTATACACCGTTTGTAACGGTCGATTTACCTGATGGCTTGATACTGGATATTTCCGGTTGTACCCATTTGTGGGGTGATGAAAGAAGTTATTTAAAAGAAGTGGTTACCCGTTTGAGAAGCAAAGGCTTTGATGTGCGTGGCGCTATGGCCGATACTGTTGGCACAGCCTGGGCAATTGCCCGCTTCGGAAAGGTAAAACCGATCATTGAGCCCGGCGAGCAGGCTGAGGCTTTACTTTCATTACCGCCCGAGGCGCTACGATTAGACAATAGGATTACAGAACGGCTGCAAAAACTAGGGCTCAGGAATATCCGCAGTTTTATCCATATGCAGCGCTCCGCTCTACGGCGGCGTTTTGGCCAACAGCTGCTATTACGACTTGATCAGGCACTGGGTAACGAGCAGGAATTGTTGCAGCCCTTGCAACCAATCGAGGCCTATAGCGAACGCTTGCCCTGCCTGGAGCCGATCAGAACAGCTATCGGGATAGAGATCGCAATCAAACAATTATTGGAAATGCTTTGTCTGCGCCTGAAACAAGACGGCAAAGGCTTACGGACTGCCATTTTTAAATGTTATCGTATAGATGGCGAACTGGAACAGGTCAGCATTGGCACCAGCAGTGCTACTTATCATATTTCGCATTTGTTCAAGCTTTTTGAACTAAAGATTGCTACCATTACACCGGCTTTGGGTATCGAGTTATTTGTAATGGAAGCGTCCAAAACAGAAGATGTACCACTCGTTCAGGAAGGATTATGGGCAGGAAGTCTGGGCCTTGAAGCCAGGGCAGTAACAGAACTGATCGACCGCTTGGCGGGCAAGGTGGGTGCAAATGCAATCCACCGTTACCTGCCGGTAGCGCACTACTGGCCGGAACGTTCTGTTAAAGCTGTCGGCACACTCCAGGAAAAACCTCAAATGAGCTGGAAGAGCGATAAGCCACGGCCCATATGGTTATTGGACAAGCCGGAACGGATTGAAGTAACAGCGTTGATTCCTGATAGTCCGCCTATGCTTTTTATTTATAAAAGCAAGGTACATCAGATCAGAAAAGCAGATGGTCCCGAACGTATTGAACGGGAGTGGTGGCTGGAAAATGGTGAGCACCGCGATTATTATAGTGTAGAAGATGCAGCTGGCAAACGCTATTGGTTGTTCCGGTCGGGGCATTATTCTGATGATAAGTCCCATCAATGGTTTATACATGGATTTTTCGCATAAGAGCATAAATAATGGGTTATACTGAATTACAAGTTACCAGCAATTTTAGCTTCCTGCGGGGCGCTTCCCATCCTGATGAAATGGTGGAACAGGCGGCGGCTTATGGCTATTCTAAAATAGCCATAACAGACAGGAATACACTGGCAGGTATTGTGCGTGCCCATGTTGCTGCTAAAAAGATCGGAATGTCCATTATTCCTGCTTGCCGATTTGACCTGATTGATGGGCCAAGTTTGCTGGCTTATCCGACAGACAGAGATGCTTACAGCCGTTTATCTGGTTTGCTTACAACAGGTAACCTGAGGGCTGAAAAAGGATCTTGCCATTTATATAAAAAAGATGTGTATGAACATGCCAAAGGCATAAAATTTATCGTAGTTCCACCAGCTTCACTAAATACCAGGTTTGACTTTGAGGAGAGTTTCAAAAAAACATTGACTGAATACCGTGAGGCTTTGGGATCGGATGTTTATCTCGGCGCGATGCGTTTGTATAATGGCGATGATATGAAACAGCTTTACCGGCTGTCGCAGTTAGCTAAGCTGCTGGATATGCCGATGGTGGCCACCAATGATGTGCATTATCATGAACCTAAGCGACGGGAATTACAGGACATATTAACCTGTGTCCGTGAAAAATGCACTATTCAGCATGCAGGTTTTTTGCTGCATCAGCATGCAGAGCGGTACCTGAAACCAATGGAGGAAATGCAGCGTTTGTTCAGGCAGTATCCAGATGCCATCACACGCACACAGGAAATTGCCGAAGCCTGCCAGTTTTCCCTTGATAGCCTGAAATATGTGTATCCCGAAGAAATTACCAGTGATGGCCGCACCCAAATGGAAGAACTGACTTTTTTAGTCTGGCAGGGGGCAAATGAAAAATTTAACCATGCAATTCCTGAAAAAGTTGAAGCTACGATTAAGGCAGAACTGGCCTTTATGGAGAAGCGCAACCTTGCAGCTTATTTTCTGACCGTTCATGACTTTGTGCGTTTCGCCCGAAGCCAGCGCATCCTGTGCCAGGGACGAGGCTCGGCGGCCAATTCGGTAGTGTGCTATTGCCTGGGTATCACCTCGGTCGATCCTTCTAAATTCAGGCTGCTGTTTGCGCGTTTTATGTCGGAAGCCAGGGACGAACCGCCTGATATTGACGTTGACTTTGAGCATGAGCGCCGTGAAGAAGTGATACAATATATTTATCAGAAATATGGCCGTGAGCGTGCTGCCATTGTTGCCACTGTAACCCAGCTGCATTTCAAAGGTGCTGTCAGGGACGTGGCAAAAGCAATGGGCCTATCCGTAGATATGGTAAACCGTTTGTCGGCTTCCGTCTGGCGCCATACAGAAGTACTGGATGATCAGCAGCTCATAGAACAGGGTTTTGATCCCTCAGACCGGCATTTACGTAAAACCCTTGAATTAACCTGTCAAATGATAGGTTTTCCACGCCAGCTTGGACAGCATACCGGCGGCTTTGTAATTACGCAGGGTAAACTGTCGGACCTTTGCCCGGTGATGAATGCCCGTATGGAGGACCGTACATGCATTGAATGGAACAAGGATGATATAGATGCGCTCGGTTTTTTGAAAGTGGATGTACTGGCATTGGGTATGCTGACCTGCATCCGTAAAGCGTTTGATCTGGTTAAGGCGCATTATGGGCTTGACCTGACTTTAGCCAATGTGCCACAGGATGACCCCGCCGTTTATGAAATGATCAGCCATGCAGATACCATCGGTGTTTTCCAGATCGAAAGCAGGGCACAAATGTCCATGCTGCCGCGCCTGAAACCCAAATGTTTTTATGATCTGGTTATCGAGGTTGCCATTGTCAGGCCAGGGCCAATACAGGGTGATATGGTTCATCCTTACCTGCGCCGTCGCAACGGCGAGGAGCCGGTGGAATATCCATCAAAGGAATTGGAAGAAATATTGGACAGGACACTCGGTGTGCCTTTGTTTCAGGAGCAGGCGATGGAGATTGCCATCATGGCCGGGGGCTTTACTCCGGCAGAAGCAGATGAGCTGCGCCGGAGCATGGCTAGCTTTAAAGCAAACGGCAAATTGCATCTGTATGAAAAAAAACTGGTAGACGGTATGGTAGCCAGAGGCTACGAAGAGGGATTTTCGAGGCGGATTTTTAAGCAGTTGCAAGGGTTTGAGGGCTATGGTTTCCCTGAAAGCCATGCTGCTTCTTTCGCCTTGCTGGTCTATGTTTCTTCCTGGCTCAAATGTTATTATCCTGATGTATTTGCAACGGCACTGCTGAATAGTTTGCCAATGGGGTTTTACCAGCCTGCACAGCTCGTTATTGATGCACAAAAGCATGGAGTTGAGGTAAAACCTGTAGATATTAATCTTTCTGGCTGGGATAATTTACTGGAAGAAAAAGCGGGTAAACACTGGGTTGTGCGTTTGGGGTTCCGGCAGGTTTCTGGATTAAGGGAAGAGGATTTACAGGCATTGATTGCCGGAAGATCGGGGGGGTATTTCTCGGTCAATGCACTGCGCGATGCAGGTGTACCGCAGGCTGCCCTGGAAAAGCTGGCTGGTGCGGATGCCTTCCGCTCGATAGGTCTTGACCGCAGGCAGGCCTTGTGGGAAGTGTCTGCCTTGGGTGACAGGCCGGTGGCCTTATTTGAGGGGCAGCCCTCTGAAAGTGTTACCGAAACGCAGGTAGCCCTTCCGTTTATGACTGCCGGCGAACATGTTGTGCAGGATTACGCAGCGACTTCCTTGTCCCTTAAAGCACATCCAGTTAGTTTTGTAAGGGAAAAGCTGAAGCTATTGCGGATATTATCTGCCCAGGAAATTACCGAAGCTAAGGATGGTGACTTTGTAAAAGTAGCTGGATTGATCCTGGTTCGGCAAAGACCGGGCACCGCAAGCGGTATTTGTTTTATCACTATAGAAGATGAGAGCGGAACGGTAAACCTGGTTGTATTTCAAAAGCTTTTTGATCATTACCGGAAAGAGATATTGCAGTCTAAACTGATTATGGTGGAAGGCCAGCTTCAAAAAGAGGGTGAGGTTATTCATGTGGTACTCAAACGCTGCTTCAATTTTAACAAGTTACTGGGCAATTTAACCGTCACTGCAACCGAAGCGCAAACCGATGTTTTCTATAAGGGAAGGAATTTTAAGTAGCAGATAACCATGAAGGTAAACAGAGAGGATGTGGTCTATCTGCTAACGCCTTTCAATAAACAATATATCATGGCTGCGATTAACCGTATAATGGATACGTACCTCCATACCAGGTCTTAACTGTTGCAGACTAAGGCCGAGGTTCAATATTACAGCTGCCCAGCTATCCAGTTCCTTATATTCCGTTTTTATAATATAGCGAGGTGGTAAAATACCACTTATTGAATTTTCTACGGTTACTCCCAGTATAACGGTATCGACCACCCTTTTAGAAGATTGAAGACAGTGTTTGAAAGTGCGTATATAAAAAGGTATAACCAGCCCAATGAGCAAGATCGTAAATACTACTATCAGGAAAATCCCAAACCAGGTCAATCCGTTAATATGGTTAATCGCCAAGTCGCCAATTACATTTTTAATAAAGATCACATAGGCGTATAATAATGGCAAAATAAATATAAAAAGGAATACCAAGCGCTGTATCAACAGGCTTTTCAACTTTTTCTTTTCAAGTGTACTGAGTGGTTGTATATTCATTTTTTGTTGCATGTGGGGGCGTTTATTGCAGAATTTTCCCATCTTTATTAATGTAAAACCATTCTTCACTTTCCCAAGTGGGATGTTCATCATCAGGAGAAGCCGATACAGTTTTACATTTAAAGCTTACTTTGGCTTTACCGTTTTCAAAAGGCAATGCACAATCAAACTGGGGTGTAATTACAATTTTTGAAGTAAGTGAATCAACATATCCGATTTTGCCATTTTTCGTTATTCTGTATAATCCTTCACTCGTATAATCAGGCCCGTTATCAAATGGCAGTATGTTATAAATATGCTTTCCATTCCGATCAATTAAAACAAAGCCAGAATCTGCTACAATCCCAAAGTCTGTTATTGTATCCGTATAAGCTGCATAATAGTCGCCCAAAATTTTATTTCCATTCTGATCAAAGTACGCATACATTGAAGTTTTCTCATCTCTTTTGAGGATAAGTTTCGAAGGTTGTATGTTTGGTTTACAGGTAATTTGCAGAATTACCAATCCTAGAAGCAAAAGTTTGAATTTTCCAGTAAACAAGAATTTAGCAATATAGTTGTTCTTGTTTTGATTTTTGTTCTCGATCATAAGTTTTATAATAGTTGTCTTTTCATAGGAGGAACCAAAAATATTATCAAGAGCATTAATTGATTTAGGAGTTAGTGAGCCTGAATATATTAAATAAATGTATTACATCTGTCGTATTTTCTATATCAAAGATGTATGGATCAGTTGCATTTTCTATCCGTGTTCCTCTTTTTACAAAGATGAAATGGGTATTAAAGAAGTGGAATCTGGATTCGACAGAAGCGTGTCTTTGTGCTATTTGTATGGAAGATCGATTCTTTGTAAGCACATGGATTGTAAACAAGCAAACTGGAAGAATCGTGATTACTGGTCATTATGATTCCAATAATAACGGAAAATACGATAAGACCGACAAAAATCAGCTATTGATATATGATCTTAAAACTTTGAAATTGATTAATTAATATATTAGAAGTTAAACTTCTTTGCCTAACCCATTTTTTAGCTTATTTATTATCGATTATATAAGAGCTCATTTTTATAATCTTATCATTTTTGAAGTGATAAACATCGCAGAAATTGCTTTCATATTCCGTGCCATCTACTTTTTTACTTTTACTTGATCCCTGTACGGAGGCCATATCCCCTTCAATCACGATGGTTGAAAACCTGAAATCTGTGTGTTGCGGCATGTCACTTCCATCCATCTGATTGATTTCTGCTATTCCATTAAAAGTAGTATGGCCTGATGTAGAACTATACATGTCCCAAACTACATCGTCGGCCAGGTAATCCATAAATGCCTCCATTCTGTTTTCAGTAAACAAGAGGTTGATCTGTTCAATAAGTTCTTTTGTTGTCGCCATGGTGTTAAAACATTTGCTGAAGCGATATTGTTTGCGGGTTGATTAAACATTAAGCTCATGATTTTAGCTGGCTAGAAATATTTTATTAAAAAATCGAATCAATTTGTGATTAACCTTGTTTTTAAATACTACATACTAGATAATACTAGATACTAGATACTAAATATAAGTATTATGGATATCATTGGAAACGATGGCTTAATATATCTTAATGAAAGTTATTATGAAAAAGCAAGAAAAAAAAGGTCATGAAATGGATAAGCCACTGGCCAAAGCGGGTAGTTTAAACCTGCCTAAAAATAAAAAGCTTCAAACTGATGAACCATTGTCAGAAAAAGATGAAGTAAAGCAAGCAGAAGAGCGTCAGCGTAAACGAATGAAAGATGGAGATTAAATTGAAAACATAAATTTTAATATTATGGCAAAGTATTCAGAAAAAGCATCTGAGAAGGTAGAAAAAACGATGCATGAAATGAAAGAAGGTAAACTGAAGTCAGGAAGTGGAAAGAAGGTGACTTCTAAAAAGCAAGCCATTGCAATTGGTCTTTCGGAGGCAAGAAAAGCAGGGGCTAAAGTTCCTAAGAAGAAAGCTTAGAATTAAATCTATTTGCTGCGTAATAATTTAAAAATCTAGGCTTTATTTTGCCTTTTAACAGCGATACTATAAGCTACATCCAGATGGGGCTTTAGTTTCAGCATATTTTCCTTGTGTGGATTAACGATGCATACCCAGTACATCGCACCGTAAACTGGATGTGGCATAAGTACATTCTCCACCGAAAAATCTAAGCCGGAATTCAAGTAAGCGCCAATACCCTTCTTTAACTCAATATCATTGAATTCGGTTATAAAGGTAGTTTTGTCAATACCAATGTTAAGTCGGAAGAAACCTTTCCTGTTTAACTGCGATGCATTGTCAAAATCGTTATCGCTTGTAACTATGGTTGCGAACGGCATCATTTTCTCTTCTCTGTAGAAAAAGAATAAATCATTGTTTGCTTCAGTAACATTCACGTCTTCAAAACTGGATGAGATGTATGCAGTAATTTCTTCGATGTTCATAACAGAATTCCTGGGCTGGTAAATATAATTATATTCTGATGGCAGTCAAAATGAGGTAGAATTTAAATCGCAGTATGTTTAGGTTTGCCTATGACGGCTTTCAGTTTGTTCTTTGATGAGTTCAAGGGTTGGACCCCAGTACAGTTCCAGGTGCTTGCGGATCACATCGTCGGGGAAATTGCTGATGAAAAGATCAAGTCTGGTCTGTTTGTTTTCATATGAAAGGTCAAATTCCAGGAGACAATGATTTTCATCGGTATCGGCTAAGTTGGACAGTGAACTTAGAAAAGTATAGCTGAACTTAACATTAGGATCGAAGGCCAGGATGATACCTGAATTCCGGAATGGAATTCCGTGGAGATCTCCGCTGGTGACGATTGTACTGCCGACTTTCCAATCTGTTTTTATTTGAATGGGTGTATCGTAAGTCCATTGTTGAACAAAGGGGCTGAGGGTTAATGTATCCCAGACTGCCGAGACAGGAACATTAATGAGAATAGTTTTTTGCACCATATCCATTTGACTAAAATACGTTTTTTCCGGAATCAGGAATCGATTGATAGCCTTGAAATTATTTCACTATCGTATTAAATTCTGGATATCGTTGCTTTTTTTTAGCAAAAAAATAATTTTAAGATAATAAAACTAAAAATATTAGTATTTTTGTTTTTAATTGACTTAAGTTTATAGTACCTAAGGTTTTATACCATGAGAAGCTTGTTTAAAAAGGAGGACAGATGATTGAGCTGGATTATTTTCCGGATGGGGTGGATGGCCTGGTTTACCAGGTAGTGCAGTTTCGTGCTGCTGAACCATGGCGCATTGTTTATGCCGGTGAACTGATTTGCAGTATGGAAAAACTAGAAGGCTTGTGGTATGTGAAAGGGAAAGCACGGATTCCTCAGGAACTTATTGAAGGTATTGGTGTTTTGATTGACCGGCAGCACTTTAACCGTTTGCCAATGGAGCTTAAAATGCATTGGGAAACTTATGTACAGGAAACGATTGCCCAGGGTGATACCCAGTATCTGGTGGTTTGTAAGGCAGGAATTGATTTTGAGCGGTTTGAAAAACTGTTCAGGGCTTACATTATGAATCTGGTGAGAGATCCCTGGGAGATTTGTTTTCGGGTTTATAATGCCGGAATGTCTGAAGATTTTGAAGTTGTGGTAAAAGGACAAATATTGGTTCATTAGGCTATTATGTTCGTATTTCCTTTATAGTAAGCCCCCTGGGATGCTTTAATTGCAATGGAACTGAGTAGTGGCAGGATGTGGAAATACAGATATTGCTGCTAAGCAAAAAAAAATATTCAATATTATTTGTGCAAGCAAAACCTTGCGTATATATTTGCAAGGAAATACTTGCGCATTATGACACATACAAGAGACATCTTTCAGGCAATAGCAGATCCAACCAGAAGACAAATTATAGGTATGCTTGCGCAGAAATCACTCAATGTGAATGCTATTGCCAAGGAGTTTGCCATAACGAGGCAAGCAGTTTCATTGCATGTACAACTCCTAAACGATTGTGGTCTTATTACCATCAGGCAACAAGGTAGGGAACGATATTGTGAGGCAAAACTCGAAAAACTAAAGGAAGTGACAGATTGGGTAGACCAGTACCGGAAATATTGGGACAATCAATTTGATTCATTGGAAAGCTATCTGGCAAAAATTCAAAAAAAATAGAAACAGAAAGATGGAAAAGTACAATACATTCAAACAAGAAGATAATGTTCTGATACATACAAGAATCCTGGATGCACCAAGAGATTTAGTATGGGAAGTATGGACAAACCCTGCACATATCAGGGAATGGTGGGGGCCAAACGGTTTTTCGCTAACTACCAGATCAATGACGGTAGAACCAGGCCAGATCTGGGATTTTATTATGCACGGCATGGGAAGGGATTGGGATAATAAAATAGAATATGTAGAAGTAAATAAGCCTTACTTACTGTCCTATAAACATTCTGGTGAAAAAAGCGAAGATTATAACTTTATGGTTTCAGTTTCGTTTGAAGAAGTTGAAGGAAAAACCTTATTGACCATGAAGTCGGTATTTAAATCAAAAGCAATTATTGATGAGTTAAACAGAAAGGTAAATGCTATAGAAGGAGGCAAACAGACTTTAAACAGACTCGAAAACTATCTTAAAATAACTATTCACCAAAAAACAGAATCATGAAAAAGATAATTTCATTTATGCACATATCGCTTGACGGCTTTGTGGCAGGACCAAACGGAGAAATGGACTGGATTACAGTTGATGAAGAAATTTTTGATCATGTTGGCAAACGGATAAGTGAGGGAGATACCGCGTTATACGGAAAGGTAACCTATCAGATGATGGAAAATTACTGGCCTACTGCAGCAGATAGCCCTACGGCAAGCAAACACGACATTGAGCATTCAAAGTGGTATAAAAAAGTACACAAAGTTGTTTTATCAACAACACTGAAAGGTACCGGTTTAAAGAACGTAGAAATTATAAGCGGTAACATCTCTGACAAAATAAATGAAATAAAACAAAGAGAGGGTGAAGACATTTTGCTTTTTGGTAGCCCCAGGGCAACGCATTCACTTATTCGGCTAAACTTAATCGATGGCTACTGGCTATTCGTTAATCCAGTTATTCTTGGACAAGGCATTCCATTGTTTGCAGATATCAAAGACAAAATCAAATTAAAATTGCTGACTACCAAGCAATTTACATGCGGTGTAACTGAACTGAACTATATCTTAGACAATTCCTCTAAGTAGCTGGTGTTATTTGAGCGCATCCTGAAGTTGCGGTGAGTATGATCAGTGTGTATATGATTTTTTGATAAAGAATGGCTTTTAGTAAAACTTATCTTTTTTCATTTTAAGGTTTTCAGCTTCTTCTTCGGCTATGATTTTTACCTTTTTTAAATCTACGCGGATGATATTGTATAAGCTCATGTATACATTTGCTATCCATACTATGGTAAAGCCTGCAATGATATAGCCAATCCAGTTTTGGTAAAGTAGCTTATAATCAGTTATAATGAGCAGCAATAGCGTCACGTAATGACTGAAGCAGTATTCACAAGTGAATACGTAAAAGAATTTTCTCTTCAACAGGGTATTGCATGATTTTGATTTTGCGACGCAATATTCACGGGGTTCTTTAAATATTTCTTCTTTAGTGACTGTCCAGCTGATGCAGGCGACCACGATTGAGAGAATAAAGAGCCAATAAGAATGGGTTTCCATAACTTCTTTTGAACATTTTAACATACCTGATAAAAAAAGGTTTGGAATTTTCTGAAATTAGTAACTTGCTTCTATGAAAAGGCTGGAGTTTTACAATGAAACGATACAATAGAAAAAATGAACCCTGAATCACAGAATGTAACAGATTATACCAATAACAATACCATATTTATGGTCTGGAATTTTAAGGATAACCTTGAGATCAGGACTGTTTTTAATAAGCTTTGCAAGCTGGTCATTAACCTTAATAATTCTGTTAATGTCCGCTTTCCGGTTTCGAGGGCCAGTTGTGTTCTGGGAATCGGGTATGACGCCTGGTTCAGGCTAAATCTTCCGGCACCAGCGCCTAAGGAACTGACAAATTTTGCTCCAGTTATTGGTGAAAAGCACACAGCAATATCTTCAAAAGCAGACCTGCATATTCATATCCGGGCTGACAGTACAAGTATCTGTTATGATATGGCAGCAGCCATATCGGATGTTCTGGAACCAGTTGCGGTAAGTATAGAGGAAATTCATGGCTTCCGTTATTGGGACAGTCGTTCCATCTTAGGTTTTGTAGATGGCACTGAAAATCCACATGGTATTGACCGGGAACGTTTTGCTATTATTGGTGATGATGATCCGGCTTATAAAGGGGGAAGCTATCTCTTTGTGCAGAAATATATACATGACCTGTCGACCTGGAAAGGACTGTCTACGGCAGACCAGGAAAAAATCATTGGCAGGTCGAAAGCAGACGATATTGAAATGTCTGATGAGGTAAAGCCTGCAAATGCGCACATTGCTTTGGCCAATGTTGGTGACGATTTTAAGATTGTCCGTGACAACATGCCTTTCGGCCATATGTCAACCAACGAAATGGGGACTTATTTTATAGCTTACGCCAGTACATTCAGCACAGTGCAGAAGATGTTGAATAATATGTTCATCGGTTTTCCTGCAGGCAATTATGACCGTATACTGGATTTCAGTACAGCCAAAACTGGCAGCCTGTTTTTTGTGCCTACTTTTGATATGCTGGATGAGTTTCAGAACCAGGTAGGCGCAGCGCTATCATCTGGAAACTAAAAAAGCATTTAAACTGCTGTTTAGAAAGCTGGCACGTGAACACTAAAAAGTAAACATTATGATCTTAACGTTGTTGTAGCTATAAACTAATGATATCACCATGGAAACTCAGCAAAACAATGAAAACACTCCGCCTTTAAAAACAAGGGATGATAAACGCGGGCATAATATAGATGCAACTAAAAGTATTTCGGAGATGCGCGAAGACGCGGAGACAAAAAAGGGGGATAAGCTTGAAGATCAGGTTGGCGAGCAGGAAAACGGACCTGAAGATGATGCTATGAATTATAAAAGTGACCGTGATCACGGTACTTATAATCCGGAAAATATATAAAATAATAGTGATTTAGGGTTGACTGAAAGTCAACCCTGTAATTGTGTGTGGTATATTCAGTATTTTATTTTTTACCGAGCTCTTCTGCCAAACCGATTAGCAGGCCATCCTTTGCCCGAATGTAGCATAACCGATACGAGTTTTCGTACTGAACTACTTCGCCAACGAGCTGGGCACCATGCTTGAGGAGCCTGGATACCAGCTCGTCAATATCCTCGATGGTGAACATTGCGCGTAGATAACCGAGGGCATTTACCGGTGCTGCCCTGTGATCTTCGATAACAGGGGGGCTTAGAAACCGTGAAAGCTCAAGCCGACTGTGGCCATCGGGAGTAACCATCATCGCAACTTCGACGTGCTGATTACCTAATCCAGTAACGCGACCAGCCCATTCACCTTCAATCGTGGCCCGTCCTTCGAGCTTCAGGCCTATTTCTGTGAAAAAGGAGATCGCGTCATCAAGAGATTCTACTACGATCCCGATATTATCCATTCGTAATAATTTATTTTTTGCCATAGTATTATGTATTTATATAACCATAACAAATATCATATTAAAAAGTGATTATATAGGGGGGATAAAGCGACTTTTGTAGGTCTGTTTGCGACATTTCAGCCTCTCTGCAGCGGCTCCATTATACAGGTCTCCCTACTTATCCAGGCTATCATGATGAATGTTTCTTTATCCATAAGAGCCTCCAGTTAGAAAGAATTTTCTTGAGTTTAGAAACATTAGGTTCATGAGGCTGATTTTTATAAGTTTACTTATATAAATAAACGAAATAAATACGTATTGAGTTATGACATCACTAAACAGAAATATCAGATTATGGTTTAGGTATGTATTGTTAATCGTTTTTGTAATTGTATTGGGAATCCTTTCCAGGAAAGCATCATTTATACCGTTGATTATTGGGGATGTATTGTATGCCGCAATGATGTTCCTCTGCGTGAAATTGCTCTTCATCAGAGTGAATTTCTGGATTATTGCGTTGATTAGTTTATTAATATGTTTTCTTATTGAATTAAGCCAGCTTTATAATGCAGTATGGATAAATGATATTAGAAATACTACTTTAGGCGCATTAATACTTGGACGCGGGTTTCTTTGGAGCGATATTGTAGCATACACAATCGGAACTATTATTTGTATACTTTTTTTTCAGTTTACCCGTATATTTTCGGATAAGGTTGATTAGTTCAGGTTTTCACAAAATTGCGATGTTTTAAATGAGAATTGTAAGCGCCGGATAAATTTAATTTTCTTGAACCATTCTGTATCCGGATTGTTTCTAACCTATCTGGTTAAGCTCCTGAATTAACATGTTAAAAAAATGAAAGCAGAAATTAGAAACATTTCTGTAAAATTTAAAGTAATGTATGATGGAGAATTATGAAAATTTGCAAAAGAAAGCCAATCTTATCCGTAAATGGTGCTTGAAATCTACCACAGCAGCCGGATCGGGACATCCCACATCCTGTTTATCTGCCGCTGACATGATGGCGGTACTTTTTGACCGGTATTTCAGATACGACCTCAACAACCCCCTTAATTTGTATAATGACCGGTTGGTATTCTCTAAGGGGCATGCCGCACCATTGCTATATACCCTATTTGGGATGGCAGGTGCGTACCCCTTGGAAGAACTGCTTACACTGAGGAAGTTTAATAGCCGCTTTGAAGGGCATCCTACACCAAAGTTCGTTTATGCTGAAGCTGCTACTGGATCGTTAGGTCAGGGGCTTTCCGTTGCTGCAGGACTTGCTCTGCTGGCTAAAAGGGAATCGCTTCCCTGCAAGAATTATGTCCTTTTAGGAGATGGTGAACTGGCAGAAGGACAGGTTTGGGAGGCTGCTAACTTTGCTGCTTATCACCAGCTGGATAACCTTGTTGCTATTGCTGATATCAATAGATTGGCGCAGAGTGGGGAGACCATGTTTGGATGGGACACTGATAAATATGAGCAGCGTTTTCGGGCATTTGGTTTTGAAACGATGGTGATCAATGGGCATGACCTTAAAGAAGTCCAAATTGCCTTTGAACAAGCATTTTACCATCAGGGTGGTAAGCCCCTGGCCATTGTTGCCCATACCATAAAAGGGAAAGGTGTTTCTTTTCTGGAAGATAAAGAAGGATGGCATGGGAAAGCACTGACGGAGGAAGAACTGCAAAGCGCCTTGAAGGAGCTGGGTGAACCAGATGATCAGCTAAAACTAGATTTGAGGCATCCGGATTCAATAAGCTTACCAAAACAGGAAGTAGTAGCTCCGAAACACGGACTTTCCTTTGAAAAAGGGAATGAATATGCTACAAGAGAAGTTTTTGGTGAGGCGATAACCGAATCGGGACACCAGAATAAAGACATTTATGTTCTGGATGCAGATGTAAAAAATTCGACCTTTTCTGAAGATTTTTTACGGGCTTTTCCAGAACGTTTTGTAGAATGCTTCATAGCCGAGCAAAACATGGTTTCGGTTGCAGCAGGCTTGTCTCGGCTTGGCAAAATACCTGTTGTGGCTACTTTCGGTGCCTTTTTGACCAGGGCTGCTGACCAGATTCGCATGGCCAGGGTATCGGAGGCCAATATAAAATTTGTAGGTTCTCATGTGGGGGTGTCTATTGGTGCGGATGGCCCTTCGCAAATGGCACTTGAGGATATTGCTTTATTTGGAGCTTTACCCGACACTGTTATTTTTCAACCGGCAGATGCAGTTTCGACTGTAAAATTGACCGTCCAGATGACCGGTCATACAGGTTTTTTTTACATGCGGACACTGCGTTCCAAAACGCCGGTATTGTATGATAATGCTGAAACCTTTAAAATTGGCGGATCAAAACTGTTAAGGCATGCTGAAGATGATCAGCTTACCATTGCCGCTACCGGTATTACTGTTTTTGAAGCGCTTAAAGCCGCAGATCAATTAAAAGAAGAAGGAATTCTTGTGCGGGTACTGGATTGCTATTGCATTAATCCTATTGATCAGGATACTTTGATTAAATGTGTCCGTGAGACCAAAAATGCAATTTTAATTACTGTTGAGGACCATTTTGCCCATGGTGGTATGGGGGACTTTGCAATGGCTGCGCTGGCAATGACCGGCAAACCCATCCAGGTGAAAAAACTGGCGGTGAATGAAATTTCAGCGTCGGGGAAAATGGAGGAGCTGCTGGAACTGGCCGGTATCAATGCTGCTGCTATTGTTAACCAGGTCCATACTTTAATTTCTACTACGGTATTACATTGAGAAGGCTTTGTGGCCGGTAATACTTGCACTTAACAGATTAGGGCCAGTTGCGGTGTGGTGAACAGGATAACAGTTTTTGTAAAATATTAGTATGTTTGAGTATGAAAGTATATAGTTTATGAGAATAGCTCTAAAAAGAACATACATTTTATTAGCCGCTTTGGGTATGACTGCTGCGCCGGCATTTGCGCAATTAAATAAAGTGCAGCATGTTGTGGTGATCTATATGGAGAACCACAGCTTTGATAACTTGTATGGACAGTTTCCCGGTGCAGAAGGCCTGGAACAGGCCAATCAAGAAAATATTACACAGCTTAATGCTGACGGGCAACCTTATCATACCTTGCCACCGATCCCGCGCAGTAGTGCTTTTCCGACAAACCTGCCCAATACCTATTTCAATATTGACCAATATGTGGCTGCTGACCAGGTTACTCCCGATGTGACACATCGTTTTTATCAGGAGCAATTACAGATTAATGGCGGCAAAATGAATAAGTATGCACTTTATAACTTTACCAAAGGTTTTGCTATGGGGTATTATCGTACCAGTGATTTACCATTGTACGATCTTGCCAGAAAATATACAGTTTGCGATCATTTCTTCCATAGTGTTTTTGGAGGATCTTTTCTAAATCATCAGTGGCTGGTTGCTGCTGCATCACCTACATTTCCTAATGCGCCTGCCAGTATTGTAGCACAGGTAGATGCAGAGGGTAAACTGATTAAAGATGGTACAGTAACGCCTGATGGTTATGCGGTGAACACGGTCAATTCGATTAATCTATATCCAAAAAACGGAAACCCTGCTTTTCTGGTACCTTCACAGACCGGACCCAATATAGGTGACCGGTTATCAGACAAGGGTATTTCCTGGGCATGGTACTCAGGTGGCTGGAACAATATTATGGCAGGAAAACCTGCTCCTTCTTTTACATATCATCATCAGCCCTTTGCTTATTTTACACGTTATGCTGAAGGAACGGTGGGTAGAAAGAAACACCTGAAGGATGAGACTGAGTTTTTAGAAGCTGCTAAAAAAGGTACTTTGCCGGCGGTTTCCTTCGTTAAGCCTATTGGCCTGGAAAACGAGCATCCGGGCGAATCTACTGTAACCGGCGGGGAAAGCCATGCTGTAGAACTGATTAATGCGGTACTGAACGGCCCTAACGGTAAGGATGCGGTAGTTATTCTGACTTATGACGAGAACGGTGGTTTTTGGGATCATGTTGCTCCACCGCTAATCGACAAATGGGGACCTGGTACACGCATACCCGCCCTGATCTTATCGCCTTTTGCAAAAAAGGGTTATGTGGACCATACGGTTTATGAAACTGTAAGTATTCTGGCTTTTATTGAAAAAAGGTGGGGACTGAAACCACTGAATGAACGTGATAAAAATGCAGATCCGTTGAGCCATGCGTTCAATTTCTAAAATTGTTATCCTTGGTTTTTCAGCAACTGTAGTTGTTACGCTACTATCTCTGCGGCAACCGGACGGGCCAGCAGTACAGGTTAAACAACAATTAATTCGTCAGGCAGACAGTTTATTGCTTGCCGTCAACTTGTTGCGGTCAGTAAAAATGGATGTTGCACAAAGCCAATTGTTACAGCAGCGTTTCCGCGAGGTAAGGCTTGCCTATAAACAGCTAGAATGGGCCACGGAATACTTTGATCCGCTAACGGCCCGGCAAGTGAACGGCCCGCCGGTACCAGAAACCGAACTGAATGGACTGGTAATACAGCCCGATGGATTACAACTTATTGAACAGTATCTTTTTCCGGGATTTGTATCTGATAAACAACAAGAATTTAGTGGCTTACTGGGGCGTTTGGCAATCAATGCAACGGAGTTCCGTGAGTTTTTTAGGAGAGCAGACCTGCAGGACTGGCAGATCCATGATGCGGTAAAGCAGGAGGTTTTTCGAATAGAGATACTTGGACTTAATGACTTTGATGACCCGCTATCCAAAAGGTGTTTTGCCGAATCGGCGGCAGCACTGCAAAGTCTGAAGGGTGTTATTGCTCACTATAAGGCTGTGCCTGAATTTGATCCGGCTATCGGTTATCTTCAGCATCCCGAAACATTTGACCGCTTTGATCGAGCCACCTTTATCATCCGTTACGCCAACCCGCTCACCAGGTCGCTCAAGTTATTAAAGGATCAATTAAAATTGCCGGATGTTCGCTACAACCGCTTGCTTAATCAGGATGCCGCAACACTATTTGAAGCAGATGCCTTTAACCGTAATGCTTATACTGCCGAACCGGGGGATTCTGTTACCGCAGAAAGGACTGTTTTAGGCAAAAAGCTATTCTTCGATCCGGTACTTTCTGGCAGTGGCAAGCGCAGCTGTGCTTCCTGCCATCAGCCTAACCTTGATTTTACGGATGGCCTGATCAAAAACCTTGATATTACCGGCAAAAGGATGATTATGCGCAATACCCCGACACTGATCAATGCGGCTTTACAACCTGCACAATTTTATGACCTGCGGGTTCCTTCGCTGGAAGACCAGGCCAGGGATGTGTTAAATAACCCAGACGAAATGCATGGTGACATGCAGGTAGCAATTGGTAAGCTCTGGGCCGATACGAACTACCGAAAGCTGTTCAGTAGTGCTTATCCCCGACAGGGGCGTATGGCGATTGATACCTTTGAGGTAATGAATGCCCTGGCGGGATACGTGCGTAGCCTGACTGCACTAAACAGTCGTTTTGACGCTTATATGCAGGGCGATAAGCGTGCCATGAAAGAGACAGCGTTGGCTGGTTTTAACCTGTTTATGGGCAAAGCCCGCTGTGGGACCTGCCATTTTCTGCCGCTGTTTAACGGTACGCTGCCACCACGTTATATGCAAATGGAAGCGGAAGTGATTGGGGTGCCCCAAAAAATAGATCGTAAATATATCGATCCGGATTTGGGCCTTTACCGCATTCAATCCGGAGATTTTAATCGCCATGCCTTTAAAATTACCACGGTTCGCAATACCACCCGTACTGCACCATATATGCACAATGGTGTATTTCGGACACTTGAAGAAGTGATCGATTTTTATGATAAGGGTGGTGGTAGGGGTGCGGGCATTGAAATTGCCAACCAGACACTGGATGAGACACCGCTGCACCTGAACGAAGAAGAGAAAACCGAAATAATCGATTTTATCAAGAGCCTGGATAGCATTAGCACTTTATAGCATGAAGCTAGAATGTATTTAGTTTTTCCTCTTCCATATCCAGATATTTCAAATGCTTACGGATAATTTCTTCGTCCAATGTCTTTTCATCCTTATTTTTCTGAATCAGCCATTGCCTTTGTTGGGCCAGAATGTCAAGATAAATCTGTTTACACTCTTCCGCCATCAGATCATTATCCGTTATCGTTTTATTGTTTTCCCATTTAAGGGCCAGTTGCTGCAATACGGGCTGACGACTTAATTGTTCACTATAGTTGTTTTTTAAATGTGATAGGGCATGTTCGGCCAGTTGCTTTCTGATGGCATAGTGCGCTTCCTCTTCAGATATGCTCCTGTCAGGATCGGGAATTTGTATCTTTCTGATCAGATAGGGTAACGTTAAGCCTTGAATCAATAAGGTCAGAAGTATCACAACAAATGTTATAAAAAGGATAAGGTTCCTTTGAGGAAAGGCAGTGCCATCTGACAGCTGCACCGGAATAGATAATGCAGCCGCTAGGGATACCACACCGCGCATACCAGTCCAGCCAAGTACAAAAGGAACTTTAAAGCCTGGGCTTCTGGTGTCGGCAACAGTAATAAAGTTACGTGCAATAAGTGTAACGATTACCGCTCCATAAGCAGACAATATTCTCCCTATAATCAGTACAACTGTAATCAGCACCCCGTAACCAATGGCCGATGAAATGCTTACACCTTCCAGTCCTGCCGTAATTTCGGGCAGGTCTAAGCCGATAAGCATAAACACCAGTCCATTCAATACAAAACAAAGGCTTTCCCAGACATTTACACCACGCAATCGTGAGGTGCTGCTCAGAAAATGATGCCTCTTGTTCGATAAGAATAATCCGCCACTTACTACGGCAAGTACACCCGAACTGTGTATTTCCTCGGCAGCAAGATACATAATATAGGGAGTTACAATAGTTAATACAATATCCATATTGGCATCTGTGGGCAAATATTTATGAACTTTCATGAAAACCAAACCAATTATTAAACCAATGCCAATCCCGCCAATCAGCATCCAGGTAAAGTTTAGGGCTGCTTCATACCAGATAAACTGACCAGTTGCCACTGCTATCAGTGCGAAACGGAAAATAATAAGTGAGGAGGCATCATTCAGTAAACTTTCACCTTCTAATATAGATGACATTCTTTTGGGGACTTTTACAAACTTTAATATGGCACCGGCACTTACCGCATCGGGTGGCGAAACGATACCGCCCAATAAAAAGCCCAGTACCAATGAAAAGCCAGGAATAAAATGATTGGCAACAAACGCTACTGACATGGCAGTAAGAAATACAACTACAAAGGCAAAACTGGTAATGATGCGGCGCCAGCGCCATAATTCTTTCCAGGATACCGCCCAGGATGCTTCATATAACAAAGGGGGCAAGAAGATAAAGAAAATAAGCTCCGGGTCTATGTGCATTTTAGGTACTTCAGGAATAAAGCTAATGAGTAGCCCTGCTATTACAAGGAGCACCGGATACGCAACTTTAATTTTGTTTGCCAGCATAATCAGCAATACAATGGCAACAACTAAACTCAGATAAAAAGGAAAGTTTTCTAACATGTTTAAGTACGGGTTTATACAGTGTTAAATTTAGATGCGTCTTATAAAATAAGAAAAAGAAAGAATTTTAGTTCTTTTTGTAACAAAATGAAATATATTGATTAATAATTAAAGTAAATAGGTGGTCGGTTTACCAAATATTATTACATTTACTTCCTGTAAAACTGAAACCTCAATGCTTAAATTTTAATTACATGAAGATAAAAAAAATATTTTTACTGCCTGTCTTTTTTATATTACTAACGCTGAGTGTCCAATCTCAAAATGTAAATATGCTGGAAAGTCTGCCAGATTCGGTTTACTCTGGAAAACAGGGTAAATTACATGTCCAGGGTGTTGCTTTAGATCAGGCGAATAGATGTATCTATTTTTCTTTTACAGACCGGTTGATTAAGATGGATCTTTCAGGTAAATTGATAGGAAGTGTAACTGGTTTTGTAGGACATCTTGGTGATTTGGATTTTAATACTGAAGACGGGAAGATATATGGTTCGCTGGAATATAAAAATGATGCAATTGGTAAGGGAATCAGAAAATCACTAGGGGTACAAAACAACAATGAAAATGGTTTTTACATTGCCATATTTGATGGTTCCCGTATTGTACGTCCCAATATGGATGCAGAAAAAGAAGATTTGCTGCGTACCATTTATATAAAGGAGGCGGTAACGGATTATGAAGCTGAAGTAAAGGCCGGTAATGGTACAAAGCCACATCGGTTCGCTTGTTCGGGAATTGATGGTGTTGCTTTTGCACCGGCCATAGGCAGCCCCAACTCTGATAAAAAATATTTATATGTTGCTTACGGTGTTTATGGTGATACTGACAGAGATGATAATGATCATCAGGTTTTATTAAAGTATGATATTGCCAACTGGAATAAATTAGCGCAGCCATTATTACAGGACAAATTGCATCATTCCGGACCGGCAAGGCCTTCGGAAAAATACTTTATAAAAACCGGTAGCACCAATTACGGCATTCAAAATTTAGCTTACGATGCTTTTACAGGAAACTTTTTTGCTGCGGTATACCGTGGCACTAAAGCCCAGTTTCCTAATTACGATCTGTTTGTGATTGATGCACACAAAATGCCCGTTAAAGCGCAGATTTCATCAGGTGGTCAGCATATCAAAGTCAAAACCCTTTCTTTACTTCAGGCAGGGCCGAAAGATGAAAATACTGGTATCAGAGGCTGGCATTTTGAATGGGGTGCTACCGGCTTGTGCCCTATAGGTGATGGACTGTTTTATATTTCACACAATAAAAAGTACAAAGACGGAATGCAGGAAAGCACCATCTATAAGTATAAATGGGTGGGAGATGCTCAAAACTCATTTATCAGGGTAAAATAAAATCTCCGTTCTGCTTTTAGTTCCAGTTGTCTATTTTGACATCATTAGGATCAGGGGTTCCTTTTCCCGTTTCAATAAGCGATTTCAGGCTCATTAGAAAGATAGCCCATTTAGTGCTGCAGTGATGCATAAACTCTACGGGTTCTTTCCATCCGATGTGTTTGAAAAGTAGGATAATATAATCGCCATCCTGCTTAAGGTCCCAGCTGATCGTGGTACCTATCCATTCTTCAGGCCCTTCTACTACTTCCCACAATACGTTAGTTGATGGGGTAAGACCGATAACTTTTATATCGAAACCTCCTGCTCCAAAGCGGAATTCAATTACGTTACCTGTTTGGTTCCCTTCTCCGTGTGTATTGTTTGTCCACCAGCCGGCAAGACCTTTCCGGGTGGTTAATGCCTGGTAAACTTCGTCTATTGACGACGATTTAATTCCGATTCTGTGCAATATATCTGCCATAATAAATTTCTCCTTTTTTTATGTAAAGGTAATACCTGTAAATTTGAAATTCAGGTTGTGAAATAGACATTATAGCAGGTCGATTTAGACTAAGGGCTTACTGTTTTATTACTGTAACCTGTCTGCCATGTACCTTAAAGTGCATATTTGAAGCCAGTGTAAGTGCAGCAAGCAGCTCATCCAATTGATCAGAACGTTGTAGTGAACCACCCAAAAGCACAATGTTGGGTTTTTCCTGATAGATGATGTCTACATCGTACCAACTGGCAACTACATTCATAATGGCTTCCAATGGCATATTTCTGAAAGTAAAATCCTTTTTTGTCCAGGCAATGGTACCTTCTGCATCAATAGCGCTGACAGTTAATTGCTGAGCCGTTAAAGTGGCTTGCTGGTCAGGTTTCAGGACCACTGCCTGGGACTGCAGCAATCTTTTGGACTGGTTGTTAACAGATGCCATCATGGGGTCTGTCATAGAAGGATCGGCACTAACTGGCTGGTTATCAGTTAAAGGTGTAATGCGGACAGCGCCTTCCACCAAAGTTGTTTTTATACTTGTTTTTGGATAAGCACGTACATTAAAATGCGTGCCCAGAACCTCTATTTCCTGATTATCACTTAGCACAATGAATGGTATTCTGTGATTTGGTTTTGTCCAAACCTTTGCAACTTCAAAATATGCTTCGCCACTTAAACGGACAATGCGTTTGGCACTTCCGGTAAAAGTTGAAGGAAAGCTAAGTTTGCTTGAAGCATTGAGCCAAACCCGGGTTCCATCGGGAAGAGTTATCTGGTAAATGCCTTTTCTGGCAGTGCTGATACTCAAGTTAGTAGTTCTGTTGTCATTGCGCGAGAAAACAACAGTCCCGTCATTATAGCTCAACTTTGAGTGATCAACAACAATTCCTTCTTTATAGGGATCAAGCGGCAGATGCATGCCGTTTGATAAAGCTAAGATAATGTTTTTAGCATCCGGACCCGATTTATCATTATGGTTGCCAGACCCGAAATCAACCGGGTCAGAAAACAACCAGGTAAAACCAAACAGTACAAACATCAAAACTACAGCTGTACCTAGCCTGGCAACCCATTTCGAGATTCTGGCTTTTTTTTGTGCCATTTGATGTTGCGCTATTTGCATCCCTTTGATAGCAGACAAAGTAGTTCTTAGATCAAATTGAAGTTTGATTTCATGATGGCCAACAAAGAACATTAGTTCAGCATAGGTAATTTTACCTATGGGTACTTCCTGATCATATACAGGAAAGCAATCTGTATTGTTGTCATGTAATAGGCTGAGTGCCTCTGCAACTAATTGATGAGCGTATAATTTCAAAATGTTCCTGTTTAATATGAATAATTTAAATCATTTTTTCAGTTTCATTTTCAAAAGTATATAATTTATAACTTATAACCATAACATTAGCAGTCAATTGTAATTGTCATTACAGGAACAGACCTGACCTTGACCTGCTCAAAATCAGTAAATGTTTGCATTTTAAGGTAATTGTGCCGATATAAATATGCTGCTATACTGCTTCTTATTTATTTTGTTCATTTTTAATCTGGTGATAGATGCCTTGCCTGAATGAACAAAAACCACTGTCTGATGTGGGGTATTTACTGTTTGTTTTTTCTTTTTTTCTTCATGTGTTCTTCCAGTAAGGAACCTGGATAATGTGGGTCTTTACGGAGTTCATTGATGTTTATCCGAAGCTGTTCGCCCTTACGCCATAAAAAGCCTCCTGCTGTGAGGTAAAGATTATTCAATACGTTGTGAATCTGTGCATTGTCTATATTTGTGGCTTTGGATGCTGTATAGCAATTTTTGTGAGAGCCCAGCCATCTGCCATCCAGATCGTATTGTGAAACCCGCTCTCTTCTGGATGTGATTTTTGGATCTACGGGTACTTTCTTTTTAAGTGTATTACTCCATATAAAGCCTCCATAGGTTAGTCCGCGGCCTTTAATTACGTCACGGATGCCATTTTTATGAACACCTACAGCTTTTGCAGCTTCTATGGTATTGGCAAAGGTACGGATCAGGTTACCCTGTAAATCATACTGTCCAACTGTTTGCTGGTTTTTAGCAAGGGGAGAGGAACGGTACCATCTTTCCTGTAAAAGGGATTTCATATCTATTTCGGGCGCATTTCCCCGTCTCCATAAATAGCCACAGGCTGTTAACAGTTTGCTGCTTTTTCTGGCTGCACTGGAAAGAAATACCTGGTGTGTACCCATTGCTGCTGCTGCAACTTTTGCATTGGCGTAGGTTTCCAGTAATTGCCCCGATAAAGAATAACGGCTGATTTGGTGACTGCCTTTTTCTTTTTGAGCGTTATTTTTTTGTAGTTGAGGCATTTGCTCCGAATAATTTATATCTGGCATCTTAATAGGCAAATATATTTGATTTTTACAATTGATATATCATCAATTGATGTAAAAATGTAACGTTTTAGTGTATTTTTTCTGTTAATTAATATATAAAGATATTAATTATTTGTTTAAAAAATACTTTTAAGTAATATAAAATGATATTTTAACTGAAGTATTGCATTATATACTATAACTGAAAATATGGTTAAATATTGTATGACCGTACAAACTGATCGTCAGGGGATTTGATAATAATTAGCTATCCTTATAGTATTTTTGATATCTTTGAAGTGTATTTTTATATCCACAACTATATTTTAATAGCGATCTCAATGTCGAATTTAAAATCCCATACCGAACCGATAGAAATAAAGTCAATTTCAGACCTTGAACAAGGTGATAAAATCATAAATCTTGGAAAAGTACTCGAAATTGAAGAAAGTGCCGAATTTTATGCCATTATCATACTGAGAATGAACCAAAAGCAGGTATTCAAATTTGAAAAAAATACCAGCTTATATCTAAGTAAGGAAGTTGAACCAGGTTAATGGTTCAACTTCTTAACAGTTTTATCGAATAGTACATAAGCTTAAAGACGTTTATGAAGTATTTAATAATTAATGTATTTTTTTTATTTCTTACGTGGAGTGTCTTAGCCCAGGTCTCGTCGAAACCCGGTATCAAGAGTGTAATCTCTACTATTCAAAAATTCAATGAAAGGCGCTCAGTCGAAAAACTATATCTGCAGACAGATAAATCGGCATATGCTTCCGGAGATACATTATGGTTTAAAGTATATTTATTTGATGATACCTATTACGCAGCTCCTAAAAGTGGGCTGATGTATGTTGAAGTTGCTAACGACAGCAACAGGCTGATGAAACGGATAATGCTGCCCGTATTTGCTGGAATTTCATTTGGCCAGATAGCACTTGATCCCGAAGAGCTCCCCCAGGGAAATTATGTAATTAGAGCATATACCAATTGGATGCGCAATTTTGGCGAAGATTATATTTTTAAGCAGCAATTTTATATTGGCAGTAGCGCCGGTACAGAATGGCTGGTAAACTATAATGCCCAGCTAAATAAAGTTGCGGGTAAAGACAATGAAGTACTTGATTTAAAGTTTAGCAGACTGGATAATGTGCGTGTAGCATTAAAAGATGTCCAGATTATGGCAACTGATGGAAAAAGATCATGGGCCAAAGCAAAAATGCAAACGGATATTGACGGGATGCTGAAAGTAAACCTTGATATACCGGAAAAATTAAATGCAAAAGGGATGTCCTTACGTGTTCAGGACCTAAGTAAAAATGGAGAAAATAATCAGCTCGTTATACCTGTTACCATTAACCGGCCAGAACATATCGACCTGCAGTTTATGCCTGAGGGTGGCGACCTGATAGCTGATTTAGCTTCACGTGTAGCTTTTAAGGCTATAAATGAGGATGGTTTAGGAGTGAATGTATCGGGTAAGGTTTACGATAGCCATGGATTGGAAGTAGCTGCTTTTAATGCTGCACATAAAGGTATGGGGGTGTTTTATCTGAGTGCCCTGGCAGGCGAGCAATATACCGCAAAAATAGAGGGAACATCAAGATCTTATCCATTACCTGCAGTAAAAGCCAGTGGTACAATTTTAAGTATTAACAATAGGTTGGAGCGGGATTCCTGTGAAGTGCTGATTAATGCTACACCTGATATAGCCTTGGCCGGGAACAGCTATATCTTAATTGGCCAGGCGAGGGGAACGGTATGTTTTGCCGCCCTGATCAATTTAAATAAGAACGGCTCCCGGATAAGGATTAGTAAAAAGGCATTTCCAACCGGGATAGTACGTATAACATTGGCTGGAACCGATAAAAAGGTGCTTAACGAGCGGGTAATGTATATTGATCATACTGATGCGCTGAAAATTGAGTTGAGCCCGGATAAATCATTTTATAAGCAAAGAGATAGTGTTTCAATGCGCATTAAGGTAACAGATGCCAATGGAATGCCTGTTCAGGGAAATTTTTCTATGACAGTTACTGATGATAACCAGGTTAAAACTGATAGTATTGCAAGGGGTTCTATCGTTACCAGGATGTTGCTGACTGCTGATTTGAAGGGGCTTGTAGAAGATCCGGGATATTATTTACATGCTGCTGCAGATCTTAAAAAGTGGCAGGATCTGGATCTGCTACTGTTGACACAAGGCTGGGTTGGCTATAGCTGGAATGAAATGTTTGATCCGGTAAAGACTTATGTTTATGCTGCTGAACCAGAATTTGAAATAAAAGGTAAGGTGACAAATCTATTTAACAAACCGGTAGCCAATTCGGGCATTAATCTCTTCTCAAAAAGACCAATGTTAGTGATGGATACTGTAACCAATGAATCGGGGCTTTTCAGATTCAAGGGTATTTTTCCTTCTGATACCGCGGTATTTTTTATTCAGGCCAGAAACAAAAGAGGCAAAAGTTTTAATGTTGGAATAGAGGTAGAGGAATTTATACCTCCTGTTTTTAGCAGTATTGGCCAGCGGATGATACCCTGGTATGTAAATATGGATACCGGAAGGTTTTTAGCCGTAAAAAAGCAATTCCTGTTAAATAAGGAAGTAGATCGGATTACTGGCCGGAATATATTGAAAGAGGTGGCCATTACTGCAAAAAAAACAATTAAAGATTCTAAAAATCTGAATGGGCCAGGCGGGGCTGATGTGATCGTCAGTCAGCAGGAGCTGGAAAAATCAGGCAAAATGACACTGGGAGATTTACTGGAAAAAAGAGTAGTTGGGTTTGGCAACAGAACCAATAAAACAGGGATGCGTTTTTATGTCATTAAAGGCATGCTGGCCCATCTTATTATAGATGGTGTGGATGTAGACTTTGCCAAACCGGAAGGTATGGATCCCTATGAATATTTTAAGCAATATTTTGATTATTACGATGCCGAAGAAATTAAAGGGATAGAGGTTATGATGAGCGGCAAATACCAGACGCGCTATAGCAGCAGGTTCATTTATAACCCCATGGCCAATCCATTTGAGCATGCCTTTATTGAAGTAACCACGCGCGGGGGGGCGGGGCCGTTTTTAAAGAAAAGCACAGGCACTTATTTATACAAGCCAATGGCTTTTTCACTTCCAAAAAAATTCTATATGCCTAAATACAAAACTGCTGGCCTTGTTGATATGACAGATATTCGTTCAACCATTTATTGGGAGCCATATATTGTAACGGATAAAAATGGAATGGCAACAGTAACATTTTACACTGCCGATAACCCTGGCAGTTATTCGCTGATCATGGAAGGGGCTGATATGAAGGGGGGGCTAGGGGCCAAAACCAGTGTGATCAGGGTTGAAAAATAAAATTTATTTACTGGCCAGTACTGTTCCTGGATCTTCATCCAGATATATTGATGTATAGTTTTGATCACTTGTGTGAATGAACAGAACAGTTTTGTCTTCAATTGCATGAACAATAGTAGCCGAGAGTTCTTGTGGTACTGCAGGGCATCCCTGACTGCGCCCCAGCCTTCCTAAAGCATTGATGGTTTCCTGGCTTACATAATCTGCTCCATGAACAACAATGGCTCTTTTACGGGCATTTGTATTAAACCCCTGATCCACGCCATCCAGTTTTAGGGAAAGCCCGTGTTTTCCATAATAACTTTCTCCTGTAATGAAAAAACCTATGCTGCTTTTCAGAGACTCATTGTTATTTGAAAAGTAGAGGGCTTTGTCTGTGCCGCTACGTTCTCCATGGGCTACCCATGTATTTAGAATCAGTTCTTTTTTCTCCAAATCTATGATCCATAAACGCTTCTTTGTGCTGTTCAGGTCAAAATCGGCAATACTTAAAATTGATTTTGTTGCAGATAATCTGCCGGTGTTTTTTAAATTGTAGAACCCTGTAACTGCTTTTTCAAATACAGAAAGGGAAAGTCCGCTTTCCGCAAGCCCGGCTGTGTCATACAGCTCGTTTATACCTGGCGAAGCAACTTCGTCCTCAGGTTTCCAACTCATCAGGGCAAGTGCAAACAATATAATAACCAATCCCTTTCCTCGTAAAATCCTTCTCTTCATAGTTATGCTGTTGTTTTCAGCTGTTAATTCAATTGAATTATTTCTTTTTTTTAGTTCAATTATACAAAAAGCTCACAAATGTATCTAAATGTATTTTCTAAAAGTACTCATATTTAAGGTATTACGCAAATATGACTAAATGATTATCTACCTTCCTCAAGCATACTGATGATTCTTTCTTTATCTTTCACCTGGTCTTTTAATGTGGTGATCAGATCTTTACATGTTTTCAGGTTTGCTTTCAAATCTCCATACTCCGGTTTGGGTTCTGCTACCAGATGTTCATTGCCGGCATCGGTGTGAAAGAAGAAAGCGGGAGAGACCTCTAACAAATTTGCCATCATGATAATGTCCTTATATTTTATGGATTCATTGATTAGTCCCAGTCTCAAACCATCAAATGTTTTTCCAATGCCATGCGCAAGCCAGCTTAGTGATCTGTTCTTTTCTTTTAAAATTTTATCAACAGTTGCTTTTAAAGACATAACTTTTTTTTAGTGCAAAGTAAGGATATTGTGGTAAAAATTATACATAGGTTTCTATTTTTTTTGATATATGCACATAAAAAAAATGATATAAAGATCAGGTAATTTTATTTTTTAGCAGAATATATTCTGTTATGATACACTGTTAAAAAGTATTGCTATGAGAAATCTTTGATTATCAGTATTTTTTTTTAATTTTACAGCGAGAGCGTTAATTTGCGGGGGCAAAGTCTATTCAGACCTGTCTCCGCTTTTTTATGGGCTTATCTGCATCAATGATTTAGCAGGAATAATTATAATTTGACCTGTCTGATGATGTTTTTTATGTTCAGCTCAATAATATCTGTCATGGTTTTACATTCAAGATATTGCCGGTCTGAAAAATATTCAGCTATTCCGGATTTTAACATTTCTATATTTTCTGCAGTGGTGAGGATTTCTGTGTTCGAAACATCGCGCAAATCTGTTAAGCGGTGACGTTCACTTCGCACCCGGTGTAATATGGATGATTTTTCTTCCTGCTGATATTGAAGGTAAGTTTTATCGGTTAATTGTTCCATCCCCATTTTTACGTAAGGAAAATTTTCCTTAAAAAACTGCGGAAGGTATACTTTTATATTTCCCTCATAAAATTGCTGATCAAAATCGATAGCCCTGATCCTGAACTGGATATCATCAAAATCGGGTGTAATCTGCATCACAAAATTATAAGCCCTCATGTCGCCAAGCAACATGACCAGGCAGCGCTCGTTAAATTTGACAAATTCTTTAGCTATCCGGGTTGGGTTGTATTCTGGGTTATGTAAATAATTTTTAGCAAAAACATCACCTGGAATTCCGGCAATGTGCTCTTCAACCAGTGTTTCTCTGTCTACCAGGTAATTGACCTGATTCGGAGATAAAATCTCTTCCATCTCCAGGCCATAAATTCTTGAGGCATCGGCTTTTTTGATATAGAAGTAATCGTAAACGTCATTTAACCTATTTACAATCCTTATTCTGAAAGGATGCGTATTTCCGAAGGTACAATATTCAATTTTGTCTATATATTTATGTTGTACAATGCGCAGGTTACCAGAGGCCTTTAAGTTGGCATAAATGATTTTTAAGCCATTATGGAGTTCTTCGATCTTATCGGCGGCATAAATCGGGCCTTCCCACAGTGAATCTTTGCCGTACTTGTCCATGATAGGATAAGACTCAGTAAACATCAACAGATCGTTATAAGTAATTGGAAGTTTCGATTCCCGCTGATAGGTTTTAAGGTATTTTTGTAAAGCGGGTGATACCGGGAAAATAGGCTTTTTGCGGGATATTCTTACATCACTCTGTTCCATCAATTGGCAATTTATGGTCAATTTAGTGTTTTTCTGTAAAATAGTGCTGTAAATTATTTCTTGCGTAATGTGAATTTCATAAGCATGTAGATTTAAAGTCATATCACCGAACCGCTGTGGAATTTAAGCATTGCAGACTGTAGTTTTGTTTTTTTGATCAATCTTATGAAGAAACTACTCAATACCATCCCTTTTTCTGTACTCGATCTTGCGACTGTTGTAGAAGGTAAAACACCTGCCGACACATTTAAAAATAGCCTTGACCTTGCGCGGCACGTTGAAGCGTGGGGTTACAACCGTTACTGGCTTGCCGAACACCACAACATGATCAGTGTTGCAAGTTCGGCTACTTCAGTGGTTATCGGGCATATTGCAGCCGGAACCAGTACAATAAGGGTAGGCTCTGGTGGCATTATGTTACCAAATCATTCTCCTTTGGTTATTGCGGAGCAGTTTGGGACCCTGGAATCTTTATTTCCGGGCAGAATTGATTTAGGCCTGGGCCGTGCCCCCGGAACGGATCAGCTCACTGCGATGGCTATACGAGGTGAGCGTTTTAATGCTGCGAACAGTTTTCCGCAGGATGTGTTGAAATTACAAGCCTATTTTTCGGCCGAAAATAATAAAAATAGCGTAAGGGCCATTCCGGGTGAAGGACTTGATATTCCTATCTGGATATTGGGATCCAGTACCGATAGCGCACATCTGGCCGCTGCCCTGGGATTGCCTTATGCATTTGCCAGCCATTTTGCTCCAGCCCAGTTTATAACTGCAATTAATATATACAGACAAAATTTTAAGCCATCAGCACAGCTTAAAGAACCCTACGTACTGGCCTGTGTAAATGTAGTTGCAGCAGATAGCGATGCTGAAGCTAACAGGCTTGTTACTTCTCTTTATCAATTGTTTATGGGTATAGTTACCGGCAAAAGAAGATTGCTCCAGCCCCCTGTAGATAATATGGACGATGTATGGGATGTATACGAAGAAGAACAGGCAAACCAGATGCTGGCCTGTACCTTTGTAGGGAGTAAGGAGACGGTTAAGCAGGATTTGCAACAGTTTTTGGACCAGACGGGCGTTAATGAGATTATGGCTACGTCTCATATTTTTGAGCATAGCGCCAGATTACGTTCTTATGAGCTGCTTGCCCAGGTGTTTAAAGATTAATCATAAGGAATATTATTTTTTCTGGTAAATTAGTTCCATGAAGATATTTTCAATTTTATCGTTGTTAACGCTACTTACATCATTTCAACAAACCATGGCACAAACAGAAAAGAAACAGCAGATAGCGGTGTTAAATCACATTGCCGTTTATGTGGCAGATTTGCAGAAAGCTACTGATTTTTATCAAAGTGTTTTCCATCTTGAACAGATCCCCGAACCTTTTAAGGACGGCAAGCATACCTGGTTTACATTGGGAGCTGCAGGACATTTACATCTGATACAGGGTGCGAAAAGTAATGTAGAACATGAGAAAAATGACCATCTGTGCTTTAGTGTAGCTTCTGTTGATGCTTTTACATCACATCTTACCGCTAAAAATATACCATTTGAAAACTGGGCCGGGAAAGCTGGTGCCATTACAAATAGGGTAGATGGTGTAAAACAAATTTATTTTAAAGATCCCGACGGACATTGGCTGGAAGTAAATGATGCCAAACAATAGCCAGCTAATTTTTTGACTTTATGAAAGGGCATTGTTATTTTTATTTGGTTATACTGCAACTTGCCATGGCAGTAATAGGGCCGCTGCAGTTAAAAGCCCAGCACAAGCTGCAACAGCTTGATGACCAGATCCTGATTAATTTATCGAATAACAGGACGCCCGAAAAGACAGACTTCTTTCTGTTTTTATCAAACCATAACGATTGGGTAAATGTTGGCGTTCCGGTTGGCTTACTTGCAGGTGGCATCATAGCAGACGATAAAAGAATGCGGCAAAATGCATTGTACGTAGCAAGCAGTTCGGCCGTAAATGTGCTGGTTACTATGCTGGTCAAGAAAATAGTAAAGCGTCCAAGACCATTTTTAGCCAATGTTAAGATTAAAGCTGTTTACCAGCCCTCTCATTACTCATTTCCATCTGGTCATACTTCCACTGCATTCACTACCGCCACAGCACTTTCTCAGGCTTACCCTAAATGGTATGTGATTGTTCCTTCTTATCTATGGGCTGGTTCCGTTGGTTATTCCCGTTTATATTTAGGCGTTCATTATCCTACAGATGTGGCCGCCGGTGCTTTGCTGGGTACGGGAGCTGCCTTTTCCCTGCGCACATTGCGGGCTGATTAATTTTTAACCGGTTTTTAACCAGCCGGTTATACTCATCCTGGGCTTATGGGTAAGCAACACTTCATGTGCCAGTTCGCTACTTTTGAAAAACACACTTTTACCAGCCGATGGTGTGATGTGCTGTACGTGATTTAGATGATGGATGCACAGCTCACCCCCGTCATTTTCAGTCCAGTATTCGTTCAGGTACATGATCATAGAATATTGCCTTAGGTTGTTGTTTCTAAACTGATCTATATGTTTTTTATAAAATGCACCCTTTTCATACAAGGTATAATGAAATTCATAGCCTGTAATCCCGGTATAGCAAGTGCTGTTCAGGTAAGCGACAAAAGTATCCATGAGGTCTAAAAAATCATTTTCATAAGGGTCATTGTGGAGCCTGTCAAGCCAGTGTATTTTATCGCTTCTTAGTGTTTCGTTATAGGCAACGATCACCTTGTTTCCTGTACCTGCCAGGAGCAGTTGATCCTTATCCTGCAAATGAAGCAGGTTATTTACCAGCTGTATGGATAATGCAGGGCTTATGAAATTTTCAGCAATTCCTACTTTGTCTTTTATAAAGCTGTTGATAAGCTGATTGAATATTTTTTCCAATGGATAGGGCTAAGCTTGTAAGGTAGGTTAAATCTTTGAACAATCTCCGTTTAACGATAAATACTTACATTCGCAGCTGTTTTATACAATAAATTCAATTGGAATCAAGGAAGTATTTATGGTTTGGGAAAAATTATTATCGGCTAAACGCTGGGGAAATGAGGATAGATTTATGGGTAACCAAAAGGAATCCAGGTCTGAATTCCAGCGCGATTACGACAGGATCATCTTTTCTTCTCCGTTCAGGAGGTTGCAGAATAAAACCCAGGTATTTCCTTTACCAGGCAGTGTATTTGTGCACAACAGATTAACCCACAGCCTGGAAGTAGCCAGTGTTGGCAGGTCGATGGGTACAATATTTTACAATAAGATAAAGGATCTGGATCCTGGAATAGACGATTCCTGTCCGCTACTCTGCGAAATAGGAAACATCATTGCTTCTGCCTGCCTGGCCCACGACCTTGGCAATCCTGCTTTTGGCCACTCGGGAGAAGCGGCAATTTCAAGTTATTTTACCAGTGGAGCAGGACAGATTTATCAGTCGCAGGTTACAGCAGCACAATGGGAAGATCTGATCCATTTTGAAGGAAATGCCAATGCTTTGCGTATTTTAACCCACCCGTTTACCGGTAAGGGTACCGGGGGCTTTGCACTTACTTATGCTACCCTGGCCGCCATAGCAAAATATCCCTGTGCCTCATTGGCGGGGCACAATAAAAAAAACATCTATACCAAAAAATATGGCTTTTTCCAGTCTGAAGAAAGCGGCTTTGAGAAAATTGCCCTGGAAATGGGCCTCATCAAAGCGCAGGAATCTCCTTTGGTCTATAAAAGACATCCGCTGGTATACCTGGTAGAGGCAGCGGATGACATCTGTTATAATATCATTGACCTGGAAGATGCACATCGGCTTAAAATCCTTTCCTATAAAGAAGTAGAGGCCCTGTTGCTGCCACTTTGCAGGGATGAAAGGATGGAGGGGCGCCTTGCTGAAATAGATGATGATGATGCAAAAATCACTTTAATGCGGGCCAAGTCTATCAGTACCCTGATCGGTCTGTGTTCGGCAGTGTTTTTTAAAGAACAGCAGCGCATCCTGGAAGGTAACTTTAACCAAAGTTTGATGGACGCTATTGAAGAACCATTTTTATCGGTGATGAAAGAAATCGAAAATATTTCTGTAAAAAAGATTTACAATTATTCATCTGTAGTACAAATTGAGGTAGCGGGCTATCAGGTTATGGGTGGTTTGCTGGAAGAGTTTATTCCGGCTTACCTGCAGGATGAATCCAAATATCACAAAAAACTGGTAGCATTAATTCCGAGGCAATTTTTAACCGAAAAAACGGACACTTATTCAAAAATACAGAGCATACTGGATTTTGTATCTGGAATGACAGACATTTATGCAGTTGAATTGTTTAGAAAAATCAAGGGAATATCATTTCCTTCGATGAGCTAAGAAGAATTGGGAAGGATTAAAACTTAAATTGATTTAACTTTCTAGCTTTGTTACAAATAGTAAATGAGTAATGAAAGTTGAAAATTTAGAACCAAAGGCACTATGGAACAATTTTGTTGCTTTAAATGCCATACCCCGTGCTTCAAAAAAAGAAACCCAGGTTATAAAATTTATGCTTGCTTTTGGCAAACAGCTCGGACTGGAAACCATTAAAGACCATGTTGGAAATGTTGTGATCAAAAAGCCGGCAACTGAGGGCATGAAGGATAAACAAACTGTCATCCTGCAGTCGCACCTGGATATGGTCCATCAAAAAAATAGCGATACAGATTTTGATTTCGATAGGGAAGGTATTAAGATGTATGTTGATGGAGATTGGGTAAAAGCCAGGGGCACCACCCTTGGGGCTGATAATGGAATTGGTGTAGCTACAATTATGGCTATACTGGCGGCTTCCGACCTGGTGCACCCTGCCATTGAAGCCTTGTTTACCATAGATGAAGAAACAGGTATGACCGGTGCAAAGGAACTTGACCCGTCTAATTTATCTGGAAAAATATTGTTAAACCTCGATACTGAAGAAGACACAGAATTAACCATTGGTTGTGCTGGCGGCATAGATACAACAACTACCTATCATTATCATACCCATCCTGTTGCCAAAAACAGCACTGCGTTCCAGATATCAATTAAAGGCCTGATTGGCGGGCATTCCGGAATGGACATTCATAAGGGACGTGCCAATGCCAATAAGCTGATGAACCGTTTGCTCTATAATGGAAATAAAGTTTTAGACCTGCAGCTGGCCAGCGTTGAAGGTGGAAGCCTGAGAAATGCGATCCCACGTGAGTCTGTTGCGGTAGTTGCAGTTTCGGGAAATCAGAAAAAGGCATTTCTTTCCTTTATAGCAGATTTTACGGAGGTCATTAAAGCCGAATACCATGCAATAGAACCTTTTATGAAAATTACTGCAGAAGAAACAGTACTGCCTGCAGAGGTTTTGGAAAAGGAAGAATACATGGAGATCATCAATACACTATATGCAGTGCCAAATGGCGTGTTCAGGATGAGCCCTGAAATTCCGGGACTTGTTGAAGCGTCTTCAAATCTGGCAAAAGTGATCATTAAAGACGGGGAATTTATTACCTTATCGTTACAGCGGAGCAGTGTAGAAAGCACAAAGGAAGATGTTGCTATTGCAGTGGGGGCAGCTTTTGAGAATATGGGTTGTAAAGTTAACAGCAGTGGCGATTATCCTGGCTGGAAGCCCAATGCTGCTTCAGAAATACTGTCGCTGATGCGGAGTTTGTATAAGGTTAATTTTAAGACTGAACCCAATGTAAATGCCTGTCATGCCGGTTTGGAATGTGGTATTTTAGGCGCCCATTTATCAGGAATGGACATGATTTCTTTTGGTCCCAATATCCATGGCGCACATTCGCCAGACGAACGCGTTCAGATTTCTTCGGTGAACAAGTTCTGGAACTATCTTTTGAAAGTACTGGAAGAAATACCTGCTCGTTAAATAGTAATTAATTTCATTTCTTTGTAGTATCTAACTGAGCTTTTAATCGCAACTAAAATGAACGAGGAATTTTATCTTCATATTTTTAATAAACAAAACAGCATTGAGCCCGTACCTTCAAATCAGGAGATTGCAGAATGGCTCATTAACCTGATGAACTTATTGTATCCTGAACGTTTAACCACACCAGATTATTCGGTAAACGAAATTAAACGGATGTTTTTAAGACAGGAAAAGGAGTTGATTACCATACTAAATTCAACCAAAGCATGCGAACATTGTAACAATGAACTGATTGTGGCCAATTTCTTTAATGAACTTCCGGAGCTTTACAGGAAAATGAATACTGACATAACAGCTATGTTAAACGGAGATCCTGCTGCTAAAAGTGAATTTGAAGTGATCAGAAGTTATCCTGGATTTCTGGCTATAGCCTTATACCGTATTGCGCATGCATTGTTAAAAGCTGACGTTCCATTGATTCCAAGGATCATGACTGAGTATGCGCACTCTTTGACAGGCATAGACATTCATCCCGGTGCTGTAATAGGTGAATATCTGTATATAGATCATGGTACAGGTTTGGTTATAGGCGAAACAACTGTAATTGGAAATCATGTTAAATTATACCAGGGGGTAACATTAGGCGCTTTAAGTGTAGAAAAATACATGAGAGATATCAAGCGCCATCCAACTATAGACGACCATGTAATCATTTATTCGGGTGCAACAATACTGGGAGGTGAAACTCATATTGGTGCCCATTCCATAATTGGGGGAAATGTATGGCTTACCAAAAGTGTTCCACCAAGGTCAACGGTATACCACCAATCGTCAGTAAAAGTTATAGAAACAAAAGATCCAAAATAAACATGGGAAATATTGTAGAATTTGTGGGGAATACACCCCTGGTAGAGATCAGTAAATTGAATCCAAACCCTGATGTAAGGATATTTGCAAAGCTTGAAGGAAATAACCCGGGTGGAAGTGTAAAAGACAGGGCCGCATTAAACATGATCCGCAGTGCAATGGAACGTGGCGAAATTAAAAAAGGAACAAAGTTAATTGAAGCAACAAGTGGGAATACAGGTATAGCACTGGCCATGATTGCCAGTATTTATGACCTGGAGATTGAGCTGGTTATGCCGGCAAGCTCTACCCGTGAACGGACATTGACTATGGAAGCTTTTGGTGCTAAAGTAACTTTATTAGAATCTATAGAGGTATGCCGCGACTATGCGGAAGAACAGCGCCATAAGAACGGCTACTTTTTACTGGACCAGTTTGCCAATCCCGATAATTATCTGGCCCATTATAAAACTACCGGACCGGAAATCTGGCGCGATACCAATCAGCAGATTACCCACTTTGTAAGTTCTATGGGTACTACCGGCAGTATTATGGGCAATTCTATGTTTTTAAAGGAACAGAATCCCAATATACAGATTATTGGTTGTCAGCCAACCGAAGAATCTTCTATACCGGGCATCAGGCGTTGGCCGGCTGCTTATCTGCCAAAAATATTTGATGCAAGCAGGGTAGACCGCATAATGGATGTTTCACAGCAGGAAGCTACAGAGAAGGCACGTGAACTGGCCAGAGTTGAAGGGATTTTTGCCGGAATGAGCAGCGGAGGAGCACTGGCTTGTTCATTGAACTTGGCAAATGAACTGAAATCGGGCATGATTGTATTTATTGCTTGTGACCGTGGCGACAGATATTTGAGCAGCGACTTGTTTGGATAGGCTTAATCTGCTATTTTTGGTTATACGATGAAGCTACTACAGAGATTATTTTTACTATTCCTTTTTATTTGTGTTACTACTGTTGCATTAGCACAAACCAGTGCAGAGCTTAGAAGAAATAAAGAAGCCATACAACGGGAAATCGATTTGTTGCAAAGGAACCTTAATGAAACTTCGAGCACTAAAAGGCTTACCATGGGCCAGATCAGGGCTATTAACTCGAAGATCAGGCTGATGCAGAATAAAATTTCGATCATTAATTCTGAAGTTAAAAACCTGGATAACCAGATCCATGAAAATACGAACGAAGTTCATTCTTTAAAAAGTCAGCTTGGCCAGTTAAAAAACGAATATGCAGGAATGGTACGGTTTGCCCAGCGCAACAGGAATGCTTATGAAAAGATGATGTTTATTTTTGCATCTGATAATTTTAACCAGGCCTATAAAAGAATTAAATATTTCCAGCAATTTGGGCAATACCGTAAAAAACAAGCTGACTATATACAGGGTACCCAGAAAAAGATAGAATACAAAATTGTGGTATTGGATAAAAACCTGAAAGAGAAAAGCAATTTATTGACAGAACAGCAGCAGGAGAAAGTAAAACTGGGCAAAAATAAAACAGAACAGGCCCAGATGCTGAACCAGATCAGCCGTCAGGAAAAACAATTCAGACAGGACATTGCAGCGCGTAAACGTAAACAGGCTGAAATTGACCGGGCCATCAGATCGGCCATACAGCGTGAAATTGAACTGGCCCGAAAAAAAGCTGAAGAAGAAGAACGGCTTGCCGCTCAAAAGGCTATAGCAGAAGGCCGGCCTGTGCCTGTAGCAAAAGAAAAAACGAACAGTAGTTATTTGACGGCTTCACCTGAATCGGCAAAACTATCTGCTGGTTTTGAAAATAACAGGGGCCGGTTGCCATGGCCTGTTGGACAGTATTCTATTGTAGAGCGGTTTGGTAACCACACAGAAGGGCAGGCCAACTATACCAATGATGGGATCAATATTTTAACAGAACAGGGAGCTGCAGTGAAAGCCGTATTTGAAGGGGAAGTTTTATTTGTACGGGAATTATATGGCACCTATATCGTAGCATTAAGGCACGGGGATTATTTTACCATTTATCAGAATTTAAAAACGGTTAGTGTAGCCAAAGGCAATAAGGTGGAAACCAAACAAACGTTAGGTGTGGTTGCTTCAAAAGAAGATGGCCCTGTTTTGCATTTTGAGATCATGAGGGGGCAGACCAAACTGAATCCTGAAGCCTGGATTGCTAAATAGTTTTAACAATTAAGCTACCACCACCAGTTCCCCAACATACAAGCTATCCCCCTGCAATTTTCCATTGGCCGAAGCAAAGCTCATGTAGCAATGCACCTTGTCACCCGGAAAATCTACAGGCAATTGGATTACAAAACTTTGGGCATACCGGTTCACTTTGCCCTGTAAAATAACCGCCATGTCCTTCACAGGATGATACACCAGAAAACTGCCCAGATCGGTATACTGGCAATAGGCCGACTGCTTCTGGGCCTGCCAGCTAAAAGTAATCTTTCCATCAGCTGAGCTTACCTGCGCCCCTTCAGGGCCAACCACATGCCCCCTGCTGTACACCATTTTTGGATAGTTGATCAAAAAACTGTCGCCATCTTTAACAAAAGCCCGGTCGGCATTGTAAGAATAAGCTTCATTTACCGGGCTGTTGTGCTTTACATAAGCCTTAAAACCTACATTTACCAACAGCTTAATTCTTTTTAAAAAGCTATTCAGCAGGCCAAACTTAAGGCGCGCCTCCGTTTGCGCCGGCGTAGGCGGCTTATTGCTCGTATGCGGAAGAGGGAGCAGCAGATCCTGGCCCATATGGTGGCGGCCAACTGCCGGCCCTACTTTATTGCGGAAGGGACCAAGGATCCCCGATCTTTGTATACCCATGCTTATGAATTTAAGGTTTCAGCTGTTTCGGGGTTAAAATACCCGGTATAGGTACTGTCAGCCAGCTGTTTCCTGTTGGCAGCAATAAAAGAGATATAGGTTTCGATGTATTTACCCTGCATACTAGGCGGAATTTCCAGCACATCACTGCCCGATAGCCTGCTGTTGCCAAAAAGGTTAAAGTATACCTTTTCCTCTGTAGGGAAATAGGCCAGCATCATCACCTGGTCGGTAGCTTCAGGCCAGGGCATTTCCGGGTCGGTATCCCAGCTGTACTGCAAGCCAATTTCGGTTGGCGTTACCAGCCAGTTTTGTGCAGGCATTAAAGGACCTGTGCTCACCTGGAGGCGGTCGTAAGCAATTTCCAGATCGGGATATATTCCTTTGATGATGTTCTTTTTGTTGGCTTTGGTGGCTTCGTTAAAAGCATTGTCCTTAGTTTTAATGGCAGCTACGCTAAAGCCCGTATTGATGAAGCCCTTCAAACGGCTGAGCACTGCGCTGCACATTTTGGTTGCCAGCCTGGATTCGAGTTGTAATAAAGTAGGAGGTTTGGTGGTTTTACCAATTAAACGCGATACATTTTTGCCATTCAGCATGTAATACACCACATTCCCTAATTTGCCCTTGTGGTTGCCACCAGGGCCGTTTTCTGCAATAGCCATCGCTAATATTTGGTTAGATTTCTTATCACCTTCAATGACAGGCGATTATAAAGATAGCATTAAATCAAGAGAAGTCTTACTAAAGGGTTTTATATGACGATATAGTGACAATTAAATAATTATAATATGAATACATAATTATGATACTGTTAAAATACCCTTGAGATACCGTTGGAATACCATATAGGGTATTTCAACGGTATCTCAAGGGTAAGTAAAAGGTAACTTAAAGATATTTTAATTCTGTATTCATTATGTTTTAATATTGTTATTACTATATCTTTATATGCTACCCTGTAAGAGGGCATTAGAATGGGTAGGGCATAACAGAGAAAAGCCTTACCTTTGTGTAAAAAAGTAAATGCTTGAAATTGTATATCAGGACGACCATTTAATTGCCATCAATAAACCACATGGATTACTGGTACACCGGTCATCGATAGCCAATGATGCGAAAGAGTTTGCATTACAGTTGCTCAGAGACCAGGTAAACAGGCATGTTAGCCCAGTACACCGACTGGACAGGAAAACCGGGGGATTATTGCTTTTCGCTTTTGAGAAGGATGTGGAAACCGCAATGCAGCAGAAATTTATGAATGGGGAAGTACAAAAAAAATACCTGGCTGTACTGCGTGGTTATGCACCCGATCAGATGGCTATCGATTATCCGCTTGCCAAAGAGAACGGGACGATACAGGAGGCATTTACTGCTTTTGTTACTTTAAAGCGTGCAGAGCTGGATATTGCTTTTGGAAAGCATCCTACTTCCAGGTATTCGCTGGTTGAGGCCAGTCCAACAACAGGACGTATGCACCAGCTGCGCAAGCACTTTGCACATATATTCTATCCGATAATAGGGGACCGTAAACATGGCTGTAACAAGCAGAATAAATTTTTTAAAGAAACCTGGGATATGACTACAATGTTGCTCCACGCATCGGAATTGACGTTTTTGCACCCGGTTACCGGTAAACAAGTGCAGCTGAAGGCTTCGGTACAGACCGAATTTTTGAGGGTGATGGACTTGATGAAATGGTAAAAGCTTTTAGACATAAAAAGAGTTATCCACAGGAGTTGGGATAAACAAGAATTCTATTCTTTTGCTGCTTAAGGAGTTATAAAAAAGGTCAGATTTTCCCTCCGAATGTTGGTAAATTTTACCATCTTCGCATCCCCAACAACAAGGTTTACCTGTTGTTTTATTATTAACAAAACCATAAAATATTAAAGAAAAATATGCAAATCACTTGTACACAAGTATGGAATAACTGTCTCCAGATTATAAAGGATAATATCCCGGCCCAGAGCTTCAAAACCTGGTTCGAACCGATATCTGCCCTTAAGCTGGAAGACAAGGTTTTAACTGTGCAGGTACCCAGCTTATTTTTCTACGAATGGCTGGAAGAACATTATGTAGGCCTGTTGCGTAAAACAGTAAAGCAGCAGCTGGGTGATGAAGGCAGGCTGGAATACAATATAGTGGTAGACAAATCGAGTAACGGAGCTTTGCCGTATACAACTAATATGCCATCTAACGGAAATGGTGCAGGCAACAAGAAACAGTCTATGCCAGTTCCGGTAAACATCAACAGGGACATCAAAAATCCGTTTGTGATTCCAGGGCTGAAGAAAATGAACGTAGATCCACAATTGAACCCTGGTTATACATTTGAAGCTTATGTTGAGGGCGACTGTAATCGTTTGGCACGCTCGGCCGGACATGCTGTAGCAGCTAAGCCTGGTGCTACCTCATTCAATCCCCTGATGATTTATGGTTCTTCAGGTTTAGGGAAAACCCACCTGGCCCAGGCCATCGGTAACGAGATCAGGAGAAACCTGCCGGATAAACTGGTGATCTATGTGTCATGTGAGAAGTTTTGCCAGCAATTTGTTGAATCGTTAAAGAACAACACCATTAATGATTTTGTGAACTTTTACCAGGCTATGGATGTGATCATCATGGATGATGTACATAACTTTGCAGGCAAAGAAAAAACACAGGATATCTTTTTCCATATTTTTAACCATTTGCATCAGTCGGGCAAGCAGATCATCATTACTTCTGATAAGGCGCCTAAAGATTTGTCAGGATTGGAAGAAAGGTTGTTGAGCCGTTTTAAATGGGGGCTTTCTGCAGATTTGCAGGTACCTGAACTGGAAACAAGAATTGCCATCCTAAGAAAAAAAATGTATGCTGATGGCATAGATTTACCTGATGAAGTGGTAGAGTACGTAGCACATAATATTGATAATAATGTTCGGGAACTGGAAGGGGCAATGGTTTCTTTACTGGCCCAATCGACCATGAACAGGAAGGAAATAGATTTGCAACTGGCTAAATCTATGCTCAAAAATTTCATTAAAAATACAACTAAAGAGGTTTCCATTGATTACATACAGAAACTGGTTTGTGACTATTTTGAAGTTCCGGTTCATTTGCTTAAAGCGCCAACCCGTAAACGTGAGGTAGTGCAGGCCCGCCAGATTTCGATGTACCTGGCCAAAGGCATGACCAAAAGCTCTTTAAAAACCATTGGTGCATTTTTTGGAGGGCGAGACCACTCTACAGTGATTTATGCCTGCCAAACTGTAGAAGACCTGATACAGACGGATAAGAAATTCAGGGCTTATGTAAATGACATTGAGAAGAAATTAAAAATGAACTAATGTTTGTTTTAGCGTAAATGCAACAGGATCAGAATGATCGGAAAGAGGGGCTAGGTTTTGATGAAAAACTTTCAAAAAAAGTTTGGACGATTAAAGGAGAATATTACCTTTGCAGCGCAAAAAAGCCATAATGATGGCCCGCTCGTCTACCGGTTAGGACGCCAGATTTTCATTCTGGAAATAGGGGTTCGATTCCCCTGCGGGCTACAAAATAAATATACAAAGAGCTAATTTTATGATTAGCTCTTTTGTTTTTTAATATGATTTTTCTTGTCCTGAGGATGTGGCCTATATTTTCTTCCATAAAATAATCAGGTATATATGCTTTTTGGCTACAACAAACTTCGTTTTGGCTACATCTGCCTTTTAGATACTTCACATCTTTGTATCATTAAAATGATTAAATTATGAAAGTATTTGTAACAGGCGCTTCGGGTTTTGTAGGGTCGGCGGTAGTAAAGGAACTTATCCATTCAGGGCATCAGGTAATAGGGCTTGCCCGTTCGGAGAAATCAGCTAAATCTATTCATGAAACTGGCGCCGAAGTATTGATGGGCAGCCTGGAGGATCTGGACGTATTGCAACAGGGAGCCTTGCAGGCAGACGGTATCATTCATACTGCTTTTATCCACGATTTCAATCAATATGCCAAAGCAAATGATACAGATAAAGCGGCCATTAATGCGATGGGTAATGTATTAATCGGGACTGAAAAGCCCATCATTATAACCGCAGGCATTTTAGGCTTACCTAAATCAAATGGTTTTATTACTGAAAATGATAAGGCACGAAACTCGCCGAGAAGTTCAGAAATCACCGCTTTGGCATTGGCAGAAAAAGGGCTGAATGCTTCAGTGATACGTTTATCACCTTCAGTTCATGATGCTGATGATAAAGGTTTCATTCCGTTTATCATACAGCAGGCTCAAAAAAATGGTGTCTCTGCTTATCCTTTAGATGGCAGCAATCATTGGCCGGCAGTACATCGTATGGATGCCGCAACAATTTTCCGTTTGGCATTGGAACGGGCTGCTAAGGGAGCTTTATATAATGCTGTAGCCGATAATGGTATTCCGGTAAAAGCAATTGCCGAGCTAATTGCTCATAAACTTAAACTTCCTTTGGTTTCCTTGTCAGGAGATGATCTGACCAAACATTTTGAATGGATGAGTGGTTTTATCAGTTTCGATAGTCCGGCTACAAACCTTGTAACACAGAGGCAATTGGGCTGGAAGCCAATCCATATTGGCTTGTTAGAAGACATGGAACAAAATTATTTCAATTAAAAAAGTCGAACTTTAATAAAAAAATTAAACAAATGAAAACAAGCAGCAAGATTGCCCTGGTTACTGGTGGAAGCCGTGGTTTGGGAAGAAATATAGCTTTGGCTATTGCTAAAAAGGGACTGGATGTTATGATTACCTATAACAGTAATAAGGAAGCAGCAGATGAAGTGGTAGCGGCCATTGAAAAAACCGGACAAAAAGCGAAAGCTTTTCAGCTGGATACCAGCAACACAAGACTTTTTGACGGTTTTATAAATGAGTTGACCGCTTACCTGAATCAAACTTACGAAAATCCAAACCTCGACTTCTTGGTAAACAATGCAGGAACAGCTTTGTATGCCCCGGCAACAGATACTACAGAAGAACAATTGGATGCCATTTTTAATATCCATTACAAAGGAGTGTTTTTTTTAATTCAGAAAATATTGCCTTTTATCAATGAGGGGGGTGGAATTGTAAACATATCTTCCGGACTTACACGAATTACTATGCCGGGATCTTCTGTGTATGGTTCTTTGAAAGCTGCAGTGGAAACGCTTACAAGATATTTGGCGAAAGAACTGGGACCAAAGAAAATACGTGTCAATGTGTTGGCTCCCGGTGCTATTGAAACTGATTTCGGCGGCGGTCGTGTTCGGGACAATAAAGATATAAACGAGCAAATTGCCGGTTTTACAGCTTTGGGGCGTGTTGGTGTGCCGGACGATATCGGGGGTGTTGTCGCCTTTTTGTGTAGTGATGAGGCCGGTTGGATCAATGGTCAACGTATAGAAGTTTCCGGCGGACAAGCCTTATAACCATGCCAAGAAGAATAAAGACCATCAGTGAGTTTCATAAATTGAGAGGGCTTCCACAACCGGAGCATCCCCTGATTAGTGTGATTGATTACGGTTCGGTTGCTCATGTATCTGAACAAACGGAAAGTTTTGTGTTTGACTTCTATTCTATTTCTTTGAAACGGGGGGTGGGAAAAATGCGATACGGACAGCAAGAATACGACTTTGATGGAGGTGTGATGTATTTTATGGCCCCCGGACAGGTGCTGACTGTAGAACCCGGACAAAACTCAAAAGAGCAACGCTCTGGCTGGATATTGAAAGTACATCCCGACCTTTTATGGAATACGCCCCTGGCAAAAATTATCAGTCAATACGAGTTTTTTGATTATTCGGTACACGAGGCTTTGTTTCTGTCAGATAAGGAAGAAGAGATTCTCAATGGCATCGTTACCAATATCAGACAGGAATACGGAAACAATATTGACAAGTTCAGTCATAATATTATTGTTTCGCAGATTGAAACTTTGCTCAATTACGCTGAACGGTTTTATCAGCGGCAATTTATTACCCGAAAAAAATCAGGTCATCAGGTACTCGAAAAAATGGAAGCCGTATTGGATAACTATTTCAATGATGTTGATGCGCCAAAAGGATTACCTTCGGTACAATACGTTTCTGACCAGCTGCATGTTTCCAAAGGGTATCTGGCTTCTTTACTCAAATCGCTTACCGGGTTGAACACCCAGCAGCATATCCACGAAAAGCTGATAGAGAAAGCGAAGATAAAACTCTCGACAACCGACCTTTCAGTATCACAAATAGCTTATGAACTGGGCTTTGAACACCCACAAAGTTTTAGTAAGCTATTTAAGAATAAAACCAATTTATCACCTTTGGAATTTAAGAATTCTTTTAACTGACTAAAGTTTTTGACTACTAAGGATATACCAAATCATGGCATTAGCTTTCTACTAAAGAAATCGGCAACTGCCTGGTTAACTTTCATTACATTTTCATATTTCATCCAGTGATGGGTGTCGTCAACAATAACAAGCGAGCTGACCTCAATGCCTTTTTCCAGAAGTCTTTTGTTCAGGTCGGTACTCTGGCTGAAATGCACGTTGCGGTCGTCATCGCCATGGATGAGCATCACCGGAGATGTCCAGCCGCCGATATGGGCAACGGGGGATGATTCCCATATGGTTTTTAAGGCCAGTTCGGCATCTGGTGCTTTTTCGAAACGTTCGGGCATGCGGCGGTCATTGTCGAGGGTAAGATCGCCCATACTGTGTATACTTACACCGGCTGCAAAAAGTTTTGAATCTTTAGCCAGCGCCATATTGGTCAGATAGCCACCATAGGAGCCACCGTAAACTCCGATCCTGCTGGCATCAATGTTTTGCTGCTTGCTGAGCCAGAGGCCTGCTGATTTAATGTCCTGATATTCTGCGGCGCCTTTGGTACCACAATTGGGGGCGTTCTGGAATTCATATCCATAACCGATACCCATGCGGTAATTCACGGAAAGTACGGTAAAGCCTAAACTGGCCAGGTACTGGTTCATGGCATAGGCATTGGTATAGTACTCGGAATAGTTCCAGCCCAGTAACATCTGCCTGGAAGGTCCGCCGTGGATGTAAATGATGGCCGGTTTTTTTTGTGCTTTTCCTTTTCCTTCAAAGAGCTGCGCATGGATCAGCAAACCATCCGGAGCATGAAAAAATACTTGTTTTGGTGCGGTCAATAGTGATGTTGGAAAGCTAGCGGGTATATTTTCTTTAGCTACCAGTTTAATTTCCTTATTGAACTGTTTTAATTTATCCAATTGAATAACTGCCGGCAATGGTGGTTGTTGCCCGATAGAGGTAATGAAGGTGATATATTTTGAGTCTCCGGTAATTGCAGGCGTCCATTCCAGGTTCGTACCTTCACTTATCACCTCCATTGCTGCTTTGTTTACAGGCACACGAGCGATATGACGCCGGTCTATATCTTTGGAATCTTTGCCCGTATTGGCACTAAAGTAAAGCCATTTCTTATCTGGGCTCAAAACGATATGTTCGGCCATGAATTCCCCTGGGGTAAGTAATAAAGCGGGCCCGCCAGCGGCTGGAATACTGTAGAGATGAGACCAGCCGTCCTGGGCAGAGACGAACAGGATCCGGTTGCCGGTACCCCAGTTTAAATTGGTGCCGCCCTGGGTGGTAGGCGGCGATCCTGCAAGGGTCTGTGGGGCTTTCCATACCTGTCTGGCTTCCATGGTTTTCAGGTCGGTATTCCAGATGGCCCATGGTTGATGTTTTCTGCTTAAAATAGAATCTGTTGCTCCGCCACGTCCTGGTGTACGGACAAATGCCAGTTGGTCTCCGTCTGGTGACCATCGGGGCGACCTGTCGCGGTTAAAGGAGGGAGAAAGCCATTTTATCGCCGTGTTCTTGTCGGTATAAATACCGATAAAGGAGTGGTCGCTCCTGTTGGACACAAATGCAATGGCATTGCCTTTTGGTGACCATTGCATTTCTCCTGTAATGCCATTTGCCTGGAACAGTTGTTTTGCTAAGGGTTCAGCAGCCAGGCTGGCTATCCATGCCTGTCCTTTCCTGGTAAAAAGCACCTGGTCGCTTTTAGGTGATAGGATCGGGTTTTCTCCTTCTCCGATTACGATATGTTGTTTGCCATCAAAGCTCAGTGCGTGTATCTGTACTTTTGGAGGTTCGGGGCTGGCATTTACATTTACTGGTGCCTCATCGTTCCAGTTGGAACCATGATCGCCCCCCCTTAAAAACACAACCCAGTTTCCATCGGCAGAAATAGAGAGGCTACTGATTTCCTGACCATCATCTTCATTGTAATCTGTAAGTTTTCTTGCTTTAAAATCGGGTGCTTCTGCGACATATACATTTCGTTTCCCTTGCTCGTCAAATGCCCATGCTATTTTGTTGCCAGTGGCGGCAGCAGTAAGACTTGTAGGAAACGGATAGCTTTTTACATCACGAAGACTAAGGGTTTGTGCGTGAATGAGGCAGGCACTGCAAAGCCCTATTATGGAAAGCAAGGTAAATAAAGATAATTTTTTCATAGTTAACTTACAAGGGTGAAAAATGCATTAAAAACGTGTTTTTTTCTTCAAAAATCAGTTCAATCTATTAAAATTAATTACAGAAGAAAAAAAATAATACAATTTTTTATTATTTATTGGTAAATCTTTTAATATATAATTATATTGTATTCGAGAATTAACTGCATATAAACCTGCAAAAACCGGCATTAAGCAGCTCTCAGGTTTGTTCTGCTATTTTTTAACGCTAAACCCGACAATAAGAACCAGAAACCACAATAACATCTTACCCCATTTGATTCAATAACCAATAATCGAGCAAAGATTTTTATATAAACGATCAATAAACTACTAAACTAAATCATTATGAAAAGAAAGTTTACATTGAGTATTTTATTACTTCTTTTTTTATGGGTCGCATCTGTTACGGCACAAACAAAAGATGTAAGCGGACGGGTTACCGCCTCTGACGACGGCAGCCCTTTACCTGGAGTAAGCATTAAAGTTAAAGGAACCTCAACTGGCGCAACAACGAATGCACTGGGAAATTTCAAAATCCAGGTATCTGGTAATAACCAGATATTGGTGGTTAGTTATGTTGGATATCTTACCAAAGAAATACCCGTTGGCAATCAGTCTATTATTAATGTTGTACTTGCCGTGGATAGCAAGCAACTGACAGAAGTAGTGGTTACTGCGTTGGGTATTAAACGTGACCAGAGGTCGCTGGGGTACACTGCACAATCGGTAAGCGGATCGGAACTGACTGCAAATAAACAGACCAATGTGGTAAATGCGCTGCAAGGCAAAGTTGCCGGTGTAACAATCGGTAGTACCGGCGGTGCACCAGGTCAGGGTTCCAGAATCCAGATAAGGGGGGTAAACTCAATTGACCCGGCCAGAGATAACCAGCCTTTATTTGTAATTGATGGTATTTTAATGGATAACAGCACGTCAACTCAGGGGGATGCCTATGGTGCGAGTAACCGGGCGGTGGACCTGAACCCCGATGATATTGAATCTATGAACATCCTTCGTGGCGGTGCTGCAACTGCATTATACGGATTGAGGGGAGCGAATGGAGTTGTTGTAATTACTACCAAATCCGGAAAAGCGGGTACCATTAAAATTGACTACCAGGGCACTTACGGATTTGAAAATGTAAATACCATGCCTGAGATACAGGACAAGTTTAGCCAAGGCTTTTTAGGAGTATACAATAAGGATGATTTCTGGCCTTCTTTTGGGCCGACAGTGGAAGAAGCTAAGAAACTTGATCCTACACATCCTGATAAGCTGTACAACCATTTTAAAGATGCTTTTACCACCGGTAGCCAGTACAGAAATGGGATAAGCATTTCTGGTGGTTCTGAAAAAATTACTTTTTTAACCTCTCTTTCTCAGAGCCAGCAAAAGGGGGTTTTGCCTTCAACAGATTTTAAAACCCTGCAAGGGCGCTTGAATACTACTTTTAAGCCGAGTGAAAAGCTTAGTGCAGGTGCTTCTATTGCTGTAAGCAATACAGGTGGCAATAAATATAATGCAGGAAGATATGTAGAGCAATTGGTTTACTGGTCGCCGCGTCATGATGTGAATGATTATTTGGAAGACAATGGTACGATGCGGTCGTATGGGGAGACCACCAATCCAAGGTATGCTGCAGAAAGTAAACGTTTTGGTGATGATGTACTGCGCTTGATCGGTAGCGCAAATTTATCATATCAGCCCTTAAAATGGCTGAACTTAAGTTATCGTGCAGGGGTTGATACTTATCGTGATAACAGGAAAACAACCGCACCTGGATTTCAGGGCTTAGTTGGTGAACGTCTGGTTGACGACAATGGTTCTGACGCTGCTCCCGGTTATGGTCTAATCAGCAATTATACCAATCAGTTTCGCAGTATCAACAGTACCTTTATTGCAAGCGCCGAGGGAAAATTATCCAGCGATTTAACCGGTACTTTGCGACTAGGCCACGACTTATATGACAGGCACATTTACAGGACCGCGATAGAAGGATCTGATCTAACGGTGTATAACTTCTTTAGCTTAAGTAATGCAAAGGTTCTGACTGCCGGTACTTATGATGAAAAATACCGGTTAATGGGTGTATTTGGTGAGCTATCGTTAAATTATAAAGATTATTTGTATTTAACTTTAACAGGCAGAAATGACAAATCCTCATCACTGGCCAGTCCAAATAACACTTTCTTTTATCCATCGGCTAGTTTAAGTTATATTTTTTCTGACCATATCAAACTTCCGGCGGCAATCAGTAACGCCAAATTTAAATTTTCTTATGCCAGAATTGGTAAAGATGCCGCACCATATGCAACCAGCCTTGGATATGCCAATTATACGGGCCTTCCTACAGGCTATACCGGGTTTACCAGACCTGCACAACTCGGTGATCCAACGCTGAAACCGGAGTTTACTGATACTTACGAAGGCGGTTTGAGCATGCGGCTTTTCAGTAACAGAATTGGATTTGACGTAAATTATTACCATTCTTTAAGTACAGACCAGATTATCAGTGTGCCGGTATCTACAACTACTGGTTATGCAACTGCTGCCATTAATGCGGGAAGTATGCGTAACAAAGGTATAGAGGTAAGTGTTTCCGGCACTCCGGTTAAAACGACCGACTTTTCATGGGAAACTACGTTGAATTTCTCGGCGAACCGTAACAAAGTAGTTTCTTTAAGATCTGATCTTAAAGAGATTGTTGCTGCTGATGAGCATGGTTACTTGAACGCACGTGTAACGATGAAATTGATACCTGGTGAGGCTTACGGAACTTTATATGGCACCGAATATAAACGTTATTTCTCTCCGGAAGAAATTGCAGCAGGTTTAGATAAATCATCTGAAGCCAGTGATCCTTCCAGGCCGTTGTTAATTGGCGCAGATGGATTCCCCATCATTGGCGTTTCCTCGGACCAGAAAAAACTGGGAAATGTGCAGCCCCGTTGGATAGGCGGTTGGAACAATACTTTCCGTTATAAAAACCTTTCTTTAAATGTGTTGTTTGATGCCAGGGTAGGCCAAGACCGCTATAATCAACTTGGGAATTATTTTTCTGCTTTTGGAATAGCGAAGTATACAGAGAACAGAACTGAACATAAGCTTTTTGAAGGTTTGCTGGCCAATGGTACCCCAAATACCAAAGAGGTATGGCTTGGTCAAGGAATTGATCCAGCTACAGGCATTAACTATGGAAATGGTTACTATAGAAATGTACATAGAGGTGTTTCTGAAACCTTTATCGAAGATGCTTCATGGGTAAGGCTGCGCTCTATGTCATTGGCGTATACACTTCCTAAAACATGGATAAAGAACAGCTTTGTTAAAAATGTAAATGTATCGGTTACAGGTAACAACTTATTTCTGTGGACTGGATATGATGGCTTTGATCCGGAAAGTACCACTACCAATAGTGGATCAAATGTCGAAGGTTTTGCCGGTATGACTTATCCTGCGGTGCGCAGCTTCCTGTTCTCATTAAATGTTGGTTTTTAAGTATAACGACTATGAAAAGAAATAATATATTTTCGATCTTTATCCTGCTTGTGAGCATTGCAGCTATCAATACAGGATGTAAAAAGTATTTTGATCAGAACGAAAACCCTAATCTGGTGCAAAACCCTCCGATCAATGCCATGCTTTCTACAGCAACGCAAAAGGCCGCTTTAAATACACAGCGCTTTGCCAGCTTTAACAATTATTATGCGCAGTACCTGGCCAGCCCCTCAGCAAATGGTGCAACTGATACCTATCAGATCACAGATAATACCACACAATGGAACAATGCTTATTATGCGATGGCCGATCTGGCTGATATGATTGGTAAGGCCCAGGCTGCCGGTGCTACAGAGCACTTAGGTGTGGCGCAGTTACTGATGGCTTACACGCTGGGCCTGGTTGCCGATACCTGGGGCAGCGCTCCGTATACTGATGCTTTTGCTACAAGCGGTTCGCTTACCCCTAAATACGATTCGGAAGAAGCTTTGTACCAAACCTCTCTTAACCTGATCAATGAAAGTATAAACAACCTGAAATTGACTACTGCTACGATAAAACTAGATGCTACTTCAGATCTGATCCATGCGGGTGTAAGGGCAGACTGGTTAAGAACTGCCTACGGAATACAAGCCAGATTTTTGAACAAAATATCGAAAAAATCAACTTATAGTGCTGCAGCGGTATTGACGGCAGTTGACAATTCCTATCTTCCGGCTACGAAGGAAGCGTCTATGGCAGTATTCAGTGGAGTTAACCCATGGGCACAGGTAGCGATAAATAATGCGGGTAATTTATTGGATGGCTGGTTGTCTGAGAACTTTGTTAACCATATGAACGGGACAACTTACGGTTTATTTGATCCTCGTCTGGCAAAAATCACAGATAAAACTGTAGATGGAATATACATTGGTACGCGTAATGGTGAAGGTAACAGACCAAATACAGGAGCTAATACCTTGCGTAATGAAAATTACGTGAGTTTGAGCAGCCCGCTGACTAACAGAACTTCACCGTTGTATATTTTCACTTATGCGGAACTTAAATTTATAGAAGCTGAAGCGGCTTTCCGCTTAGGGGCAAGCGGCAGAACCAGAGCCTATCAGGCTTACCTTGCCGGTATCCGCTCCAATATGGACAGACTACAGGTGCTTCTGGCAGACAGGGAGGCTTATGTGAACAGTACAACTGTTAGTGTAGGCGAAGCAAACTTAACATTAGCATTAATTTTCAAAGAGAAATACGCTGCATCTTATTTAAGTCCTGAATCCTGGAATGACATGAGGAGGTTTGATTACCAGTATAAGAATTTCAGGCTTCCGCTGGGAGCAGTTTTACCTACTTTTATCAGAAGAGTGGCATATCCTGCTTCAGAGCGCTCAAAGAACGGTTCTAATGTACCAGCAGAAGTACCTTTGAGTACGCCGCTTTGGTGGGACAAACCATAGCTTTCCTATTGGGAGTTTAAACACCGGTTTTTGTATGCTTAATGCAACAAAAACCGGTGTTTAGCATTTATTTTCAACTGCAATAAATTTACAACCTGATTTATGTTAAGAATTTTAAAATTTGGTATATACGTGTGCGTAATTCATCTGGGTATTTTGACCTGTGCTGTTGCCCAACAACCGGCCTTACCACCCGATCTTGACGATTATGTAACCAAAGTACTACAGGCTTTTCAGGTGCCCGGCATAGGGTTGGGTATTGTAAAAGACGGTAAAATTGTACTCGCTAAGGGTTATGGGATTAAAAAACTGGGTGATCCTGCCCCGGTTGATGAAAATACCTTATTCAGCATTGCTTCAAATAGTAAAGCCTTTACAGCAACCGCTATAGCCATGTTGGTTGAAGAGGGAAAACTAAAATGGGAAGATAAGGTGATTGAACATTTACCATGGTTCAGGATGTCGGACGATTATGTAAGCACACATTTAACCGTACGGGATCTGTTTGTACACCACAGTGGCTTAAATGCATATGCAAATGATATATTGCTGTTTCCACCTTCTACATTTACCAGACGGGAACTGCTGGAAAAACTAAAGGATGTAAAACTTAAATACGATTTCCGTACGGTTTATGCTTACGATAACATTTTATACCTGGCTGCCGGAGAAATAATAGCTGCTAAAACAGGAATGAGCTGGGAAGATTTTGTAAAAAACAGGATATTCAATAAAGTTGGAATGAACAGAAGCGTAAGCAAGTATTCCAGTTTGAAAAACCAGACGAATGTAGCTTATGCACATGCCGTTAGAGATGGGAAATTACAAATGCTGGATTCATTTTTTGATATGAATATAGGTGATGCCAGTAATCCTGCCGGTGGCGTGGTTTCTTCTGCAAAAGATATGTCTAAATGGTTGATCACGCAATTGGATTCTGGTCGCACACCTGACCAGGGCCCGCTTTTTAAACCCACCGCTACGCAGGAACTCTGGAAAATTATCCGGCCAATGCCGGTAGGACAGGAGCCGGAATGGCTTAAACCCGCACAAAGGCATTTTTCTGGTTATGCATTGGGCTTCCGTACCTATGATTACCGGCAATACCAGGTAATAGGACATGGTGGCTTATTAACTGGTTTTGTATCGCAGATTGCGATGGTTCCGGATCTTAGGCTGGGTGTAGTGGTACTTACCAATCAGCTTTCTACAGGAGCGTATATGGCCATTATCAATTATATTCTTGATTATAATATGAAAGCTGCACGGTTTGACTGGCTTGCGGGTTATAAAAAGGAATGGGACAAATCTCTGGTTAGAAGAGATTCAGTGCAGCAAAGCAGGAAAAGGATCGTGCCCAATTCAGATCTTCATCTTAGCTTGCCGCTGGAGAAATATGCAGGTATGTATAAAGATGGTTTAATGGGAAGCATTGTGATCAGTAAGGGAGAAAAAGGATTGAGCATGCGATTTGTTAAATCTCCATTGTACGAAGGAGAGCTTAGCCATTTCCATGGCGATATGTTTAAGGTGAATTATAAAAATAAAAATATGGGTGAAGGCCCTTTTCTTTCCTTTTCATTAAATCCGGACCTTAGCATCCGTGAGGCCAGGTTTATCAGTTCTTTTTCCAATGCCGACAGCGATTTGGAAGATATTGTATTGACTCCTGATAAGAAAGCAATTATGGACACTACAGAACTGAGCAGACGTATTAAAGCCGAAACAAACAAGTATAAAAATGCTGATTTTGCGGTAGCGTATAAGGATTTAGGTACCGGTGAGACTTTTTTGATGAATGCAAAAACCAATTTTCATGCGGCCAGTACAATGAAGACACCGGTGATGGCAGAGGTGTTTAAACAGGCAGCTAAAGGCAAATTTGCTATAAGTGATTCAGTTGTGGTTTACAACCAGTTCAAAAGTATTGCAGGCGGAGGCTTGTATAAGCTTGACCCGGCAAATGACAGCGAACTGGAGCTTTATCATAAGATCGGTAAAAAGATGAGTATAGAAAGTCTGTTGTTATTGATGATTACCAGGAGCAGTAACCTGGCTACCAATATCCTGATTGATAAAGTAGGTGCGAAAAATGTAAATAAAACCATGCGCAGTATTGGTGCTCATGATATACAGGTACTAAGGGGTGTTGAAGATGGGAAGGCCTTTGAAAAGGGAATGAACAACACGGTAACTGCTTACGACCTGATGTTATTGTTTGAAAAGATTGCCAAGGGGGATATGGTTAATAAAAAAGCCAGTGAAGCCATGGTTGATATTTTGATGCAACAAACTTTTAGAGGGATAATTCCGGCCAGGTTACCCAAAGAAGTTAAGGTAGCCAATAAAACCGGCTCTATTACGAAGGTGCTAAACGATTCGGGTATTGTATATCTTCCTGATGGCAGAGAATATGTATTGATATTGCTGTCTAGAGGAATGGAAGAAGAGGCGGCAAAAAAAACACTGTCTTCCATTTCTGAGTACATTTATAATTATGAAACCAGTAAGTAAAATAAAATGAATTTTTACAGTTTTTCTTTCATAAACAGCAGCGGATTATAGAACCTGAGGTTCAATTGTATTTTATTCATTGTAAGCCAGCTTGCACACCCGTAATCGTCAAAACTTTTACGGATTTCCAGGTGCAGGTGATGATAATCTCCACCATATTTTTTCGATTCGGCAGGTGTAAATAAACGCGCTATTTGTGTAAGCTGATCTACCTGTTGCCCGTTTTGTACATAAACCTCTTTTAAATGTTTGTAAGAAGTAAATATGATTTGTCCATTGCTTAATTTATGCTTAACAACTACAGTCCGCTGGTTTTCACCAAGATGCACAGAACATATAATTCCTTTGGCCATTGGAAATACACCAATATATTTACTTTTTGGTTTTGAAGGATTGATATCTATTGCTGTATGAATATGTCCTTTTAAATAACTGTCCCTATGGTCTCCAAAAATACTGATTACCTTCATTTGCTTCATGTCTTTACGGTTAGCTACGTCAAACGGCAATAACCAGCTATCCGCTATTGCATTAGGGGCTGCATCTGTATAATATGGTTTCCACCTTTCTTTATCCTGTTCAATTGTAACAGGAGCAATTGGCTTAAAGTATAAAAACAAAAGACTGAAAAGTATCAATTTCATAATTTCAATTAATTGAGGAAATGTTAGGTAATGACAAGCTAAGTAAATTTAAAGAAAAACAAAAAAACATATTAAAAATCATTTTTATGTAATAAAAACAATTTAATCAGTTGCTTATTTCAAAAAGAAACGATTATATCAATAAAAAACATGGATTATATTTTGAGATTACGTGCAAAATTTAATTTTGTGTTGTACTTTTGCGGAAAATTTCAAATAAATGACCCGAAAAAACAGTAATTCTGATAAAAATGTTGATGTTGTATTAATTGGAGCAGGTATTATGAGTGCTACTTTGGGTATGTTGCTCAAAGAACTGCAGCCAGATATTACCATCGATATTTTTGAAAGATTAGATGTTGCAGCGGCTGAAAGTTCTGATGCATGGAACAATGCAGGAACTGGCCACTCTGCTTTTTGTGAATTAAATTATACGCCTCAATTAACCGATGGTTCTGTTGATACTAAAAAAGCCATCTCAATTGCTGAGTCTTTTGAAGTATCAAAACAGTTTTGGTCTTTTCTTGTAAAAAGTAAACTGGTTGATGCACCCGAAACCTTTATTAAGGCAATTCCGCACATGAGCTTTGTTTGGGGGGATGAAAATGTGGATTTCCTGAAAAAAAGATATGCAAAATTACAGGAAAGTGATTTGTTTAAAGGAATGGTTTATTCGGAAGATGCTGCACAGCTTGCTGACTGGATGCCCTTAGTGATGAAGGACCGTAAGCCAACAGATAAGGTTGCCGCTACCAGGATGGAAATTGGTACCGATGTAAATTTTGGCGCCTTAACCCGTATGATGTTTAATAAATTGCAGACCAAACCCGATGTAAAGCTTTATTTTCACCATGATGTAAAGAAACTTAAGCAAAAGAATGGTTTATGGGAAGTAAAGGTTAAGGATGAGAATACCGGGCAAAAAAGAGTGGTTAAAGCCAAATTTGTGTTTATAGGTGCCGGTGGAGGCTCATTGCCACTGCTCGAAAAAGCGGATATACCTGAAGGAAAAGGATTTGGTGGTTTTCCGGTAAGCGGACAATGGTTAAAATGTATAAATCCTGAAATTATAGAAAAGCACAATGCTAAGGTTTATGGAAAAGCATCTGTAGGTGCACCCCCAATGTCTGTACCACATTTGGATACCAGGATGATTGATGGTAAGAAAGCCTTATTGTTTGGCCCTTACGCTGGTTTTTCAACCCGCTTTCTAAAACATGGTTCTTTACTCGATTTACCGCTATCTATAAAAATCAATAACATCCGGCCAATGATATCGGCCGGTCTCGATAATTTGCCACTTACCAAATACCTGATAGACCAGGTTCGTCAATCTCCTGAAGACAGGATGCTTGCCCTTCGTGAATATTTACCTACTGCAAAAATGGAAGATTGGGAATTGGAAACTGCCGGTCAGCGTGTACAGGTGATTAAAAAGGACGAAGAACATGGGGGGATTCTGGAGTTTGGTACGGAAGTAGTTACTGCAGCTGACGGCTCAATAGCAGCGCTTTTGGGCGCATCACCAGGTGCTTCTACTGCTGTTTCTATTATGATCACCTTGATGGAACGTTGTTTTACCGACCAAATCAATACACCGGAATGGCAGCAAAAGCTGAAACAAATGATACCTTCTTATGGCGAGGCACTGAACGGTAATCCGCAGTTAACAGAAAATATCAGAACACAGACCAGTCATGCGTTAGGCTTGTAACGAGCTGATCCAAGCTATAAAATAGGCAGTACCATTGTGGTGCTGCCTATTTTATTTCGGCTGTATTTATTTGTATATTTAAAGAGGTTGATAAGTTTGTATAGATTATTTGGTATAATAATTGAACAAAACTATGAGATTCAAATTGCAAGCAATTATTATTTAGCTAACCTTTTAATACAAGAAAATGCCCCGCTGGTCTAAAATAACACTGATCGTATTTGCTGCAATTATTGGATTGGTCCTGCTTATCTATGTGGCATTGGCTGTTTATGTAAATGCGAATAAAAAAAGTCTGCTGATTACCGTTACAGAGCGGCTTAACAAAAACCTGAACGGAAAAATGACCATTGAAAGTATGGATCCTACCTTCTTAAAAGGGTTTCCGGGGGTTTCACTCAGTTTGAGAAATGTAGTTTTGAGGGACAGCCTGTGGAATTTGCATCGGCACAATTTACTTGAAGCCAAGGATTTTGATATAGCAGTAAATATAATGGGACTTTTAAGAGGGGCCATTGATATAGAAAAAGTAGGAATCAACAATGCTACAATTTATTTATTTACAGACAGTAATGGTTATGCCAATACAGCTGTATTTAAAAAGAATAAGCAACAGAAACAAACTAATGAAAGAGGATCCTCGCCAGCGGAAATCAGAAAAATTACCCTGAACAACGTAGATTTTGTAGTAAACAATCAAAAAGGGCATAAGCTTTTTCAGTTTGTGGTTGATGAGCTTAAGGCAAAAGTTGATTATAAACTGTTAGGTGGCTGGGAAGCAGATCTTAAATTGAAACTGCTGGCCAAAAGTTTGGCCTTTAATACACGACGGGGTAGCTTTATAAAAGATAAATTGCTTGAAGGTCCTTTTAAGATTAATTATGATGATAATAGTGGAATAGTAACCGTTGCTCCCAATAAGCTAAACATTGGCACAGACCCCTTTATTATTGGTGCTAAATTTGATACTTCAAAGGAGAATACTGAGTTTACCATTAACATTGAGGCACCGGCTATCTTATGGCGTAATGCATCAGCCTTGCTGGCACCAAATATAACCTCGAAACTGAATATGTTTAACCTGGACAGGCCCATTAATGCCAAATGTCTGCTTAAAGGAAATATGGGCCCGGGTGGCGATCCGTTAATTTATGTAGAGGCAATTGTTAAGGACAATGTGCTGACCACACCGGGAGGGGTAGTAGATAAGTGTAATTTTAATGGAGTATTTACTAATAATTACGTAAAAGGGAATGATTTTACAGATGCAAATTCTGCCATCAAACTGTATAATTTTAAAGGAAACTATAAAGAAGTTCCATTTTCAATTGACACTGCTTTTGTGGTCAATCTGGATAAGCCCATTGCAAGCGGGATTTTTAAATCACAATTTGACATTTCAAAACTAAACAATGTTGTTGGAGACGAAACTTTAAAGTTTGGCAAGGGGACTGCGAATGTTAACCTGGCTTATAGCGCTGATATTGTAAATTTCAAATTAACTAAACCATTGGTTTCCGGATCAATTGATATTAAAAATGCCGATGTAAGTTATGTACCCAGAAAGCTCAGGTTCAATAATACTGCTATTCTGCTTAATTTCACCAACAACGATCTTTTTATAAAAAATATCCGCCTGCAAAGTGGAAAAAGTATTGTCTTTATGGATGGGAGCATCCGCAACTTTTTGAACCTGTATTATACCGCACCTGAAAAGATACTTTTGAACTGGAAGGTACGTAGTCCTGAAATACATTTGGGTGAATTTATTGGTTTTTTAGGCAGCAGAAAACCTGCTCGCGTAGTAAAAAAGAGAAACGCCGGTAAGAGCACTTTTTCGGAAGACCTGAATGAGGTTTTCGAGAAAAGTAATGTTAATATGAATGTAAGCGTTGATAAGGTATATTACAATAAATTTTTAGCTACCAATGCCAATGCAGATCTGCTGCTTTCTGAATTGGGCATTGCCATTAAAAATGTAAGTGTAAGGCACGCCGGTGGCTTACTTAAATTAAATGGAAACATTAGTCAGAAAGGTTCAATTAACAGGTTTACAATAAATACTACACTAAGCAATGTAGACATCAGAAATTTTTTCTATTCCTTTGATAATTTTGGATTAAAAAGCCTTACATCCCAAAATTTAAGAGGTTTTCTGAACTCCAGGACCAATATTTCGGGTGGTATTACTGACCAGGGTAAACTGGTAGCCAACTCTATGAGTGGCAGTGTTATTTTCGACTTAAAGAAAGGTGCCCTGCTGAATTTTGATCCGGTTATTAGTGTAGGCAAATTTGCTTTTCCTTTCAGGGACCTTAATAACATTACGTTCACCAATCTGAATGGCAGATTTGACATTCGCGGACAACAGATTACCATTAATCCTATGCAGATTAATTCCAGCTTGTTAAATATGGATGTTGCCGGTATATATTCCTTTGGCAATGGTACTAATATAGCGGTAGATGTACCACTAAGAAACCCCAAAAAGGATGAAGATATTACAGATAAAGAAGAGAAAAAAGCCAGACGTATGAAAGGGATCGTTCTACATTTGCTGGCTACCGATGGAGAGAACGGCAAAATTAAAATTAAACTGAACAGAAATAGGGAACAAACAAAGTAAAAGGTATATTTGAGCATGTTAATTGCTTAATCAATATAATTAAAACAATATGAAACGTAATGCAACTGCCGTTTGGAATGGCACAATAAAAGAAGGTTCAGGCCACCTTACTACCGGAAGCAAAGTACTTGATCAAACCCAGTATTCTTTTAACAGCAGGTTTGCCGATGGCATTGGTACCAATCCTGAAGAACTTATGGCAGCAGCACATGCCGGATGTTTTACCATGAAGCTGAGTCTTGATTTAACTGAGGCTGGTTTTACCCCTGGATCACTGGAAACAACAGGTACAGTAACCCTTGATAACGGAACGATTACAAGTTCAAACCTGGTATTGAAAGCCAGTATCCCTGGAATAAGCGATGCACAGTTTCAGGAAATTGCTGCAGGAGCAAAAGCTACCTGTCCGGTAAGCAGAGCTTATAGTGTTGATATTACACTTGATGCAACCTTAGTTTAGTCATATTTTCTACAAATTCCATCAATTATCCTCCTATTATTTCATTGATAGGAGGATTTTTGTCTATTTTCGGGTTTTCATAACAAATTCATAACCCGAACCACAAATGAACAAGCCTATACTCGTTTTGAAATTAGGTACTGCCTCCATCACCACGGCAAAGGGAGAGCTTGATGAACAGGTAGTTGCAGATGTAACCAGGCAAGTTGCAGAGATTGCAAAAGATTACCGGTTGATACTTGTTTCTTCGGGGGCCGTAGCTGCCGGTAAAAAATATATTAAAGATTATAAGGGTAAAATTGCAGAACGTAAAGCAGCTGCTTCTATTGGAAACCCCTTATTACTCAGCACTTACTCCAAACACTTTTTACCTTATCATATCTCTATTGCACAAAGTTTATGTGAAAGGCAGCATTTTTCTAACCGTAGACAGTTTTTACAGTTAAAAGAAACTTATGAGGAATTATGGAAAAATGGCGTAATTCCTATTGCCAATGAAAATGATGTGGTAAGTAGCCTGGAATTGAAATTTTCAGATAATGATGAGCTGGCCACTTTACTTGGCGTCGGTTTTGGGGCTTCTTTAATTTTACTTGGCACCTCTGTTCCTGGCGTTCTGGATAGGGAAGGCAAGGTAATTGATAAAATTAATAGCATTAACAATGATATATTCTCGCTGGCTGACAAGAATAAATCTGATCTTGGTCTGGGTGGGATGATCTCTAAACTAACCTTTGCCCATCTGGCAACAGTGATGGGAATCAAAGTAGTTATATTTGGTGTTCGTACAACTGATGGGATCATCAATGCTGTTCAGGAAAAAACAGGTACAGTTTGTATCCCTAAACAGGGTAACATATCGGCCAGAAACAAATGGCTGGCCAGTGGCAGCCTGGTTACCGGAAGATTAATGGTTGATGATGGTGCCTGTGAAGCAATAAGGAAACGTAAAAGTTTGCTTGCAGTAGGGGTGTTATCCGTTATTGAAAAATTCAGTGATGGCGAGATTTTTGAAATCACTGATGCTCAACAGAATATAGTTGCTGTGGCACGTGCTAAAACCTCGTCCGACACCCTCATTGAAAATTCGAAACAACGTAATCTGGAAATTGCAAATGCCAGTGATATTGTAATATTATAAAAGAAATAATGGAATCTATTCAACAACAATTAATCAATGCAAAAAAAGCTCAGGCTTCTATAGCTTCTTTAAGCGATCAAAGAAAGCAGGACCTGCTGACTAGTTTTGCTGCATCTATTTTGGCACACTCGGCCCAGATTATAGCAGAGAATTTAAAAGATCTGGAAAAGATGTCGGTATCGGATCCCAAAAGGGACCGTTTGTTGTTGAATGAAACCAGGATAGATGACCTTGCCAGTAGTTTAAAAGATGTGGCAAACCTGGAAGATCCTACCAATAAGATCCTTTCTGAGCGCAGACTCGACAATGGACTGCATGTTCAGAAAAAGACAGTAGCCATTGGAATCGTTGGGGTGATCTATGAATCAAGACCCAATGTTACTGTTGATGTCGCAGCTTTATGTATCAGGTCAGGGAATGTTTGTTTATTGCGTGGTGGCCAGGATGCCTATCATACCAATCTGATCATAGTTTCTTTAATACAGCAGATTTTGGAAGAGCAGGGGCTTGATAAAAATATTGTGCAACAATTACCTGCTGATAGAAAATACATTCTTGATATCCTTCAAGCCGAAAAATATATTGATGTAATTATTCCGCGTGGCTCAAATCAACTGATTGAATATGTCCGTAAAAATTCGCTTGTACCAGTTATAGAGACCGGTGCGGGTGTTTGCCATACCTATGTAGAGCAAACGGCTAAACTTAAAGAAGCAGCGGACATAGTTGTTAATGCTAAAGTTTCAAGACCTTCTGTATGTAATGCATTGGATACTATTGTGGTTGACAAACTGGTGGCCAAGGATTTTTTAGTACTCGCTGCACCTTTATTATCCGGATATGATGTAGAGATTTTTGCTGATGAGCATTCTTTTCCCGTGTTAAAGGAATTGAATTACCCTAAATTAAACCTGGCTGCTCCTGAAGATTTTGGCAGGGAATTTTTGGATTTTAAATGCTCTGTAAAGGTTGTTGAAGGTACAGATGAAGCTTTGCAGCATATTGCTGAATTTTCTTCCAAACATTCGGAGGCTATTTTAACAGAAGATCTTTCCAAGGCGGAAAGGTTCCTGAATGAAGTTGATGCGGCAGCTGTTTATCTTAATGCTTCGACAAGATTTACTGACGGACAGGTTTTTGGACTTGGTGCGGAGATAGGGATTTCCACTCAAAAACTGCATGCACGCGGTCCTTTTGCACTTGAAAAACTCGTTACCGAAAAATGGGTAATCAGGGGCAATGGACAAATCCGGTAATCTTCTTGTTATCAGCTGAATATACTGTGGGTTAATTCCCCTTATTGGGAAAAAAAAGCACCGGTAAATTTGATGTTACAACATGAAAACGTGTTGTTGCTGTTAAATCAGACTTTTGCATAATGGCCTGAATTTTGAAAATACTTGTATTGGATCCACCACAAATATAAAATACAAGTACTTGAGATCAGATAGCCTACTTAGAATGTTAGAGGTAATAGATGACTATGCGATTCTGTTTTTGGACAGGTATGGGAGTATAGGGAATTGGAATAAAGAAGCTGAGCGAATAAAAGGATATCATGCAGCTGAGGTTATTGGTCATAGTTTCAGTATGTTCTATAGTGAGGAAAGTCGTAGAAACAAATTGCCCGAATTACTTATTGAAGAAGCTAAACTGAAAGGCAGGGCACAGCATGAAGGCTGGCATGTAAGAAAAGGAGAGGAGCTTTTCTGGGGCTTTGTAACCATTTCTACCATATTGGACGACAATGATGTTATAGTTGGTTACTCTCTGTTTGTAAGGGACCTGTCGGCTAAGCGACATCTGGAAAAAACCACAGAGGAGTATGCCCGTGAACTTGAAATCAAGAATAAGGAGCTTGAACAGTTTGTATATATCGCTTCCCATGATTTACAGGAGCCGCTCTTAACAGTTAAAAATTTTGTTGAGTTATTTAAGGACGAGTATAAAGATGTATTTGATGATAATGCAAAGCTTTATCTCCAGTTTATAGACAGGTCTACCGAGCGGATGCGGAACCTGATCAAGGGCTTGCTGGATTATTCGAGACTAGGTGGACAACAGAGTAAAACATTGGTAGATTGTAATACCTTAATGGACGGATTACAAAGCGACCTTTTTAGCAGCATATTTGCTACAGGTGCAAAAATCTATTATCAGGATCTGCCAATTGTTTATGGTTACGAAACAGGACTCCGTCAGCTTTTTCAAAATCTGTTGAGTAATGCTTTAAAATTTAAAAAACAAGATGTTGATCCGGAAATTTACATTGCTGTTGTTGGGCATGATAAGTTCTGGCATTTTGAATTTAGGGACAATGGGATAGGAATAGAAGAAAAGTATAAGGAAAAAGTATTTGTAATGTTTCAGCGCCTTCACAATGTAGCAGATTATGAGGGTTATGGCATTGGACTTTCACATTGCAAAAAGATTGTAGAACTACATGGAGGTCAAATCTCGGTTAAATCGGTTTTAGGAGAGGGGAGCACCTTTTGTTTTTCTATCAGGGTATAATAAAGATTAAACGAATTAATAAATGAAAGCACAACTTGTATATTGATGAAAAAATATAAAGACCTTGAATGTGTACTGCTAATTGATGATGATATATCTACAAATTTCATCCATCGCAGGATCGTAGAGAATGCTAAGATCAATGTGGCTGTTAAAGAAATAACATCTGCTAAAGAAGCGCTCGATTATTTAACTTATTCTGGTAAGTACCAGGATTTGGAAAGCAGCCCTAAGGCAGGCATCATCTTTTTGGATATCAACATGCCTGGCATGAATGGCTGGGATTTTATTGCCGAATATAAAAAACTGGATGAAAGACATAAAGCTAGAATTGTAGTAGTTATGCTTACCACATCTCTTAATCCCGATGATGAACTTCATGCAGCCAGGGTAGAAGAAATTGCTACTTATTTACACAAGCCCCTAAATTTAGAAGCCTTTTCGACAATTGCCAATACATATTTTGAAGAGATTAAAGAAAATTGATTTAGAGGTTTATTAAACCTCTAAATCAATCATTACTGCTTTAATCTTATGGCCAAGCCTGGCCTCTGTTTCCTTAAAATCCTGTTTACTGGCCAGTGGCGCATTTACACTGCAGTAAAATTTGATCTTGGGTTCGGTTCCCGAAGGCCTTGCCGAAACAATGCTGCCATCTTCGGTAATGAACTGGAGTACGTCCGATTTAGGTAATTCCAGCTCAGTTCTTATTCCAGATTCCAGGTCTGTCTCTACGCCGAGTTCATAATCCTTTAAGGTTTTTATTTTAGACCCACCAAGTGTAGCCGGAGGGTTATTCCTGAATTTTTCCATCATGGCTTTAATGTCTTCAGCCCCGGTTTTGCCCTTTTTTGTGATGGATACCAATTCTTCCTTATATAAGCCATATGTTACATACATATTTAACAAGGCGTCATACAGGCTGCTGCCTTTATCTTTATAAAAAGCAGTCATTTCAGCTATAAATGCGCAGGAGACAACCGCATCTTTATCTCTTACCAAATCGCCGATCAAATAACCATAACTCTCTTCGCCACCAACTATAAAAGTTTGTTTCCCTTCCAGATTGGTCATGATCTGTCCAATCCATTTAAACCCAGTCAGCGTGTTGTAATAGGTGACATTTTTAGCTTTAGCAATAGCCTCTATTAAATTAGTAGTTACAATAGTTTTAACAATGTATTCATTACCGCTTAGTTTTCCTTTTTCCTGCCAGGCGGTTAAAAGGTAATTGATCAGTAAGCTGCCGGTTTGATTTCCATTCAACAATACAAATTCTCCGTCATTATCCTTTACGGCAATTCCAACCCTATCGGCATCCGGATCAGTAGCCAATACAAGATCTGCATCAATTTCAGCAGCCTTTTTTAAAGCAAGGCTTAAAGCTTCTTTTTCTTCCGGATTAGGATATACTACGGTTGGAAAATTTCCGTCTGGTTTACTTTGTTCTTCCACGATAATTACATTCGTAAAACCAAACTGTTCCAAAGCTTTGGGAACTAAGGTAATCCCTGTTCCATGAATAGGAGAATATACTATTTTCAGATCTTTCTGGCGTGATATTGCTTCCGGAGAAACGGATAATGCAGTTATCTTATCCAGATACAGCTGATCTATCTCTAATCCGATCAATTCGATATTACTGTCTACACGTTCAAATTTAACAGCGTCAATACTGCTGATCTTTGCTACTTCATCCATTACCATTTTGTCATCCGGTGCGGTAAATTGTCCGCCGTCGGCCCCATAGGCTTTATAACCATTATATTCCTTAGGATTATGAGAGGCCGTAAGCATTACCCCACTTTTACATCCCAGCTGTCTGATCGCAAAAGACAATTCGGGTGTAGGCCTTAAAGCAGAAAAGAAGTAAACATGTATGCCATTTGCCGAAAATACATCTGCAGTAATCTTTGCAAAATAGTCAGAATTATTTCTGCTGTCGTGTGCAATGGCCACTTTAATTTTCTCTCCGGGATATTTTGTATTCAGGTAATTGGCCAGACCCTGGGTTGCAGTCCCTATGGTATATTTATTGATCCTGTTAGAACCAGCACCCATAATCCCCCTTAATCCTCCAGTACCGAATTCAAGATTGCGGTAAAATGAATCTGTAAGTTCAGTATAAGCTTCCTGGTCTAAAAGACCTTGTATTTCATCTTTAGTTTTTTGATCGTAATTGCCATTAAGCCATTCTTTTATGGTTGCCTGGGTAGTTTGTTCTAATTGCATATTTACTTATGGGGTTGTATTGTTATCCGTTATCCAATCAACTTATGAACTGCCAGGTATTGAAAACCATAACAGCTGTTGATTTTCCAAATTTTATTTTGTCTATTTTGCCTTTATTAGGCATGATTTATTTAAATTCACGCCCGATTACAAGTATATAACCATTTTGGTTAAAATAAAATACCTGGAGCAAATAAATATAGCTATTTACATAGCTTTTTAACCTTAAAAAATTAAATAAACCCAAAACGAGGCAATCTGACTTTGTCAGTAATTGCACCACAACAATTAACAACAACAAAACAAATTATGAAAGTATTAAAGTTTGGAGGCACTTCTGTAGGAAGCCCTGAGCGCATGAAAAAATTGCTGGATATCATTGATCCTGCAGAAGAACAAATTGTCGTGTTATCGGCTGTGTCTGGTACCACCAATAGTTTAGTGGAAATTTCAGCCAAACTTTTAAAGGAGGATAAACAGGAGGCGTTAAACTTAATTAACGCATTACATCAAAAATATAATGAGTTTGTAATTGAACTTTTAGTAGATGGTGAATATCGTGAACAGGGACAGGAAGTAGTAGATTATCATTTCAGCTTCTTAAGTTCACTGACCAATGATATTTTTACTACTGTTGAAGAGAAAGTCGTACTTGCACAGGGTGAACTGTTGTCGACCACCTTATATCACATTTATTTAAAATCCATTGGCGTACCTTCTGTATTGCTGCCCGCATTGGATTTTATGAAAATTGATGAGGACAACGAGCCTGATGTCCCTTTTTCTACTAAGCAATTGCAACCCCTGTTAGCACAACATACCGGCAATAAGCTCTTCATTACTCAAGGTTTTATCTGCCGGAACAGCTTTGGCGAAGTTGATAACCTGCGCCGCGGTGGAAGCGATTATACGGCATCGCTAATTGGTGCAGCAATTAAAGCTGAGGAGGTACAGATCTGGACAGACATTGATGGGATGCACAATAATGATCCAAGGATTGTAAAAGGTACTAAACCTATAGCACACTTGTCTTTCGATGAAGCTGCCGAACTGGCCTATTTTGGTGCAAAGATACTGCATCCACAATCTGTTTTTCCTGCACAGAAATATAAAATTCCGGTAAGACTGTTAAATACAATGGAACCAAAAGCTGCCGGAACATTGATTTCTACCGAAAGTGAGAAAGGAAAAATCAAATCCATTGCTGCAAAGGACGGGATTACAGCAATTAAGATACAGTCGAGCCGCATGCTCCTGGCCTATGGATTTTTAAGGCGGGTATTTGAAATTTTTGAAAGGTACAAAACACCAATTGACATGATCACTACTTCTGAAGTAGCGGTTTCATTAACAGTTGATTATACAGACAACCTGGAAAAAATCGTAGAAGAACTGCATGCTTTTGGTACAGTAGAAATTGACAGCGATCAATCTATTGTTTGTGTGGTTGGCGATTTTAGCGCAGAAAAACATGGTTATGCAGCCCGTGTACTGGATGCCATAAAGCATATTCCATTAAGGATGATCTCATATGGTGGAAGTAATTATAACATTTCATTGCTAATCAGTACTGCAGACAAAACGGAAGCTTTAAAAAGTTTGCACAACAGATTGTTTGAATAAGACAGAAGTTTAAAATTATCTTCTTTTTATCCAGACGAGGATACCAATCGCAATAAAAATGAGTACAATGAAGAACCTGATCCTTCTGTTGTACTCTTTTTTATTGATTTTATGATTTTTGAGATCAATATAATTACCAATATAAATCAGGCCCAGTACAACAATAAAAAATATAACAAGAAATTTAAACATTATGTTTTCTAATAAAGATATATCACGTTTCGCAAATTTAGAAACACCGTTCTATTATTACGACCTTAACCTGTTGCAAAATACGTTAAATGCATGTGCAAATGCTGCTAAGTTATACAATTTTCATGTGCACTATGCCTTAAAAGCGAACTTCAATCCAGCGGTACTGAAAAAAGTAAAGGCAATTGGCTTTGGTGCTGATTGCGTGAGTGGAGGGGAAGTGAACGGGGCTATTGAAACAGGCTTTAATCCTAAACAAGTGGTTTTTGCAGGTGTGGGTAAATCTGATAAAGAAATTAATTTGGCATTGGACCAGGATATATTTTGTTTTAATGTAGAATCTGTTCAGGAACTTGAAGTGATCAATGAACTGGCTGGTAAAAAGGGCAAAATAGCGAAAATTGCTATACGTATCAATCCGAATGTTGATGCCCATACCCATCACAACATTACTACTGGTCTGGACGAAAATAAGTTTGGTGTAAATTCCTGGGATCTTCCGAAATGTGTAGAAACCTTAAAGGTATCTGAAAACCTTGAGTTCTTAGGCATACATTTCCACATCGGGTCGCAGATTACTAATCTTGATGTATATAAAAACTTATGCGTAAGGGTTAATGAATTTGCGATATGGTTTGAAGAGCGCGGTTTTAATGTAAAAATATTAAACGTGGGTGGGGGCTTAGGTATTGACTATCATAATCCGGAGCAGCAGATTCCTGATTTCGATGCTTATTTTAAGATCTTCTCAGAATTTCTTGAGGTTAAGGCTGGCCAGGAAGTCCATTTTGAGCTGGGCAGGGCTTTAGTAGGGCAATGTGCCTCACTGATCAGCAGGGTTTTATATATAAAAAATGGTAAAAAGAAAAATTTTGTAGTGCTGGATGCAGGTATGACAGAGTTGATGCGCCCAGCCTTATATCAAGCTTACCACAAAATCGAGAACCTTAGTCGTGGGAATCAAACAACATTAAAATATGATATAGTGGGACCAATATGTGAAAGTACAGACTGTTTTGGTAAAGAAGTAGAACAGCCAGAAAGTTTCAGGGGAGATCTTTATGCCATCAGAAGTGCAGGAGCATACGGAGAAGTAATGGCATCAAAGTACAACCTGAGAGATGAGATCAGGTCTGTTTACAGTGAAGAAGCATAACTCGAATTAAGTAAATAATCCATAGGGTCAATATTCCTAAATTGTATTTATACAATTTAGGATATTAATTTATTCTTCAAAAAAATCAAGTAAACCACCTAGGTAATATTCAGTTATACCAGCTGTAAAATCATCATAATCTGCATCAGGAATATTCGTCTGTATAAATTCAAGGGAAGTGCCCTTTTTATCCTCATGCAGTTTAATCGTAACAATAGATGGTTCAGTATCCTCGCCAAAATACCATTGCTGTACAATTTTTTTTCCATAATCAAATTCCAGGTTCCTACCTACAATATCACCCTCCCAAAATGAGAATTCGGTGCCGGCTTCTTCCTTAAATTCAACTTCGGCACCCGTCCATAACTGTATGCTTTGGGCCTTGGTCAAAGCCCAGTAAACTTCTTCCGGAGAGGCGGGCAGGTCATAATATTTTTTAAACGTCTTCATAATTTTTAATATTTTCAGGGCTGTCTAATAGTTCTGCAGACGCGGGGTAATCAATTTCCTTCTTTTGTACAGCCATTTTTTCATCGTAATGTTTTGCCAGAGCGGCCTGCCATTCAACAGCCGGGTAAGTATACACAAAAGTTTCTTTAACCCTTTCCGATTTTGCAACATACCAGAGCCATGCGCCACTGTAAAGCAAAGATATCACTGTTGTTGGGATTTCAATTACATTGATCAAAGGCTGCCCGGTTAAGGAACGGACATAGATAGCAGCAACATTATCGCCAATCAGAAAAGCAATCAGGCAAAGCGAAAAGATGATGAACAGCGCCGGGAAGCTTTCCCTTTTCTTAAAAAACAGGAATATCAGTAATACACCAAAACCAATTAACAAGGCAAATGCTGCTATTTCCACTAAATAAACCAGTTTTATAATATATTGGCCCGGACTCTTCAGCGTGGCCAGTCCGGCCCATCCACTCATGCTAAACAAACCCGATCGTATGGCATCACTAATCAGCACCAGGGGTTGTAATACAATTCTGATGGCCAGTAATACAAGCCATCCACCGATTGGCCGGGCATATTCCAGGCGTTCAAGATCAAAATCTCCGCTTTTAAAGTATAAACGGTAACAGAAAAAAGCAGTAGCAGCCATTGCTGCTATAAACATCCAAAGCGTATAGGGATTGATGGTATTTTCTCCGGCCGTCCCGCGATTGATATAGTAAGTTAAATAGTCTTGTATTTTCCCTTTATCCTTCACATAATCCTTCACTTTTGAACCATCAATAAAGGCGCTCATGTTGCGAAAAGTGTAGTTAAATGTAATGGTTTTTCCCCGCTGAAACCTGTACAGTTCGAAATAATAATCATCATTCTCTACCTTAACAGATTCAGTACCAAAATTAAACAGATAAGGCATATTTACCGTAATCACCTGTTCAACATTAACCGGATTTTTAAGCGATAGGGGAGCCAATCTGTTTTTAGCAGTAATGTCTCTCATTTCTGAGCTGATCAAATCGCCAAAGAAGGACAAGTACTTTTCTGCAGTTTTCTTATCTTCTGCCCAAATGTTGCTGATTTCATAACGCTCTAAAACTTCAAGTGTATTGCTTTCTTCATTATCGGTGACCTTAATCGGCTCTTTTAGTTCAATGTCCGGGTAATATTTACCATAATACTCCAGGTAAGTCTTTTCTATTCCATCAGTGCCTGAGCCTGCAATTTCGCTGCGGATGTTATCTGCATAATTATCGGTATAAGTACTTTTAATAGTGAGGAAAGATTTACTGTCGGGAATGGTGTCTGCAACATCAAACCGGAGTTCAGAGACCAGCTTGCCTGTTGGGATGCTGATGACTGGCTCCAATGTGCTAACCCCTTTTTTAATGACCAGTGCATCTCCGTAATTGGGAAAATAAAAATTGTCAAATGTACCTCTCTGGTAGGCTATTGTGGGATCAACCCATGTTTTATTGTTGTTATGTTCAATAACTGCTACTACGTGATTAAATACGAATGGACTGGGCAGGTAGTCCTTAGTTTTTATAGTAGAGTAGGTGTCTACATAAGCCATATAGGCAGCAATATTTTTTGCTTTAAGCAAATATACCAGCAACAGGGATTTGTCTTTACAATCGCCATAACGTTGCTTAAGTACCTTTTCCGGAGAATTGGGCCGATGTGAATATATCCCCATTTCAATTCCCATATACCTGATCTCGTCCTGTACAAACCTGATTGCATTTTCGATGTACTTAACCTGGTTGCCGCCAGCTTTTTCATGCAGTTCCTTAACTTTTTTATTGAGCAACGGAGTTTCAATATCCTTATAATCGTTTACCGCAAGCCCCCAGTTTACCACTTCATTCCAGCTTTTGTATTCTGTAAGCTGGGTTCTTTTTAAAGGATTGTACCAACTGGGTTCAAAATCGGTAACCCGATGTGTTTTAGTTAGTTTATGCTCCCATTCATATACTTTTAATCCATCACGTTCGGTTATCCTCGGCTGATCGTTGAAATTAAAGTTTTTGAGGCTTAAGGATCTGTTTTTATTGATGATAATATTGGTATAGGTGTGCCCTATACTGCTCGATCCTTCAAAATAGAACAGTGAAGCAAACTTATCACCAAATATCGGATTGGTACCTTTAATGCTATATGAAAATTCAATCCGATCCCCTTTTCTTACATCATCCAGCAGTAAAAAAGCATCATAGGTTCCACTGTAAATAAATTTTGAAAGGTCTTTTTCATTTTGCAGTACCTTAAATTTATTACCCTGTAAACGGTCTGAAGACTTATCGCCACGCCACAGTGTGATGTTATGAAAAATCAGTTTTTGAAAACTAGGATCATAAGTAACAGAGATCTGAGAACCATTCTGTACTCCGGCATCTGAAACGATCTCCCTGATGACATGCACATATTCTTCCTGAAGTTCAGCATGGTTCTGGTTTTCGTAAACAGCTAGAAAATAACCATCAGAAATATCTTTTCCAGCCGGTTTGAAGCCCTGGTTGTTTCGTTTAACAATCCAGGACGGATCTTTTTTATTTATATAAAAATTCTTGTCCTGTCCGTATGCAGCGCTTATAATTGATATAAGAACTGCTGTGAAAAGCATTTTTCTGAATAACACCTGTAATGTAAGTGCTAAGAACGTTTGAGCTGGCATAATTAGATAAGTGTTGAGCGGCAATAATTTAGTTATTATTTAAATGCATTAATCCCGGTTACATCCATGCCTGTGATTAACAGATGGATATCATGTGTACCTTCGTAGGTAACTACAGACTCAAGGTTCATCATATGGCGCATGATAGCATATTCTCCGGTTATGCCCATGCCACCAAGCATTTGTCTTGCATTTCTCGCTATATCCAGCGCAACCTCTACGCTATTTCTTTTTGCCATTGATATTTGTTCTGGTGTTGCCCTGTTCTCACTCTTAAGAACCCCTAAACGCCATACCAGTAACTGGGCTTTTGTAATCTCTGTAATCATTTCAGCCAGTTTTTTTTGCTGTAACTGAAAGCCACCTATGGGTTTGCCAAATTGCTCACGTTGCTTGGCATAGCGCAATGCCGTATCATAACAGTCCATCGCCGCACCCAAAGCTCCCCATGCTATTCCATAACGTGCCTGGTTCAAACAACCCAAGGGACCTTTCAGGCCTGTAACATCAGGAAAAATATTTGCTTTAGGAACCTTCACATTGTCAAATACCAGTTCGCCGGTAGCTGAAGCCCTTAAACTCCATTTGTTATGCGTTTCAGGAGTAGTAAAACCTTCCATTCCACGTTCTACTACCATCCCTCTAATTTTACCCGACTCGTCCTTTGCCCAAACTACTGCTATATCCGCAAATGGTGCATTAGAAATCCACATTTTTGCGCCATTTAACAAATAATGATCTCCTTTGTCCTTAATATTGCTGACCATACCACTTGGGTTCGATCCGTGATCTGGCTCTGTTAAGCCAAAACAGCCCATTAGTTCACCTGTGGCCAGCTTAGGCAAATATTTTTTCCGCTGTTCTTCCGTTCCATAAGTATAAATGGGGTACATTACCAAGGATCCCTGTACAGAAGCTGTAGACCGGATTCCGGAATCACCACGTTCAATTTCCTGCATTAAAATTCCATAGGCTGTATAATCAAGCCCCGCGCCACCATATTCAACCGGAATGGTAGGGCCGAAGGCACCTATTTCACCGAGCCCTTTTATAAGATGTTTTGGAAATTCGGCCTTTTGTGCATAATCCTCGATAATTGGACTGACTTCTTTTTTCACCCATTCTCTGGTAACAGAACGGATCAGTTTATGCTCTTCAGATAATAATTCGTCCAGTAGGTAATAATCTGGTGCTTCGTAAAGATCTTTCCTGGCTGATTTATTCATTGTTTACACTATATTTGGATTAGCAATCGGCTGTATACCCAAAGGTAATAATTTAAGGGTACGGCCGGTTAAAACCGAACAAAAAATTATCTTTTCTAATGCCAGACCATTCCAATTTCATTCAGACAGTTGCTTTAAAAGATGTAAAATGTTTTGCTTTTCATGGCTACTACCCCGAAGAACAGTTAACAGGGATCTATTTTTTAACAGATATTGTGGTCGAATTCGTTCCTTATGGCGATACTGAAAATTTGCAGCACACGGTAAACTATGAAACCCTGAACAACATCATTCTGGAACAAATGGAACAAACCCAGAAAATGCTTGAAACAGTGATCAGAAACATTATAGACCGTACCATTGCAGTTTATCCTTTCATTTTAACAGCAACCGTAGGTATTCGAAAATTGCATCCGCCTATGCCCGGAGATATAGGGCATTCTTTTGTGCAGCTGAAATACACAGCACCTGTATAAATAGGGACTATACCTCTAACTGCTCAAAAGAGATCATTCTGTCTCTTTCATCCTGCGGAATAGGAAAGGAACTTCTGCTGGTATAGTCAAAAGCCACACAGGTTGTTTTACCTTTATTGCAAACCTCTTCTTTACCATGAACCAGTTTTACCAGTAAATATTCCAGGTCGAAACTGCTTTTTCCAATTCTGGACGTACGTACATACATACTGATCTTGTCATCCATAAATACGGGTAAAATATAATCAAGTGAGGCCTGGGCAATCACCACTCCAGTTTTTTTCCAATCCCATTGTATTGCATGGTTCCAGTATTTGGCCCGGGCAATTTCCATGTAAGTAAAATACACAGCATTGTTTACATGGCCCATCATATCAAAATCCGCAAAACGGGTCTCTATCACAGTTTTATACTTAAAACTGTCTAAAGTATTGATGATGTCTGTCTTTTTGTCTTGTTTTTTACTTCTGTTGCGCCAAAATGTCTTAAAAATCATAAAAAAAAGGGTTGGTATAAGAGTTGAACAAAGGGTTAGTATACAAATTAGTAAAAAATAAAAAACTTAAAATAGGAGAAAATAACAATGACACTAGTAAAATTTAACAACAGAACCAGAAACACTGCACCATACTTTAACAATGTTTTCGACTCATTGTTTAGTGAAGCGTTAAATAAAAACTTAACTATAAATAAAGTACCGGGTGTAAATATCTTAGAATCAGAAACCGATTATAAAATTGAATTGGCTGCACCTGGCCTCACTAAAGAGGATTTTCAGATCAACTTGAAAAAAGATACCCTTTCGGTTTGGGCCGAGAAAAAAACAACCGAAACTGAAGAGAAAAAAGATTACACCAGAAAAGAATTTGACTATTACTCTTTCGCCAGATCCTTTGTACTGCCTGAAAGTGTAGATGGTGAAAAAATTGCGGCTGAATATGTAAATGGCATCTTAAACATTACTATAGGTAAAAAAGATGACTCTGCATCAGCTACTAAAGAAATAAAGGTTTCATAATTGGTTAGTTTGTTTAAGGTGATAAGGGCACGTCGTAAGACTGCCCTTATTTTTTTAATTATTCCTTCAGTTCTTTAAGGTCATTTTTATTCAACCATCCCTTCGTAATCTGACCATCTTTATTGGTATGGGTAACATAAATAAAACCATTTTGCTCATCTATCACATTAAATTTGGCATTGTTCCATAGGCCCAATACACCATTTCTTGGCGAATCTCCACTCGCTGCCTCATAAAAATATACTGTTCCTTTTGGCAACTGGTATTTTTTTCCGCTGCTTACAATCACAGGGTCTTTATTTTCTTTGGCTTGGGCATCTGCCTGTGCACGTTTGGCGGCAGCTGCCATCTGGGCTTCATATTCTTTTTTTAAACTGTCTATTTCAGCTTTCTGGGCTACAGTATCAATCACTACCGGATGAACCTGGGCGGTATCATGCCGGATCACCGGTTCAACACTAGTGGTGTCTGCAGGAACATTACTTACAGAATCTGTTGTCACCTGTTTAATGCTGTTATTGTCTTTAAGAAATAGACCATAAACCGAAAGCATCCCCAATATGAGCATGGATAAGATCATGATTGCAAATACGGGCCTTGACAGGCTCACTTCACCTGGTACGGCCTCTACAAACGTAACTTCCTTTTGTTTTACCGGAAGCTGGCTGGATACAACTTCCACACCCTCTACCAATTCTTCACCACGGTGCATAATTACATCCAGTAAAGCAGTGCCATTGGCGTACCGTTTTTCGGGATTCTTTTCCAGACATCTTTTGATGACTTCCAGCAACCATTGCGGAACATACATTTCTTTTTTCTTCTTTTCCATGTCCCAGCTCTCAGGAAGATGATTTCTGCGCAGTGCAAGAATATCTGGGACCGGAATTTCAATATGTGCCAGCATCACCTGGTTACGCGAGCTTTCATTTTTATTGATCAGCGGAAAAGGTACTGTTCCGGCAAGCAACTCATATAGTATAATGCCATAACTATATACATCTGTCTGAAAAAACACTTCACCATCGTGTTGTTCTGGTGCCATAAATTCAACCGCGCCCGCATGGCGCAAGCTTGTACGGCGCTGCTCATCAGACATAATGGCCAGGCCAAAATCAAGCAGGACATAATTGCCCGTATCTGTATTAAACTTTACATTATTGCTTTTAATATCGCCGTGCTTAATGCCAACACGGTGACAGTGGGCAAGGGCATTGGCCAATTGCTCTGCAAGTTTAATGACCTCGGCAACAGTAAATATAGGGGCATTAGGCGGCATTAAAAGCTTTTCCAGGTCTGGCCCCTCAATGTATTCCATTTCTATAAAAGGGAAAGAACCACTTTCAGTAAGGCCCGACCCCAATATTTTTACTACATTAGGGTTGGGTATTTCATTTACTTTTTTCAGTTTTTCTACTTCATTTTTAAACTTAAGGAAATTCTTGTCATCTTCACTTTCCGTATGAATGGGGGTGGGCATAATTTTCACTGCCGTGATGATTGTTCCAATCCTTTTGCCTTTATATACAGACCCCTGTCCACCCGTGCTTAAGGCACCAAGATTTTCTAATCCTTCTGTTATTGTAAAAACTTTACTCATTATGCTATTATTGATTATAATCTATGTTAAGATAACTAAATTCCAAGACTGCAAGTTCACCCAATATGATCTGATCACCCTCCTGCAACACATGCCCAAGTTCGGTAACATTTAATTTTACAGGGTTATGCTCACCCACAGATCTGATTTTTACTTTGTTTCTTGGAGGAATTCCACCTTCATCAGCAAATAGCAGGAACGCAGCTGTATCAGCATCCCATACAATATGGGCGTGCTGTCTGCTGATAAATTTATTGGCCTCATTTTTACTGTCATCAGGAAAGGCAATCTGATTAATCCTGAAAAATCCATCACTTACCTGCACCTTATGTTCTCTTCCAATATTTATTTTGCCACTATCTGCGGTAATCTTATATTCCTTTTTTTCAGATTCTCCATTTAAAGTACGGATATAAGCAATTTGTGACCTGAGCGTTACCTGATGTTCCGGGGTTTTGATATGAAGTGCCGCACTTAGATTTGCCAGTTTTATGGTATCAGCAGGCAGCTCTTCTATAAACGTGATCTGCATACTCCAGGTTTCTGGAAAATCTATAGCAAAATCATCAGCTATCCGCTGGATCTCATTTCTAAAGCGATCTTCATCTTCTGTAAAAACAGCTGATTCATACCTGTGTTTTTCCTCCGGCTTACAGGCAATAAATAAGGTCAGGCCTTTAATATGCTTCCCTTCACCACCCTCCAGTTTTTGAAGCTCACGTTTTATAGCAGTCAGCAGTATTTCCCTGATAGCCTTAACATCTTGCGGTGGTTCCTGATTACTTTTGTTAAATAAATTAAACATACAGCTGTTATTTTTTTATTTTCTCTTTTTCTTTCCCGACATAACCCAGTTTCAGCAGTGCAGGCACTACATGCTGTCCGGCAAGCTTCACAGCTTTACTTGACCCACGGGTAGATTCTATTCTGATACAGACTACAATATGACCTTTCCCATTTGCTTTGGGTACAAAAAAAGTATACCAGCCATCGTTTATCTTCTCATCTTTCCATATCCTTTCCGGAGTTCCCGTTTTTCCAGCTACTTTTAAGCCCAGTGTATAGGTCTTATTTTCACTCTGCTTTAGCATATAACGGCTAATTGAATCTGCGTATTCTGGGTTGCCGGCAATGCGAATAAATGGTTTAACTGATGTTGCTGAATCACTGATCTTTAGTACGTAACGATTGGGAACCAACTGCCCTTTATTGGCCACGCCAGCAACCATGCGTGCCACTGCAGCAGGGGTAGCAATTAACTCTCCCTGTCCCCAGGCCATTCCTGATATACCTTTGGCCCGTGTACGACGGATTCTGGAAGGATCGTATTTTGGTTTGGTATTAAATTCTGTACGTTCCCATAATGCTCTCCATTTATCCTCCTGTTTCATATTGCTGGTATCCCTGCCATAATAATAACCACCAACACCTCTTAAAAACATACCGGTCTTCAAATACAGATCTGCCATTTCATTCTGCAGGTGTTCCTCATTGGCCAATTTAATAAAATAAACGTTATTCGATTTAACCAAAGCCCGTTCCAGGTTAATTCTACCGGTTTCATCAGGTTCAATGCCTTTGGTACGGATGCGCTCGGCTGCAGTTACTGTAAAAACCCTTTTGGCCGCATTTGGCCCTAACTTGTTAAATGCAGCCATAGCAGTAAGCACCTTAGCGGTTGACCCTGGTGGGGTAGCCGTTGTAAAACCCAGGTCGGCAGTGGTATACCAGCCAGCCAGTTTATTCTGTTCCGTGGTCGACATGTTCAGCAGTTCCCAGTTATTAATCTGAGGAAGGGGATACACCGCAGAAGCCAATACATCACCGGTAATATCCTCCATAATGACTACCGATACACGGCTGTTGTTAACTGCAGTATCTTGTGCAATGGTATTTTGGATGGTTGTCTGCAAAGATGCATCCAGGGTTAATTTTACGTTTCTGTTTCTCTTTTTAAACTCTTCTACTTCAGCACTGTTAATGCCTGTGAGCAAAAGTGGTGCTAAAGCAGAATAATCTCTTTTACTTACTGTCATTTCCTTAACACCTCTTGGCAGAAACCTGTTCTCCTGATATTTATTTGCATGTGTGTTAAATGACAGCACAGGAGTGTGGAAACCCCTTAACTCTGCTGCATGTTCATATTCTGCAAAATAACCATTGGTACTGCCATTAAAAATCCCGGTATTGTTGTCGCCAACCCAAAAAAACATTTGTGCTTCAAAAGGATAATAACGGTCTACCCGTTTATGTTCAGCAGAATCAAGGTTATAACTGATACCTGATTCTTTTAACAGCAGCAGTTGTCTTCTAATGTTTTCCGGTTTGCTCGTGGCCAGAATACGTCCGTTTCTATCGTATAAATCACCTGCTGCAAGTTTATTCATCAGAATAGGAATTCTTGGATTATAGCTGAACATACGTGAACCGCTACGGTCGGCCACCAACGCCGGTTGCACCACCCATTTTTTATTGTGGATAATATAGTTGGATACGGTCATGGTGAGCAATAATATGGCTACACTTGCAGCAAGTAAGGCAGGAACAAGGTTTTTATCCTGCTGTTTGGTCATATAGGCCATTTGAACATCCGAACCCCTGACCATTGAAACGGAGAGCAAAAAGCCCGCTGCAAGCATATTTGCTACCAGAGAGGAGCCGCCGTAACTTACAAAAGGCAAAGCAACACCCGATAAAGGTAAAGCTCCGGTAGAGCCGCCAGCAATCAATAAAAACTGTATAAAAAGACTTATCCCTACACCGGCCGACATATAAAACAGGAAAGGCATACCCGTTTGCCGGCCTATTATAATAGCGCGGTGTAAAAAGATCAGGAACAATACAAAAATGGCTACAATACCTGCCCAACCAAATTCTTCGCCTATAGCTGGCAATATCATATCAGTATGCGCTTCAGGAATGGTTTTGGCAAAACCTTGGCCAACACCCTGACCGCTGATGCCACCGCTGGCCATGGCCCAGATGCCATTGGCAACCTGATCACCACCATAAACCTCATTGTTCCAGGGATCCTGCCAGATAGATTTACGTTCTGTTAGTCTGTTTACCGGTCCTGGAATCAGTTTGGCGAGGAAAGGCACCTGATCGATCAGCAGGAAAGCCGCCATGACCATGATGATCATTATAGCAGATTCACTGGTTTTTTTATTGACCACCATAACTACCGATACCAGCACAGCTGTAACCAGTGTCGCTATCCAGATGTTCAGGAACCAGGCGCTGAATACGTAAATGATAATAGCCGTTAGCATCATCATAAAATCGCCCCGCGAAAAGGAGAACAGGATGATAAAGGTAAAGCATACTACCATTGCCGGGCCAAGGTCGCCCAGTACAAGGTACATCAGTATAGCCATTACCATAGCCACCAGCGCAAAAGAGAAGAAGAACCATCTTTTGTGCCAGCTACTGTATTCGGTAATAAACCGTTCATTAGAGGCAAAAAAGCCTGCTAAAAACAAAACAATGGCATATTTTACAATTTCGCTGGGCTGTATCCCAAATAGGTTTACCTTTACACCACTCCCTTCAGGCCCTGTGCCAAATACAATAGTGAAGGCCAGCAGACATAAAGCAACAAAAGCCCATTGCCAGCCGTTGGCCTTGCTAAAAGCATTGTTTACGACAAACATACGGTACCAGCGCGAATCCACATTGAATTTGCGCAGCTTTAAAGAAAGCAGAATACAGATACCTATAATACCCATACCAAAGAAAATAAGACTGTCTTTAGCCAAAAACCTATCGCGCAAAGGATCCTGTAAACTCAGTAAGGTCAGAAAAGAGATACCAGTCATTAGCATAACTATAGGCAATATCAGCTGATCTGCCTGCGGATATTTAAGGCTCATTAAAAAATGAACCAGGAAAAATCCTGCAAAAAAACTAAGCACAATGATCCAATACCATTGGTTATACACTTCAGGGGTACGTACAATTAGCGATTTTTCTTTTTTAAGGATCTTAAAGTCGCGCGTAGAAAACAGTTTAATACTGTGTGGCGATTGCCTGAAATTAAAACTTGCCGATTTATCCAGCTCCTGCAGTCCTTGCGAGCGGCCAAACTGGAAACCTGGTTTTAAAGGCAATACCCCATAAGCTTTATGATCCGGGAGATGAAGAAAACTATAATTTCCATTGGCATCTGTCCGCAGATAAGCAATAAAATCATTGACCACCTCATCTTCTGTATAAGCAGTATCTTGTGGTAAAATCATTTGCAGCCTAACCAATACCCCGGCTACTGCTTTACCTGCTGTATCTGTAATTTTTCCACTTATGTCATAATTGCCTTTGCCAAAATCCTTTTGAGCAGGCAATTGTTGAGGCTTTCGCTGTTCCTGCTTGTAAACTAAAGAATCAGCACCAGTAAAGCCAAGCAATAAACGTGAAGTAATAATCCTTTGTTTAAAATTCTTACCGCCTTTATTAAAAGCCTCATCTGCTGCAACGAAAAACTTGCGTTTATTTAGTTCTCCGATGTTATCAACCGGTTCTTTATGCAGTAAAAAGCTTTTGCTTACAATATCTTCAACCAGGTTAATATCTTTTTTATCTTCAAAATAATAACCTTTTATAAGCAGGGCTCTAATCTTTGCGCCTGGTGCTTTATCGTTCAGGTTTACCATGGTCCCATCACTAAGCCGCTTATGTACATCAGCAAAACTGTGCTGTTGCGTATAAAATAATGTCAAAAACAAAGTACCCAATACCAGTGTAACGAGCAGTAAAAAAATACGCTCAGCCTTTCTGCCAGGATTTGTTTTTGTTTGCATGCTCATATTAAGGGTTTGACCTGTTGGTTAAAGAATCTGTTTTTATAAACTTCACATCTTTAAGCAGTACACCTTTTTTCTGCAATGCAGTGATGTTTTTGAAATTTTCAAACGTAAAATTCTCAAGAAGTGTGCTTTTGTTGGCTGCTGCAATAAAAAATGGCTGGCCATTGTATCCACTATCGCTTTTAAGTACAATAGTGCCTTCTGCTTTTAAATAAAGACTATCCCTGGTAATGGAAATGGGTTTAGAGATCACTATTGGCGATTTAAAAACAGAATCGTTCAGTATCAGTATATTTCCCTTCAGCTTATTTAAAGTATCCTGCAATTTAAACTCAGCAGTCTGCTCAACCTGTTGCGCATTATCAACAGGTATAAACTGATCAGTATTGTCAGTATTTTTTCTCAAAATAAAATAAGCTATTGCAACCAACACAATTAAACCAAAAACCATTAGCCATACATTCATTCCCTTAGCTGGGTTTAATTTTGCCGGGAGCTGATCTGTGGTGGCCAGATGTTGTTCATTTTCTACCCTATCTAATGTGGCTTCTTGCACTGCATGCAGGTTTTTCTTTTTCTTAAGCGGGGTAATGGGTCTGGTGGCTTCGTGGGCATAAGATTCCTTATTGTTTTTTACCAGAACAACTGTAATGTTATCTTTTCCACCATTGAGGTTTGCTGTGTTTACGAGTTCATTTCCTTTTTGTTCCAGCGTACCTTCCTTAACCAGGATATTGGTGATACCCTGCTTATTTACCATGTCCGACAAGCCATCACTGCATAGCAGGATCGTATCTCCAGGTAAAAAGGGGGAGTGTCCTGTCTCAATGTAATCTTCCTGCACACCTATGTTGCCGGTAAAGCCCAGGGCCTTATTGATCTCATTTCTTTTAGGATGGCTCATGGCCTGTTCCTCTGTCAGGCGGCCAGAATCTTCCATGAACCCAACAAAGGACTGGTCTTTAGATATTTTAATTAAGGAGTGGTCTCTTAAAAGATATAACCTGGTGTCGCCTACATGTGCGTAATAAAGCTGGTTCTTATTTAAATCTACCAGAGCCAAGGTAAGTACACAGGCCATATCCTCGTATTCTTTGTTTTGCAGTTTTGCTGCAATGATCTGGTCATTTGCCTCAGCAATGGTGGCCTGCATTAAAAGAGAAAGGTCTCCTCCGGGGCTGTCCAGTAATTTTAATATGGCTTTTCTGGCAATGGCCGCTGCAACTTCGCCACCTTTATAGCCACCAACACCATCAATTACGCAGGCGATCACAAAATCAGTATCGGTTATTTTTTCAGCAATAAAGGTGTCTTCATTGTTGCTACGTAATTTCCCGGTATCTGTTATTCCAAAATAATTGCTACCCATTATTGCCGGTTGAGTTTTTAATCGATATAAAATGTGTAATCAATAAGATCACACACAATAGCAATAACGCTACAGAGCAGATTTGCGACATAAAATCAGGCTTTAAATATATTAACACCAATTATTCCGTTCAGTATAATTCTCGAATTCAATGGCAGTTCTGTCCACTGGGGATCATCCTGCCGGCTCCGCTCCACCAGATTTTCATTCAGTATAGTTTTCTCCCCAAATGATGACAGGTAAAATTTTTCTTCTGTTTTGCTGAATCGAATCTTTAAATGCGGTGCATTTACCCATTCTGATGGGATTTTAAAAATATTCTTATCGTCCTTTGCCTCTTCATTACCCGACACGGTAATTTCATTAAACTTCATCAGGTACTCTAGCTTTTGTCCCGAATATGCCTTATCGGGAAGAGTAGTTTCAAATCTTGCTAAAATGGTATTTCCTTCTGTTGCTTCATATTTAGTATCAAACTTTAAATTGGCCAGATAGGGAATTTCGTAATATCCTTCACTGTAAAAAATAAAATCTTTCAGAATTTCATTGCTGATGTCAAATGTCTGGGCCAGGCCAGTTTGCCGGGGGATAAAGGTAACCCGTAAATTTTCCTGTTTCTGACCGCCATCGGGCATAAGTTTACCAATAAAGCCCTTGTCGCCCTGTTTATAATCGGGATGTGAAACAAAGCGAAAAACCCATTTGTTGCTTGATGGTTCAACTCTTTTACCTACAGCAGCATATTCGTTCAATATTTCATAAAACATTTTTACAGATTCCTGGGCTATCAGGCCTAATAAACCATTTTTATTGTCCATGAAGGCCCTGTAATCATCTGTACTTAGACATATGATATATTCATGATAAAAAACAATACGCTCAGCAAAAGAGAGTTCAGCTATGGACGCTTTGAATTTATCGATGATATATTTGTAAACAGTATCTGGGGTAAGCGCTTGTACTTTGGCAACCGGTTTGGTAGTATTGTTGCTCAGAAACCAATCCTGTATACCTATTCGCTGCCAAAAAGAGGGTTTGTCTGTCATCTATGAACTTTTAATCGTCTTGTACAAAATTCTATAACGGTAAAGCTAGTAATTCCTTATGAACATACTCAAAAATAACAAAATCGTTCATCTGATTCCTAAATTACACATCTGAATTTACATTACAACCAAATCAGAGCAGTATAAGTGCTATCATCTAATACTTTTATAAAACCACTTTTAAATGTCTGTTATCTGTTTTTGATGTAAGTAGACGTACAAGAGACGGATAGTAGACGTACAAAATAATAGCATATCAAGGGTCCAGAAAAAAAATGCCCTGAAAAATCTTCATATCTCCAGGGCAATTACAGTTACAACAATTTAAATACTAGGTATAACCTAGTATCTTTAATACCTGTTTGCTATTTTGTTCTTCACCAAATACTTCAAAGTTGAAGGTCTCATCGCGATTGCGCCGGATGATGACATGTTTCGGACTAGGCAGCAAGCAGTGGTGTATACCGCCATAGCCACTCAATACTTCCTGGTAAGCCCCAGTATTAAAAAAACCTAAATATTGAACTTTACGGGTTTTGGGCATAAACACACTGTTCATGTGTGCTTCCTGGTTGTAATAATCCTGTCCGTCGCAGGTAATACCGCCAAGGTTTACTCTTTCGTATTCTGCATCCCAGTTGTTGATGGGCAGCAAAATATATTTTTGGTTCAATGCCCATACATCAGGTAAATTGGTAATGAACGAGCCGTCCAGCATCAGCCATTTCTCCCTGTCATTCTGCTGTTTACGGCCAAGCACCTTATATAAAATACCCGATGCCTCGGCAACAGTATACTTTCCAAATTCAGTAATGATATCGGGTTCTACCACATCGTGCTCCGCGCAGATTTCCTTAATCCGCTTTACGATCTCATTTACCATGTATTCATAGTCGAAATCAAATACCAGAGAATCTTTAAAAGGCATACCGCCACCAATATCTAAAGTATCCAGTTCAGGATTAATCTTTTTGAACTTACAGTAAAGGGTAACATATTTTTCCAGTTCATTCCAGTAATACGGAGAATCGGTAATACCAGAGTTGATAAAGAAATGCAGCAGTTTAACCCTGAAATTAGGGTTTGCAGAGATTTTGTTATTGTAAAAATCAATCACATCTTCCATACGTACGCCCAAACGGGAGGTATAGAACTGAGAATCGGGCTGTTCCTCTGCCGCAATACGGATACCCAGGTTACAAGGGGTATCCATTTCTACCTCATCATCAAAAAGGTTGAATTCCTCTTTATTATCAAGTACAGGGATGATGTTTTTATAGCCATCGTGCAGCATATCAATAATGTACTGCTTGTACTGATAGGTTTTAAAACCATTGCAGATCACGGTAATGTCCTTTGTGAGCGCACCTTTTTTCTCCAGGGCCTCAATCATGGGCATGTCAAATGCAGAAGAGGTTTCCAGGTGGATACCATTTTTAAGGGCTTCTTCTACAATGTGCCGGAAATGCGAACTTTTAGTACAATAGCAGTATTTATAATCGCCGCGGTAGTTGTTTTTGATGATCGCCGTTTGGAACAACAATTTGGCCTGCTGAATTTTCTTACTGATCATGGGAAGGTAAGTGAAACGTAATGGGGTACCATAGGTTTCAATCATCTCCATCAGATTGAGGTCTTGAAAATATAATTCGTCGTCTATTACGCTGTAACCTTCCTGAGGAAAACCAACACTTAGATCAAGAAATTCGGAGTAACTCTGCATTTTTTTATTTTTGAACTATTATTTATTTATGAGGTGTGGCAAATTAAAATATTTAATTTTGGGCTCAAAGATAAACACTTTATAAAATACACCCGTATTTTTTTTATGACTAAGACTTTAAAAATTATAGAAGTAAAATCTGAGATTGGTGCTGGCACTCGCGGGGCCAGTTTAGGAGTGGATGCAATTAAGATTGCAGCACTCGATTTTGGCAGCAGATTTTTTAAAAAACATAAGTCTGTAGAAATCCCTAATGAAAACCATTTATTGCTGGAAAGTACGGGCAGCCCATTTGCAAAACGGATTTCGGGTATTTTGACGATGGTAGAGCGGGTGAGTGATGAAGTAAGTGCTACCTTAAATAAAGATGAATTTCCGATTGTTCTGGCAGGCGACCACAGCACAGCTGCCGGTACTATTGCCGGAATTAAAGCGGTACATCCGAAGGCAAAATTAGGTGTGGTATGGATAGATGCGCATGCAGATTTACATTCTCCTTACACTACACCTTCAGGAAATATGCATGGAATGCCCTTGGCTATGGCACTCGATGAAGATAATTTAGATGCCAAAGTGAACAAGCTTGACCAGGAAACCATCAATTACTGGTACCAGCTTAAAAATGTGGGTAAGATAGCGCCTAAAATCAGTTACCGCGACCTGGTATTGATCTCTGCAAGAGATATGGAGCGGCCGGAAGAACAATTGCTTAAAAAGAACAAGGTAAAAATATTTACTACTGCCGAACTGCGGAAAAGAGGAGTGGAACGGACGGTAATAGAAACGCTTAAGTACCTGGACCATTGCGACCTGATCTATGTTTCTTTTGATGTGGATTCACTTGACCCAACTGCCTCAAGAGGAACTGGAACACCGGTTGCGCAGGGATTAACGGAAAGGGAAGCGGGTAATTTAATGTCTCGCCTGATTACTAACCAAAAGGTTTGCTGCTTTGAAATTGTAGAAGTAAACCCAACATTAGACCGGGAGAACCAAATGGCAGAGCATGCCTTTGAAATTTTAATTAAAGCTACCAATGCTTTCAGAAACGAATAGTAGATTTGAGAATTATTTAGTATATGAACATCGAACAACATATCATTGCCTCAACCATCGCGGCAGTAAAAGAACTATATCATCAGGACTTACCGGAAAACCAGGTAAGTTTACAGGATACCAGGACAGAATTTGAAGGACAAATTACCATCGTAGTATTTCCTATAGTACGCTTTTCCAAGAAATCACCGGAGGCAACAGCTGCTGATCTGGGTGAATATTTAGTACAGCATATTCCAGAAATCAGGACGTTTAATGTGATCAAAGGCTTTTTAAACCTTAGCATTGCTGATGCTTACTGGCTAAACCTGTTTAATACCTCCTTATTAGACCCGTCTTTTGCTGCCATTAAACCTAATGGGAAAAAGGTAATGGTAGAATATTCTTCACCCAATACCAATAAACCCTTACACCTGGGACATGTAAGGAACAATTTATTGGGTTATTCTGTAGCTGAACTACTTAAAGCGGATGGCTATGAAGTAATTAAGGTAAACTTGGTGAACGACAGAGGAATTCACATCTGCAAATCTATGCTGGCCTGGCAAAAATGGGGTAATGGCGAGACCCCTGAAAGTGCTTTGCTTAAAGGAGACCATCTGGTAGGTAAGTATTATGTGATTTTTGATAAGGAATATAAAAAGGAAATAGATACTTTAAAACTGGAAGGCAAAACGGAAGAAGAAGCTAAGAAAAATGCTCCTTTGATTAAAGAAGCCCAGAAAATGCTTCTGGACTGGGAAGCTGGTGTACCAGAAGTAATCGACCTGTGGAAGAAAATGAACGGCTGGGTATATGCTGGCTTTGATGTATCTTATAAAAACCTGGGGGTCGATTTTGACAAATATTATTACGAGAGCAATACTTATTTACTAGGTAAGGATACGGTTGATGAGGGGCTGGAAAAAGGAATTTTCTTTAAAAAACCAGATGGTTCGGTATGGATAGATCTTACAGAAGATGGACTGGACCAGAAACTGGTATTGCGTGCTGATGGTACCTCGGTATATATCACCCAGGATTTAGGCACTGCTCAGATGAAGTATGATGACTTTAAGATGGATGAATCTATTTATGTAGTTGGCAATGAGCAGGACTATCATTTTAAGGTTTTGTTTTTGATTCTGGAAAAGTTAGGTAAGAGCTGGGCCAAGGGACTACACCACTTGTCATACGGTATGGTTGATTTACCTAGCGGAAAGATGAAATCCAGAGAGGGGACCGTTGTAGACGCTGACGATCTGGTAGCTGAAATGATTGAGACTGCGAGGGCAAAAACTGAAATACTGGGTAAAGTGAATGATTTTGAGGAAAAGGAAAAGAAAGAGTTATTTTACAACATTGGCTTAGGGGCGCTCAAGTATTTCCTGTTAAAGGTTGAGCCCAAAAAACGTCTGTTGTTCGATCCTTCGGAATCTATCGACTTCCAGGGAAATACTGGGCCTTTTATACAATATACACACGCCAGGATTAAATCTTTGCTTAGTAAAGCAGACTATGATTTTTCTGCAAAAGGTGTTTCTGATGCCTCCATTACAGGAACTGAACTGGAAATGATCATGTTGCTGGCAAAATATCCGGCCGAGATTGCTTCGGCTGCAAAAGCCTATAGCCCGGCTACTTTGGCTAATTATTTATATGAAGTGGCCAAACTATTTAACAAATTTTATCACGAAACACCGCCTATTATTAAAGAAGAAAATGAAACTGTTAAACTGTATCGTTTAAATTTAAGTTTTGTAACGGCTGATGTTTTGAAACGCGGGATGCGTATTTTAGGGATAACAGTTCCTGAACGCATGTAGTCTCCTGTTTGTATAGTATGCTGTTTAAAAACAAAAGAGAAGGGTTAATCCTTCTCTTTTGTTTTTTCTACGCCTGCCTTAACAGGTATAATTTTCTTTTTCCGGAAAGCAGGAAAGGTCATGGGGCTTTTTGAAGGTCTTTCATCACCAAATAGCACCCCCCATTGTTTAAAGGTTTCGGTCCGGTCGAAAATCACTTTTAAAACGGCTATAATGGGCATGGAGAGAAACATACCGGAGACACCTGCGATACTGCCACCAACAATTACACCCAGGATGGCAAACAAGGCATTGATCTTTACTTTGGAACCAACTATTCTGGGCATTAATATGTTATTGTCTAAAAACTGAACAACGGCTATCACGCCAAGTACGGTAATTACAGGCCATAGTTCAGTTGATGAGGTGAGGGTAAGTAATACACCTATAATGTTTCCAATTAATGCACCCACATATGGAATAAGGTTTAAAATAGCGAAAATAACACCAATTAATAAGGCATGTTTAATCCCTACCAGCAACAGGATTCCACCCAGAAGGATGGTCATGTAGGTCACCTGGATCAATAATCCTACCAGGTAATTTTTGATGATGGCTTCAGTCTCATAGATCGCTTCTTTTACTTTTGGGTGGTGATCGGATTTAAACCACATGAAGATGAAGCGAAGTAATATATCCTTATAAAAAAGCATCAGGTAGATGTAAATCGGAAGTAGTCCGACAAATACAAAAATGGAACTTAGCGTTACAGCAGCCCCGCTTGCTGCTTTTCCAGCCATTCCTAATAAATCATCACTTTTTTCAGTAATGAACTTCATCTGTTCCCTTGTTGAAACATGGCTTATAGTGCTAAACCATTCGCTGAGTGATTTTAAGTGTGAGTTTACATTATTTTTTATCTGTGGGAAATCGGCAACTAAAACACCAATCTGAGCGGAAAAGAACCATACAATTACTCCTACAAAAATTGCAACCAGCAGGATAGGAAGTATAATGGCGACTATTTCTGGAAACTTGTGTTTTTTTAAGAAGCGAAATATTGGAAGCAGCACGATGCTGATAAAAAAAGCCATGATAACTGGCATAATGATATCATTTCCAATGACAAGAATGGCACCAATAAGGGCAATTCCAAGTAGTTCAATAGATCTTCTGACGGTTAGCGGCATGTCTTTCATTCGTAATTTGTTTGTTTTTCAAGTGGTAAACAGTAAAAGGTACCGAATGTTTGGCTAATTTTGTGCCAGAAATCAAACTTAACGAACATTGACCATGATTACAAATGAGACTATAGTTGCTTTGTCTACCCCACCCGGACTGGGTGCTATAGGAGTAATCCGCCTTTCGGGAAAAGATGCTATTGCCATTACCAATTCGGTTTTTAGTGGCAAAAACTTGCTTGCCCAGGCATCACATACAATACATTTTGGTTTAATTAAAGATGGTGATATCGTTATAGATGAGGTGCTTGTAAGTTTGTTTGTGGCTCCTAAATCTTATACTAAAGAAAATGTAGTAGAGATTTCCTGTCATGGTTCAAATTATATCATTCAGCAGATCATTAATTTGCTCATCAGAAAAGGGGCTTCAGCAGCTAAGCCAGGGGAATTTACGTTAAGGGCCTTTTTAAATGGAGGGCTTGATCTTTCTCAGGCAGAGGCTGTTGCTGATCTGATATCTTCAGATTCAGCCGCTGCTCATAGTGTAGCTATGAACCAGTTAAGGGGTGGTTTTAGCACAGAATTAAATGTGCTGAGGGAACAGCTGATCCATTTTGCTTCGATGATTGAACTTGAGCTTGATTTTGCTGAAGAGGATGTTGAGTTTGCCAACAGGGGGCAGCTACAGGAACTGATCAATAAAATAACCCTGGTACTAAATAAGCTTATACGCTCTTTTGAACTGGGTAATGTTATAAAAATGGGCATCAATACTGTGATTGCCGGCCGTCCAAATGCAGGTAAATCAACATTATTAAATGCTCTGTTAAATGAAGACAGGGCTATTGTAAGTGAAATTGCCGGTACTACACGGGATACGATAGAGGAGCTGCTTAACATTAATGGCATCAATTTCAGACTGATAGATACAGCAGGTATCCGTGAGGCAACTGATGCGATTGAGGTTATTGGAGTAGAAAAAACCATGCAAAAAATTAGTCAGTCGGCTGTATTGGTTTATTTGTTTGACGTAGTAAATATTTCTGCTACAGAAGTAAGGGATGATATTTTAAGTTTACATAAACCCGGAATTGCGTTTATTGCCGTTGCAAACAAAATGGATCTTTCTTACAGCGACCGGTTAAAGGAACTGAAATTGCCTTCTGATATCAGCTTTATTTCTATTTCTGCTAAGGAGCATCAAAATATTGAAGACTTTAAACAATTGTTGTATGAAATTGCAGTAGGAGATAAGCTTTCAGATAACCATACGATGGTTACCAATATCAGGCATGTTGAGGCTTTGGAAAAGACCCGTGCTGCTTTAAATAATGTAGCTGAAGGTTTGCGTAACCCTGTAACATCTGATTTTTTGGCTATGGATATTAAACAGGCGCTCCATTATCTAGGGCTCATTACAGGAGTTGTATCTACGGATGACCTGTTGGAAAATATCTTCAGTAAGTTCTGTATTGGCAAGTAAACCCACAAAACACCACAAATAAAAACAATATTAAACTGCTTATAATCAATTATTAAACGATTTTTTGTTGAATCGTATTTCGTCCCTTTTTGACCGATTTTGTCCCCCGTTTGTCCCTTTTTTTGAATTTTTCACAAGTGCAAAATCACAGGGGGAAATTACTTCACTTATTTACCCTTAAGTTCAGTTAGGTACACTAACGGATAGTGTAATTATCCGAAAGAGAATTATCATCTTTATTACAAAGTCGGTTTACTATTGCCATAAAATCCCATGTAAATAATGTGTAGGAAGTAGCAAAATTTGTGTCTTTGATATACTTGGGACACTTGTACATTTGAAAATCAACGAGACTTTGAAGTCAAATTTATAATCATTTGTGAGCAATGTAACATCACATTTGTATGACCAAGGAAAAAATTATTGCATTGAGCGGATTTTTGACCGGATTTGTAAGTGAATTTTTTATGTGTTGATGCATTAATGAATCCAAAGCTATTATAATTTTATAATGACAGAATTAAAACTTAGAAGTCGAGACTGGTTTGGCCGTAAGGGCAAAGACGGGTTAATTTATCGTGCATGGATGAAAAATCAGGGTGTACCGGCACATCAATTTGAAGGTAAACCTGTCATTGGAATCTGTAATACTTGGTCTGAACTAACACCATGTAACGGACATCTGCGTGAACTGGCAGCATCTGTAAAACATGGAATTTACGAAGCAGGAGGTTTCCCTGTAGAGTTTCCGGTATTGTCATTGGGCGAAACATTGATGAAACCTACAGCCATGTTATACCGGAATTTGGCAAGTATGGATGTAGAGGAATCTATCCGTGCCAATCCCTTAGATGGTGTGGTACTACTTTGTGGTTGCGATAAAACGACTCCTTCCTTAGTAATGGGCGCTTGCAGTGTAGATCTTCCTTCTATTGTGGTTTCGGGAGGCCCCATGCTTACCGGGAAATACAAAGGGGCTGATATTGGAACCTCTGATGTTTGGAGGTTTAGTGAGGCCAGCCGATCTGGAACGATGAACATGGAAGACTTAGAAATGGCTGAAGCTGGCATGTGCCGGAGCAACGGAAGCTGCGCCGTAATGGGCACAGCCTCAACAATGGCCTGCATGGTAGAATCTTTGGGTTTGTCTTTACCACATAATGCAGCGATCCCTGCAGCCGATTCGCGTCGTAAAGTTTTAGCGCATTTATCTGGTATGAGAATCGTTGAAATGGTGAAGGAAGATTTGAAATTATCAAATATCCTAACGAAAAAAGCATTTGAAAATGCAATTATGGTTAATGCTGCTATAAGCGGATCTACCAATTTTGTAATTCATTTGCTGGCAATTGCCGGGCGTATTGGTGTTGATCTTAGCTTGGAAGATTTTGATTTGCTTGCTAAAATTCCTTTGATGGTTAATTTGCAACCATCGGGACGCTATTTTATGGAAGACTTATACTATGCAGGCGGATTGCCTGCGGTATTACAAGAATTAAGAAAGGAACTTCACACAGATTGTATAACCGTAAACGGCCGAACTATTGGAGAAAATGCAGCGAAAGGGGTTTGCTACAACAGAGAGGTGATCTCTACCTTGTCTGATCCGTTTAATCCCATCTCGGGCGTTATTGTATTAAAAGGTAATGTTTGTGAAGATGGTGCTGTGATGAAACCTGCCTGTGCAAGTGCCAGTTTGATGCAACATGTGGGTAAGGCTGTGGTATTCGAAAATATTGAAGATTATAAGGCCCGTATTGATGACCCAGATTTGGAAGTAGACAAAGACAGTGTTCTAGTATTAAAAAATGTAGGGCCAAAAGGCTATCCCGGTATGCCAGAAGTAGGAAATATGGGCATCCCTAAAAAGCTACTGGCTGAAGGCGTAACGGATATGGTACGTATTTCTGATGGGAGAATGAGCGGAACAGCTTTTGGTACTGTTGTGCTCCATGTCTCACCAGAATCGGCTGCAGGAGGTACATTAGGGATCATTCAAAATGGCGATGTCATTGTACTTGATGTGGCAAACAGGAGCTTAAATGTGCAGTTAAGTGAGGAAGAAATAAACCAGCGGAAAGAAAATAAAGCGACTGCGATTGAGCATGCCGACAGGGGATATGTACGTTTATATGTAGATCATGTACAGCAAGCACACTTAGGAGCAGACCTGGATATTTTGCGGGGTAAATCTGGCAGTGCAATATTAAGGGATTCTCATTAAGGTGATATGCGAGCACCTTTTCAAATAGATATAGTTTCAAAGCATAGGTGCCAGCTGGGAGAATGTCCTGTTTGGGATGTGAAGAAACAAGTAATTTGTTGGATAGATATCCTTAGGGGAGAAATCCATCAATATAGCCCAGTAGATAGCACACATGTCAAACTGGCTGTACCTCCATTGACCGGATCAATGGCGCTTTGTAAAGATGGAAATTTTATAGCGGCGCTAAGAAGTGGAATAAGTTTTATCGACAGGAAAACCGCTGAGATAAAATTCATTTCAAATCCGGAAACTCACTTACCTTTTAATCGGTTTAATGAGGGGAAATGTGACCCAGAAGGAAGGTTTTGGGTTGGAACCATGTCGCTTACAGATGAGGAGAAAAAAGGCAGCGTGTATGCACTGGACGAAAAATTAAAGATAGATAAAAAAATCACAGAGGTTTCTATATCCAACGGTCTGGCTTGGAGCGGTGACAAAAAGACATTGTACTACATTGATACGCCTACTTTCGAAATCGTTTCTTATGATTATGATAGCAGTACAGGCACTATAACGAATAGGAAAGTGGTGATCAAAGTTTCGGAAAAAGATGGATACCCTGATGGAATGACCATTGACAATGAAGGTATGCTTTGGGTAGCCCATTGGGATGGGTGGCAAATAACACGTTGGGATCCTATAAATGGTGAAAAATTGTTGAGCATTCCTATGCCGGTTGCCAGAGTAACTTCATGCACCTTTGGTGGTAAAAATCTAAATGATTTATATGTTACTTCAGCAAGAACCGGGCTCAGCACATCTGATTTAAAAAAGCAACCCGAGGCTGGGGCCATTTTTGTAATCAGGAATAGTTCTTTCAAAGGCTTACCTGCTATCGAATTTAACTATTAATTATATATACATAGGAAACTTATCCGGTTTGGATAGCCTGATAGCGAAAAGCCATGTATTCTTGATTTAGTTGTAACAATCCTTGCACTTGTAAATAGTGTATTGAAAACGGCAAATAGGGTATTTTGATTACCTGAAAACTGAGCATACTTTAGGAATGCTAAACAAATAGATTTAATTTACCAAATATAAAATGATGAATAACAGGTTTGAGAACCAGGTGGCCGTTGTATCTGGCGGAGCCGCTGGAATCGGTAAGGGTATTGCCCACAGGATTGCAGCAGAAGGAGGCACGGTAATTCTTTTTGATATTAATAAAGCTTTATTGCAAGATGTTGTGGCCGAATTCAGAGCGTTGAATTTTACGGCAGATAGTTATGCCGTAGATATTTCTGATGAAAACGCGGTGAAAGCTGCATTTGAAAAGGTTGAAGAATTATATAGTAAAATTGACGTAATGATTAATTCAGCCGGTATTGTAGGCCCTACAAGTACTAAAATAACGGATTACCCTGTGCATGCCTATGATAGAGTTTATGCCATTAACTTACGTGGTAGTTTTTTAATGGTCAAATATGCGATTAAGGTAATGGAGAAGAATGATTATGGGCGGATATTATTAATCGCATCAATTGCGGGCAAAGAAGGCAACCCATTTATGGCGGGATATTCATCCATGAAGGCAGGGGTAATCGGTTTGGTTAAAGGAATTGGTAAAGAGTATGCCGGTACCAAAATCACAATCAATGGCCTAGCACCAGCAGTCATTGGCACTGCAATGAACAACGAAACATCGCCTGAACAGCTGGCATACATGATCAGTAAAATCCCTATGAACAGGCTCGGTACCGTAGAGGAGGTGTCTTCCATTTCGACGTGGATAGTTTCTGAAGAAGCAAGTTTTACTACAGGTTTTGTGTTTGATATCTCTGGGGGTAGGGCAACGTATTAATTCTATATGAAAAGAGAAAATCAATCATCTATAATGAAAAAGGCAATTATTTTGGGCGGTTCTTCCGGTATCGGAAAGGCTACCGCAGAAAGGTTTGCCAGAGAGGGATGGACTGTTATAATTGGATCATCTAACCTTAAAAAAGCTCGCGGTGTAATTGACGCGCTGGAAGGACAAGGCCATATGGCTTGTGAGGTTGATGTGAGAAACGAGAAGCATATAGCGCAACTTCGTAAAACTGTGACCGAAGTTTTTGGAGATTTTGACGTGCTCATAAACAGTGTGGGAATTTCTGCAGCCAGTGATTCCCTTATTTCGGAGTTTGACAACTGGGACGATTCAATTCAGACCATGTTATATGGTACTGTAAAAAGTTGCAGAGCATTAGTTTCACTAATAAAAAATGGAGGCCGCATTATTCACATTACTTCTATCCATCATGAACGGGTAGAACATGGTAGTTCTGCCTATGGCATGGCTAAGGCCGCAATTACCCAATTTACCAGATCCCTTTCCCTCGAATTAGCTTCTAGAAATATATTAGCCAATACCATTGCTCCCGGCTTTATTAATACACCTATGTCTGTAAAAGCTGATGGAAAGAGTGAATTGGAAACTAAGTGGTTTAAAGACAATTATATTGATTCTCATCACTTGCCTTTAAAGCGTGCGGGTGAGCCTGAGGAAGTTGCCGGAGTAGTCTATTTTCTTGCAGGGCCCGATGCTTCTTACATAACAGGTTCTGTTTTAACGGTAGACGGAGGTTTAACCATCACTTTTTAATCACAAGTTTAAAACAAAAATATGTCAGCACCATTTACTTCATCCACAACGCAGTTGGAACGTAACAAAAGTTCGGCAAAGAATCATACTTTCTCCTTAGTTATTCTTACCACGCTGTTCTTTATCTGGGGTTTTATTGTGAGCATGAATGATGTGCTCATCCCTAAACTGATGACAGTTTTTACGCTGCTTCACTGGCAGGCTATGTTGGTACAAACTTCGTTTTTCGGAGCATACTTTATCATCTCACTGGCCTATTTTGTACTTTCGGTTACCCGAGAAGATCCGATCATGAAAATTGGTTACAAAAATGGGATTATTGCAGGACTTTTTGTTTGTGCTTTAGGTGCCTCACTATTTTATCCTGCGGCAGCATATAAGAGCTACGGCTTTTTTTTAGGGGCCTTGTTTGTTTTAGCATCAGGAACCGCCATTTTGCAAATTGCTTCCAATCCTTATGTCACCATTTTGGGATCGCCAGAAACTGCTTCTGCACGCTTAAATCTTACACAAGCTTTCAACTCTTTAGGAACAACAATAGCACCAATTCTTGGTGGTTATTTAATTTTTGGGACTATTACCGAAGCGGTAGAAGGTACAAACGCAGATTCTGTGAAGCTTCCATATATTGCTTTAGCCGCTGCACTGATCCTCATTGCAATTATGATCAAAACAACTAAGCTTCCTCGTATTGTTAAGGATCATGTACATATTAACCATGCTGGTTCTTTAAAACATCGTCACCTCATACTTGGTGTAATTTGTATTTTTGCCTATGTAGGTGGGGAGGTAACGATAGGCAGTAATTTTATGAGCTTTTTAAAATTACCGGCAATTGGCGGTTTTGAGGCAGAAACGGCCAAAACTTACCTGGCCTTTTTCTGGGGTGGCGCAATGATAGGCCGCTTTTTGGGTGCCATTGCATTGGGCAATTTCGAACGTAACAGCTACAAATATGGCCTTATGTTTTTAATTAGTATTGCTGTATTTATAACCGTCTATACTTTATATAATTTTCAACTTGCAGCGGTCATGTGTTGTCTTGTTCTTTTTAATGCTGCTATTTTCCGCCTAGCTAATTTCAAATCTCAAACAACCTTAAGTTATTTTGCAGCAGCAATAATTCTTCTTTTATTAATGGTAGCTTTTACAAATGGACAAATTGCCCTTTGGTCTATCATCGCAATTGGTTTTTTTAATTCGATCATGTTTCCTACTATATTTGCCTTGGCTGTTAAAGGATTGGGTAGTTATACTAGTCAGGGCGCTTCATTGCTAATTATGGCTTGCGTAGGTGGCGCAATTGTACCTCCCTTGCAGGGATATTTTGCGGATATCAGTAATAATCTTCAGCTTTCATTTACGCTACCAATCCTTTGTTATGTTTACGTGCTTTTCTATGGGATGAAGGGTTATAAAACAGACATCATTCTATAGGTTTTAAACAAGTTGTTTTCGATTTCTAATACAATATTTACTATATTAAAAGCCTAAATATCGATGGCTAACAATACGAGAATATGAAAATGACCTTTCAGCACCAAGCTTCGCTTATAGACATGAGCTTCACGATAAAGGAGTATTTACAACCTCACTTTACGTCTCCTTTTCATTTTCATGACTCTTATGAACTTATCTATATCGCTAAAAGCTTTGGTAAGCTTTATTCTGCCAATAACATTGTTCACTTTAATGAAGGTGAAATTTACCTGCTTGGATCTGGCTTTGCGCATTGTTTTTATAACGATAAAGAATTCATCCGATCGGGCCAAACTGCTCACGCGATCGTTGCTTTTTTTAAAGAGGATTTTTTGGGCAAGGATTTCTTCAGCAAAGGAGAACTCACTAAGATTAAGGACATGCTGGACAAATCGGTTTACGGAATTAAAATTTCAAACAGTCCGGACAATGTAAAGTCTGCCTTTCACAAATTGGTTAGCAGTAAGGGAATGGATAGCCTCTTGATCTTATTAAACATGTTAAACAATTTGTCAAACCTGAAAAAAGAAAGCTTTTATTTCATCAATTCATCCACCATAAAACCATCTTTGAATTACAATGACTCAAGGAAACTCGAATCAGTGGTAAACTATGTAGTCGAAAATTTTAAAAATAACCTAGATAGTAAAACAGCCGCTTCTCTAGCCTGCTTAAATGAGGCCGCCTTTTGTAGATATTTCAAACGGAGAACGGAAAAAACATTCTCGCAGTTTGTAAATTATGTACGGGTATCGCATGCGACCAGCTTACTTTTTAAGGAGAATATAAGCATAGCCAACATCTGTTTCGAATGCGGATTTAACAATATTTCCTATTTTAACAGGCAGTTTAAGGAAATTATGGGCCAAACGCCCTTGGAGTACAGAAAAGCTTTTGCTTACTCGGAACAGGAAAACACAGCAGTGGAAGCAGCACAATAATTTTGGCTTAACCTAACAAGCCTAATTACCTCTTTATTAAAAGCGTAAATATAGTATCAGTTCACGCAAACCATGTATTTTTTTCATTTGATTATCTAGTGTATTTTCGGATTGGTAATTTTTGACTATCCAAAAGAATTTTCCACTAACCAAATATATTATGAAAATTAGAGAAGTTAATCCATTACATTGGTGTCTTTTGGCCGTTATGGTATCGATGGCTAGTTCCAGTTGTACAAAAGAAGCCAAGTTGTCTGGAGATCATGCTAAAGCTGATCTTGAAGGCAGTAAACCCGTAGAAAACAGCGCACAGGTAGACGATGTTACTACTGCCGCTACAGTCTTGTCTACCGTTTATAAAGGCATAACTATTACCTTTCATCAAAACTATGCAGTAGGCACAGTGAACTCAGGCAGGGGTGCTGCCAATTACTATGATTATTCTGGATTTATGATGTTAGATCAATCAACTACGCAGTACAGACTCTATCATGGAGGACGTTATCTAGATGCATACTCCGATGGCGACAATATATTTTCACGCAGAGTGATCAAGACTGGAGGCGGAAGCCTTGCCAACTGGAATTCAACAGCATCGTATGTTGAGCCGGCTTTGAATCCAACAGCAACGGTTCATCCCTCGGCATTTTGGCGCCAGCCCGAAGATGTGGGATATGATCCCCATATCTGGGACAGTGGCAATTTCTTGGAACCTGAGTGTATCCGTGTGGGAGGCCTCTACTACTTATTTTCTCAGGTAGAGATCCGTCCTGGAGACTATATAGATTTTCCTGCAACAGAAGTCGCAGGTCCCAGCCCTGCAGACAGGATTCGCCTACATACCAGTGTTAATGGTGGTTCCCAATGGCAGAAAGTTTTCCCTGGTGGCGTAAACCGTGGTGTGGTATATAATTTACCAGCTGCTACCCGTCGCCAAATCAAACTCACTCATCAGGAAATGATCTACGAACCTGGAACTGATAAACCATGGGTAATGTATGTATTCTGGCAAAACAATGGAGTTAACCAAGGACATGTACGCATACGATCTGCTGATCCCGGGACTTTTGACTGGCCTACGAGGGAAGCCTGCTCCGGAATGGCTCAGTTAGGAAATCAGATAGGATATACAGATGTCCCAAAAAGCGGTGGTGGAACTGCCCGTCTATACTTTCGCATCACGATGGCGAGCGACAATGGCCATTTGGTGCCGTCCTTTCAGTTCTCAAGCGACGGGCTAATATGGGGCTTCGGTTCAGCTACATTAAAACTGGTTGGTCATCCAACATTAAACAACTACTTTCTTGGCTTCTCTACTGTAGATGGAACGGGACAACTACCGCCAGAAGGCGCGGCTAATAATTACAACATGTTGTATGTATCTTCGGCAGCAGTTGGATCTGGCAATGCAGATATTTGGAATTCCGATATATGGATGGGTAAAACCCAAATGCAGCTAACAGGAACACTGACGCCATAAAATCATTTTTAATTATGAACAAATTAAAATCATTGTACCTCCTGCTCATCACGCTCTCCTGTGCACTTAATGCGCACGCATTTATTGTATTACCAGACGTAATTACCGACAATATGGTGTTGCAACAAAAAGACGAAACCACTTTTTGGGGCAAGGCAGCGCGTGGTAAGAAAATCATGATTACGCCCTCATGGAACAATAAAACCTATACCACTGACATTGATGCCGATGGAAATTGGAGGATAAAGATCAAAACTCCAGCTGCTGGTGGACCATATAACATTACTTTCAATGATGGCGAATTGCTTAAATTAAAGAACGTCATGATCGGAGAGGTCTGGTTATGCTCCGGACAATCGAATATGGAAATGCCTTTAGCAGGATGGGGTAAAATTAAAGATTACGAAAACGAAATTGCAAATGCCAAATATCCGAATATTAGGATTATACAAGTTAAAAAGGCAATCAGTAGTCAGCCTCAAAAAGATTTTAAATCCAATACCAAGGGCTGGCAGGAGTGTTCTCCATCAACCATAGCAAACTTCTCTGCAACGGCCTATTTTTTTGCCAGAAAACTTATTCAAGACAAAGACATAGCCATTGGCCTAATTGATGCCACTTGGGGAGGAACGCTTGTCGAAGCGTGGACGAGCGCTGAAGCCATTGGCAAAGTAGATATCTTTGCTGATACGGTCAAAAAATTTCAGGCTATGCCCGAAACAACAAGATTAACGAATCCCCATAAGCCTACTTTATTGTTTAATGGCATGATCAATCCCTTTTTGCCTGTAGGTATTAAAGGCGTAATTTGGTATCAAGGGGAAAGTAATGCTTCGAGAGCCTATCAATATCGGGAACTGTTTCCTTTGATGATTAACAATTGGAGGGCAAAATTCAATAGGCCTCAATTGCCATTCCTTTTTGTACAGCTCGCTAGTTTTCAAGCCATTAATCCACAGCCAGCGGATGCAGCCTGGGCAGAGTTAAGAGAAGCGCAAGCGATGGCATTGAATTTAAAGAATACAGGAATGGCAGTGACCATAGACATTGGCGAAACAGCAGATATTCATCCTAAAAACAAACAAGATGTAGGCAAGCGCCTAGCCTTGGTGGCCCTAAAAAAGGTTTATAAGGAAGATGTGGTAGCTGAAGGCCCAATGTACAAATCTTATAAGGTTGCCGGCAACATCATAACGGTCAATTTCAAACCATCTAGTGTAGCTTTAAAAACAAGTAATGGGAATGCGCCCATGGGTTTCGCAATAGCTGGGGCCGACAAAAAATTCTATTGGGCAGATGCCAAAATTATTGGGAATAGCGTAATTGTCTCTTCAAAAGAAGTTAAAAATCCTGTTGCAGTTCGCTATGCCTGGGCAAACAATCCCGTTTGCAATTTGATCAATGATGCAGGTTTGCCTGCATCGCCTTTCCGTACAGATGATTGGCCGGGAATTACCGTCAACAAAAAATAATGAAGAATATTTATAAGGATGGAATGAGCATCATTAAGCCTACGAAGACGTTCACATGTATGAAGCGAAAATTGAAGATACCTATGCTGTTCATGAAGAATGGGTTGCCAGATTTGCAGGTGGAATTTATCTACCAAATGCATTATGCAACAGCAAAATGCAGGCTAACCGATAAGACTTACTATAGAACCACATATTCATATTTTTACAATACAGAGCGATGAAAAAGAGAATTCTTTTAAACTATTTTAACCTTTGTGCGCTATTTGCTGCCCTTGTCCTTACCACAACGCCAAACGTTCCATTATCAGCCTCTCCAAACGTTACTGGCCGAACTATCTCAAAAGACACTTTATTCAATAAAAAAGCCACCTTGAAAATAATGGAGCGCGTGGCAGATTGGCAGCTGAACACCTGGAATACCAAAGGCTTTAAATTTAAAAAATACGATTGGACTAACGCCACGGGCTATACTGGGCTCTTCGCGCTTAGCCGGATCAGCAAAAAGCAGGCTTATTCTAACATGCTGATCGAGATAGGCAACGAATTGAACTGGAATACTGGCCCCGACCGTTTCATGGCCGATGACTACTGCATTGCCCAAACGTATGTGCAGCTTTATCAAAACTATAAGGATGAAAAAATGGTTAAACCATTCAGGGCACTAGCGGATAGCATTGTCGCTGCGCCTTCTTATGAATCACTTGAATGGGCACCTAGAATCAAGTCTCGAGAATGGGCCTGGTGTGATGCGCTTTTTATGGCGCCAACCTCACTGGCCTACCTGTCGACCGCTACAAAAGATCCCAGCTACCTCAATAAGGCATGTAAATTATGGTGGAAAACCACCGAATTCCTGTACGACAAAAATGAACACCTCTTTTCGAGGGACAGCCGATTTATCAATAAAGTTGAAAAAAATGGGAAAAAGGTGTTTTGGTCCAGAGGCAATGGATGGGTATTGGGCGGATTGGTCCGTATGCTAGACAACCTGCCAAAAAAACATCCAGATAGGCCTAAATTTATAAGTCTTTACAAAGAAATGACCACAAAGATCGCCTCCATACAACAGGCTGATGGCAGCTGGAGGACATCCTTGTTAGATCCGGACAGCTATCCAACTAAAGAAACCAGTGGAACGGGCTTTTATTGTTACGTAATGGCCTGGGGAATAAATAACGGCATGCTCAACAAAACTGAATATTTGCCTATCGTTAAAAAAGCTTGGATAGCCTTAACCAGTTCGGTTGAGCCGAATGGCATGTTGGGAAGTGTGCAGCAAATTGCTGGCGCGCCTACTAACATTGCAGCAAACAGTACCGAGGTGTATGCGGTGGGTGCGTTTTTGCTGGCAGGTTCAGAGCTGTATAAGATTTTTTAAAACAAGCTTTTGAGATTAATGAGGGACGTTAGTTAGCTGCCTTAAAATCTTTGCTGTTTTAATAAAGTTCTTAAGCCTATCCCAGTCTTCCAGTCCATTCGTCTGCGAAGACCTGAGATAGCCAGGCATACCAAAGCTTTGCCACAAGCTATTGAAAAAATTATTCGAAAACATATAGTACTGCAATTAATGAATCTAAAAACCACTGGTATAGTCTTAGTATTAAGCACTATCGTATGCTTTCCCTGCATTGCACAGAAAAATCTGGAACAATCCTTTAAGGTAACTCCAGATACCATCCAAACCAGCGTGTACTGGTATTGGATGTCCGACAATATTTCGAAGGATGGGGTTGTAAAAGACCTCTACGCGATGAAATCGGCGGGTATCAATCGTGCATTTATAGGTAATATTGGTTACGAGACTACACCTTACGGTAAGGTGAAGCTATTTTCAGCCGAGTGGTGGGACATTATGCATACGGCACTAAAGACAGCTACAAACCTCAATATTGAGATTGGTGTTTTTAACAGTCCGGGCTGGAGTCAATCCGGTGGTCCCTGGGTAAAACCAGTGCAGGCCATGCGCTACTTGGCGTCTACTAAGGCCAACTTCGTTGGTCCTAAACAGCTTAATGTACAACTAGAAAAGCCAAAAGGCTATTTTCAGGATGTAAGGGTCATTGCTTATAAGACACCGAAAGCATATGGCAATTCGATTGCGGTGCACAAGCCCAAATTGAGCAGTTCAATTTCAGTTCAAAACATTAACAATCTTATTGATGGCTCAGAAAACACTACGGTAGACATCCCTGCAACTGAGTCAATTACGATTGATCTCGAAACCAGTTCAAGTTTTACGGCCAGGAGTTTAGTGGTATACCCAGCGCATAAAGGCCTAAACGTAAATGTAGAGTTGCAGGTTAAGAAAAATAAGGAATATGTATCCGTTAAAACTTTTTCCGTAAATAGGACGAACAGCAATCTACATGTGGGATTTAAACCTTATGGTCCCGTTGCTGTTTCGATTCCGCCTACAATTGGGCATAGTTTCAGATTGGTATTTGGTAAGTCAGGAGGTTTCGGGCTTGCAGAGGTAGTCCTATCGCAAACACCTGTAGTAGAAAGCTACACTGAGAAAACATTGGCTAAAATGTTCCAAAGTCCATTACCGTATTGGAATGAATACCAGTGGCCAGATCAGCCATTAATAGATGATCTCAGCCTTGTGATAGACCCAAAAACAGTGATAGATATCACGACATTTATGAACGCTGAAGGACAGCTAAAATGGGATTTACCCGCAGGTAATTGGACCATTATGCGTACCGGAATGCTGCCTACGGGGGTTAAGAATGGACCAGCATCCCCTGAAGGCACCGGCCTAGAGATAGATAAGATGAGCAAGGAACATGTAGCCAATCATTTCGATGCGTTTATGGGTGAGCTGCTTAGAAGGATTCCTGCGGCTGACCGCAAGACCTGGAAAGTCGTCGTGCAAGATAGTTACGAAACCGGTGGACAGAATTGGACTGACGATATGATTGAGAAATTTAAAGCCAGTTTCCATTACGATCCGCTTCCATACTTACCTGTAATACAAGGAGAGGTAGTGGGCGACCAGAACCAATCAGACCGTTTCTTGTGGGATTTACGACGGTTTATTGCCGATAGGGTAGCTTATGATTATGTAGGCGGATTACGAGATATTAGCCATAAACATGGCCTTACAACGTGGTTGGAAAACTATGGCCACTGGGGTTTTCCTGGCGAGTTTTTGCAGTATGGTGGTCAGTCGGACGAAATAGGTGGTGAATTTTGGAGCGAGGGCGAGTTGGGTAATATAGAAAATCGTGCAGCTTCCTCTGCCGCGCACATCTATGGTAAAACGAAAGTATCAGCAGAATCATTTACTGCAGGCGACAAGCCCTACCAGCGCTATCCATATATCATGAAGCAGAGGGGGGATCGCTTCTTTACAGAGGGAATTAATAACACCCTGCTGCATCTTTTCATCCAGCAGCCATCAGAAGATAAAGTACCAGGTATCAACGCCAATTTTGGAAACGAATTTAATCGACACAATACCTGGTTCAGTTATATGGACTTGTTTACAGGCTACCTCAAGAGAACCAACTTTATGTTGCAGCAAGGCAAGTATGTTGCCGATGTGGCTTATTTTATCGGCGAGGACGCGCCAAAGATGACTGGTATTACCGATCCAGCACTTCCAGCAGGCTACTCATTTGATTACATCAACGCCGAAGTAATCCAGACCAGAATGAAAGTAAAAGACGGCCGAATGGTATTGCCAGATGGAATGAGCTATAAATTATTGGTATTACCCAAACTCAAAACAATGAGACCGGAGTTACTGGCCAAAATAAAAGAGCTGGTAGCACAGGGAGCAAACATCCTTGGTCCAGCACCGGAGCGGTCGCCCAGTCTTGCAAATTTTCCTGAGGCAGATGCCAAGGTGAAGCGCATGGTAACCGAACTTTGGGGAAATGTGAACGGCACAACTATTAAAACCCGCAAACTTGGGAAGGGAACTATTATGTCTGGCATGGATATGAAGCTTGCGTTAAATGCATTAAACATCCTTCCCGATTTTAAGACCAATACCACAGATCCTGTGTTGTTTATCCACAGATCAGGTCCACAGGCAGAGCTATATTTTATCAGCAATCAAAGTGAGAAGCAAATCACATTTTCGCCAACATTCCGCTCGGTGGACATGCAGCCCGAGTTGTGGGATCCTGTTACGGGTAAAACCCGCGTGCTCTCTGAGTTATCTGCAAATGGCAGTAGTACTACTATTCCGCTAACACTTGAGCCACTCCAAAGCATATTCGTCGTATTCAGGAATCCACTTGTGGCCAGTCCCATCCGCGCAATTAATTTTCCTGAAGCTAAAACAATTGAAGAAATTAACGGTCCATGGAAGGTTACTTTTAATTCCCAGATGAGAGGCCCTGAAAAGCCGGTAATGTTTGACACCTTGATAGACTGGACCAAGAGACCTGAGGAAAGTATCAAGTATTACGCAGGAACGGCAGTTTACAGCAATTCCTTCAGGGCAACAAAGCCAGTTAAAGGAGAAAGAATTTACCTGTATTTTTCTGAAGTTAGCGTAATGGCCAAGGTGAAGGTAAACGGCACCGATGTAGGCGGCATGTGGACCGCACCATGGCGGGTAGACATTACCGACGCTATAATTAGCGGCGTAAATACATTAGATATTTCGGTGGTGAACAACTGGGTTAACCGCCTCGTAGGTGACAGCAAGTTACCGGAAGCAAAACGTAAAACTTGGACCAATAATAATCCTTACACTCCAGATAGTAAACTCGTGCCTTCAGGCTTAACAGGCAAGGTAGTGGTAAAAACCATAAAATATTAAAACTTAATGATTGTCCATAAATTAATTCCCCGTCTATTGGTATTGTTTCTAACCGTACAGCTTGCAAATGCACAGCAGAAAAGCCCTCTTACCCGTCAATACATCACACCTGTAAGAATTGTGTGGAAAAACGGTGATGTTAGAAATAGTGAACAGCTCTTAAAGCCAGGTATTGGCCAAGGTGATCTCGCCAATAGGAATATCGTTATTCTTAATAACAAAAAGGCTGGTGAAAAAGCGAGTATACTACTTGACTTCGGCAGAGAGCTACATGGTGGCTTAGAGATCGTAACAGGGATGTGGGGCGGTGGAAATAAACCGCGCAATATCCACATTCGCTATGGCGAATCTGCCAGTGAAGCAATGTCAAGCATAGGCGAAAAAGGCGCTACGAACGATCATGCGATCCGTGACTTTAGGGCACTTGTGCCATGGCTAGGAAAGATTCAATTTGGGGAAAGCGGTTTTCGCTTCGTTCGCATCGATCTTGAAGATGAGCATGCGGAACTGCAATTGAAAGAAATTCGCGCAATTTATACCTTCAGAGACATCCCTTATCTCGGTTCTTTTAAAAGCAGTGATGAACGTTTGAATAAAATATGGCAAACAGGGGCATACACAGTGCATTTGAATATGCAAGAGTATCTATGGGACGGCATAAAAAGAGACCGACTGGTTTGGGTTGGAGATTTACATCCTGAAGTATCTACTTTAAGTGCTGTCTTTGGCTATAATGAAGTGGTGCCTAAAAGTTTAGATTTATCAAGAGACACTACGCCCTTACCAGGATGGATGAATGGGATTAGTACCTACTCCATGTGGTGGATCATCATCCACTATGATTGGTATATGAAAAATGGCAATTTGGCATATCTAAAAGAGCAGAAGACATATCTGAATGGATTAGTGAAACAAATTGTGGCTAGGGTGGGGAACGACAACAAAGAGCATATGGACGGTACGCGCTTCCTTGACTGGCCCTCTAGCGAAAACCCCAAAGGCATACATGCAGGTCTACAGGCAATGACCGTATGGTCACTCGCTACAGCTGCTAAAATAAGCGTCTTAGTGGGAGATAAGGAAACCGAGGCCCTCTGCAATCTTACCGTTACACGAATGAAGAAATACATTCCTGATGTAAATAACTCAAAACAAGCAGCCGCGTTAATGGCTATTGCAGGCATCACAACAGCCGAAAAAGCAAACAAAGAAGTGCTCTCGGTAGGCGGGGCCAAAAATTTCTCTACATTTTATGGTTATTACATGCTGGAGACAAAAGCAAAAGCAGGAGACTATCAGGGTGCTATAGACGTTATCCGGGAATATTGGGGCGCAATGTTAGACCTTGGTGCTACTACATTCTGGGAGGACTTTAACATGGATTGGCTCCCCAATGCTTCCCGTATTGACGAACCCGTGCCTGCCGGTAAAATAGACATTCATGGCGATTACGGCGCCTACTGTTACGTGGGTTTCCGGCATAGCCTTTGTCATGGATGGGCTTCTGGACCCACCTCGTGGCTTACGGAACATGTTTTAGGTATAAAGGTGATGGCTCCGGGCAGTAAAATCATTAAAATAACACCCCATCTGGGAGACCTTAAATTTGCAGAGGGCACTTTTCCTACACCCTACGGTGTGGTAAAAGTAAAGCATACCAAACTTGCCAATGGAAAAATTCATTCAGAAATCACCGGACCTAAACAAGTCAAAATAATTCGCTGATGAAAACGCTTTCGCTGATCTTGTTTGCCTGTATACAAGGGCTTATTGTCTATGCTCAGGCCGATACGTGGGTCGCTACTGACGCTCTTGGCAGGAAGATAATACCTGAAAGTAACGGCCTAAAAAAAGACAAGTATGTGGGGGTTTTTTATTTCATTTGGCACGGCGCGCATGGTTATGACAGGAACATTGGCAGCAACGCTATACAAAGTGTTAGAGCAAAGGAACTTTCCGATACCGCAAGCCCTTATAACATCAGCGAGATGCTGATTAGAAACCCTTCAAATCCTAAATACGGGCCTGTTGGTGCTTTTCATTACTGGGGCGAACCCTATTTTGGTTATTACCTTTCTGATGACGAGTGGGTAATCCGAAAGCATGGCCAGATGCTTGCAGATGCTGGGGTAGACGTGCTTATTCTCGATGTAACCAACGCGGCTATTTATTTGCCACAGGTGATTAAAATTGTGGAAACCTTCCGGAAAATGCAGGACGAAGGATCAATTGTCCCGAAAATTGCATTTATTGTAAATAGTAATCCTGAACGCACGGTAAGCAATCTATATGAACGAATTTACAAAAAAGAACTCTTCAAAGATTTTTGGTTTTACTGGAAAGGCAAGCCTTTGTTGCTTTGTCCACCGGAAGCACTAACCCCAGAAATGCGCGCATTCTTCTCTTCACGCCAATCCTGGGCATGGAGTAAAGACCAGGATTGGTTTGAAGATGGTAAGGACAAATGGACCTGGCTAGACCATACGCCCCAATCGTACGGTTGGCACGAAAGTAAAGACAAGCCGGAACAGATTAGTGTAGCAGTGGCAGAACATCCAACGACTAATATTGGAAGGAGCTTCCATAACGGGAAGGAGCCAGAGCAGAAGCATCCGGAAAGAGGTTTGTATTTTGAAGAGCAATGGAAACGTGCACTACAGGTGGATCCAGAATTTGTTTTCATCACTGGATGGAACGAATGGGTCGCCATGCGCTTTAATAATGGAGCATCAGAAGAGTTTTTGGGAAAGCCGATACAAAAAGGAGAGAATTTTTTTGTTGACCTTTACAATGACGAATACAGCCGGGATGCAGAACCTGTAATGGGCGCTTTTAACGATAATTATTACTACCAAATGGTTGCCAACATTCGAAAATTCAAAGGCAGCCGACCGGTTACTTCCAACCATAAAACAGATAAGATTAAGGTTGACGGAAATTTTTCCGACTGGAGAAATGTGGAAACAGTGTTCAGGGACGATCGGGGAGATACATTTCACCGCAAGCATCCAGGATGGGGTCGAATTAAAGAATATACCAATGTAACTGGTAGAAATGACATCATTGAATCACGTATCACCTGCGATTCTGAAAACGTTTATTTTTATGTAAAAACTAAGGACGCTTTGACGAGCTGGACCGACAAAAACTGGATGCAATTGTTTGTTGCTATCGAAGGTAATGAGAACCCCCATTGGAATGGCTTTAATTTTTTAGTAAACGCGAAACCAACAAGTAAGTTGGCTACCGACCTTCAGCTTTTCGACGGAAGTAAGTGGTTTTTACAAGGAAACATAAAAATGAATAGTGAAGGTAATGAGCTGGAATTGTTGGTGCCGAAGAAAATGCTTGGCATTAAGGGGCAGCAATTTACGCTCGACTTCAAATGGTCAGACAATAGCCCAGCACAAGAAAATGTAATGAACTGGTTAGACAAAGGAGATTCGGCACCGAATGGCCGATTCGCCTACAGATTTATCAAAAAATAATGATGATGTGGTCTATCTTAACCGCAAAACCAATGAAACCAAAAAACGGATAAATAAGTAATGAATATGAATTTAGTTGCATTAATGCGCCAACAAACTACACAGGTTACCTTAGCTCTTTGCATGTTACTCTTTACCAGTATTTGTAACGCGCAGGTAAAACCCATACGATGGAGTAAATTTAACAAAGATAATCCTGCAGATAACCTGTCTTTACTGGAACGAAATATTTTGCGCAACACTAATGTTTACGCACTAACAACATGGTATGTTGATAGCACTAAATATGCCAGCCAAACCTCGGAGTATCTTGATCTAGGCGGTAATGGTGAGCACCATATCCGAGCAGGATGCAGTGAGGCATTTGCATTGGCAGTTGCGCTCAAAACCAATGTTTACGACGAGGTGAAATCTGGGGTTAAAAAAGAAAAAGCGGTGGCGATTACCGTCAAATTGATCACATCACAAGCTTTTCGCCATAAGGCCAATTCGGCCGGTGGTTGGGGCGACCAATGGCAAAGCGCCTTGTGGTCCGCCTATACAGGTGCCGCTGGCTGGATGATGTGGGATGACCTTTCTGTTAAAAATCAGACCTACTTAAGCAAAATGGTAGAGTATGAGGCTAACAGGTTTATTACCTACAAAGTTCCATACTTGCGAGACGTAAACGGAAAGCTTTTAGGCTCCAAAGATGATAGTAAGTCTGAAGAAAACTCTTGGAATGCCATGATTCTTCAGGTAGCATGTGCAATGATGCCGACACATCCGAATTTTAGTCTCTGGATGAATAAAAATATTGAACTGTTGGCATCTGCCAACGCGCGCCCACAGGATGCAAATAGTGAGGAGATCTTTCACGGCAAAAAGTTAAATGATCTATTAAATGGATCAAATTATAACAGTGATGGGACCGTTACCAACCACGGTCGAATTCACCCGGATTACATGGCTTGCACTGCTCACTCGTTTTTTAATGCTTTAATGTTCGCCCTGGCATCACAGCCAACGCCTAAAGCGGCGCTTTTCAATTGTGATCAAATCTACAAAACCATGGTCGAACATCAGTTTGCAGCTCCACCTTTCCAAAAGCCCGGTGGGAGTATTTACAGGATTAACTCGCAAGATATATATTACCCACAGGTTAATGATTGGGGAACAAACCGCAAAATGCATTTTGCATTGATGGACTGTCAGATGAATGCCTTCAACTTGGATACAGGGCTAACCTACAATGGAGAATATTGGGAAAAATACCATGCGCAAGGCGTGTTTGATATGCAGGAACGGAGTAAAGACAAACGGACCTATATTGAACCAAAAGAAGATACCTACAAGGGAAGAGAAGCTTGGGTAGCGGTTCATGTGGCACAAGCCTATCTCACCAAATGGCTGATGGCCCAGAAAAAATTTAAGACAACGAATAGAGCCTATTAGGCACAAAACAAACAGATATGAAGATTAACTTTAAAACATTTGGAATGCTACTGGTCAGTAGTTTCACATGGTCGGTTGCAGTACATGCACAGCAGTTCACTAAAAAACGAATCATTGACAAGATGACCAAAGTTGCTGACTGGCAAGTGGCCCAGAGTTGGTCAACTAGTAAGCCAGGCAACCCACCAACTGGTAGCCGCTCTTGGGAGGCTGGCGCTTTTTATCCAGGTGTAATGGACGCCTACAGGGCTACCAAAAATGAGAAGTATATGGAGGCCGTAAAACTGATGGCCGAGAGCAATCGATATGACCGTGGACCTAAACTTAGGAATGCAGACGATCAGGCGATTTTGCAAACTTATCTTGAAATGTATGAATTTACTGGAGATCCGAAACTATTGACGGCCACAAAAAGAACTTTAGACTCGATCATGCTGTCGCCAAAGCCAGGACGCTTAGAGTTTTCTTGGTGTGACCTTTTATTTATGGCACCACCCATCTGGAGTCGCTATTCGGCCATTAGCAAAGATCAAAAGTATCTCGATTACTTGGCGGAAATCTATTGGGATGCTGCTGACAACCTACAAAACAAAACCTATAAACTATTTTATCGTGACAATAGATTTAAATCTATCGTTGGATCAACAGGTAAACCGGTATTCTGGAGTCGTGGGAATGGGTGGGTGGTTGCTGGTCTTGCGCGTACACTAGAAGCGATGCCGGCACGCTATCCAGGCCGGAAAAAGTATGAAGATTTACTTATTGAGCTAGCATCTTCACTAAAATCTCTTCAGCAACCCGATGGATTCTGGAAGTCGGATCTGCTAGACCCAGAGATTTATCCAATGGGAGAAACCAGTGGCACAGCGTTTTTTTGTTATGGGATTGCCTGGGCGATAAATCATAAGCTGCTTGATCGCAAAGAATACTTGCCAGTGGTACTAAAAGCATGGAATGCGCTGAATAGTGTAGTTTTAGCCGACGGCAAGCTCGGCTTTGTGCAACCAGGCGGCGATAGACCCTATCTTTCAACCGCGAATATGAGTAATTGGTATGCAGCTGGTGGTTTTTTAATGGCGGGAAATCAAGTTTTAAAATTTGCAAGGTAACATCGAAATTGCTCCTAGTCTGCATATCTACTGAAAACGTATTATTTATCATCCTTTGAACTTGTAAATAGTGTATTAAAAACGGCAAATAGCGTATTTTGATAAGCTAGAAACGGGGCATATATTAGTAATTGCTAAACAGATAAATTTAAACCACCAAATATAAAATTATGAATAATAGATTTGAAAGCCAGTCGGCGGGCATATCCGGATGTTGGTGCAAAACTAAAAAGTGATCGCCACCACATCGCATCCGGATTAGGAACAATCATTCTTTTGATAAATACAGCTTTATCCAAGACATGGTGTCTACTCCTGAAATAATCGTTCAGTCGTTGAACAAATGCACAATATTTCAGTACTATTCGGCGAATTGCCGAGGCTAATAAGTCTTAGCCAAACCAAAATGTAATTTTTAAAAACAAGTGCTGCATTGTGAAGAAATAATTTAGCAACAAACCAAATATAATATATGAGAAGAAAGTTACTTTTTAAGCTGTTTAGCTTCAATTGTGTATTAATGTTTTTAGTATACAGCACGGCAGTTTACGCCGGTTCAGCAGGGAAGCTAGGTGCAGCTAGAGCGAGTTCAGTTCTGAACGATCTTGAGCGTCACGGAAAAAACTTGAAAATACAAGTGACGGGTACTGTTCGGGATTCTGTTGGCTTTTTACCTGGTGTGAGTATTAAAGTGAGAGGTACCAACTTAGGCACCACCACAAACGAAACCGGTAAATACATTTTGGACGTACCCGACGGAAACGTAACCCTAATATTTTCGATGGTTGGCTTTGAGCCACGAGAAATACCACTGAACGGAAGAACGAAACTTGATGTAATACTTAAACCTTCCGGTGAGTCACTAGGCGAGGTTGTAGTTGTCGCCTATGGTAAGCAAAAGAAAACGGACTTAATCGGAGCTGTTACAACGGTGGATCCAAAAATTTTAAAAACATCATCCAGTAATCTCACTACCGCGCTTGCTGGCCGGGTTGGCGGCGTAATTGCATTTCAAAGAAGCGGTGAACCGGGTGCAGATAATGCGTCGTTTTTCATACGCGGAGTTACCACGTTTGGATACAAAGCAGAGCCGCTTATCCTGATAGATAATATAGAGTTGTCAACAACAGAGCTTGCACGTTTGCAACCTGATGATATTGCAAGTTTTTCAATTTTAAAAGACGCCACTGCTACATCATTGTATGGAGCGAAAGGTGCCAATGGTGTAATTCTGGTTTCCACCAAAGAGGGTAAAGCCGGAAAGCCTAAGTTTAGTTTTAGGTTGGAAAACCCTATCTCTTCAAACACTAGGAATGTTGAATTGGCGGATCCGATAACTTATATGAGATTGAATAACGAAGCTGTATTAACCAGAACACCCCTAGGTGAATTACCTTACACCGAAAATCGGATTGATGCTACTATCGCTGGCAAAAATCCCCAAGTCTATCCTGCTGTTAATTGGAGAGAAGAGCTAATCAAGGATTATACATCCAATCAGCGGATGAACTTAAACTTAACAGGTGGAGGTGAAGCAGCCCAATATTATCTGGCAGGTACATTTAATCAAGATAACGGACTGCTGAAAGTAGATAGAAATAACGATTTTAATAATAATATTAAGTTGAAGAGTTACGGTTTACGGTCAAACGTAAACATAAATGTAACGAAGTCTACGAGGGTGGGAGTAAGGTTGTATGGTACATTCGACGATTATAATGGTCCCATTGATGAAGGTGCTGCGCTGTTCAGGAAGGTGATGCGCACCGTTCCTACCTTGTTTCCGGCAAGATATACTCCAGATGCAGCAAATTCAGCGACAAAACATACCTTATTTGGAAATAGCTTAAATGGGGACAATTTTTACATCAATCCATATGCCGACATGGTAAGCGGGTATAAAGATAAATCGAAATCGCTGATGCTTGCGCAATTCGAACTCACGCAGAATTTATCGTTTATTACCGAAGGATTATCAATAAATGCACTTGGAAATACGAACAAGGAAGCATCGTTTGACGTCAAAAGGGAATATAATCCATTTTTCTATTCCGTTAGCGCTTATAATAAATTTGACGACTCTTTTGTGTTGCGAGAACTTAATTCGAACTCTGGTACAGAGACTTTAGACTATTCTGAAGGAACAAAAGTTGTTAAGTCTAATACCACTTTACAGACTGCATTGACGTATAACCGTATTTTTCAGGCAAAGCATAGCGTGAGTGCGTTGTTAAATTTTAAGGTACTGGGATCGATAGAAGCAAATGCGAACACGCTGCAAAAATCGTTGCCGAGCAGGTCAGCCGACTTAGCAGGACGGGCCACTTATTCGTTTAATAACCGCTATTTTGCTGAATTTAACTTTGGATACAATGGGTCGGAACGTTTTTACGAAACCCAACGTTTTGGGTTTTTCCCTTCTGCGGGTATAGCTTGGGCTGTTTCAGAAGAAAAGTTTATGGCGCCGGTCAAAAAAGTTCTGTCAAAACTGAAGTTGAGAGGAACGTACGGGTTAGTAGGTAATGGAGATATAGGAAGTTCAGACGACCGCTTTTTCTATTTGTCCAATATATCCTATAACGGTCCTACAACCTCATTCGGAACGGACTACTCCTACGGGAGAACTGGAGTAAACGTAACTCGTTATGAGAACAGAGACATTACGTTCGAACGGTCTAAGAAATTAAATATTGGACTCGATTTAGGCTTGTTCAATAAGTTCGACCTACAAGCTGATTATTTTACCGAACAAAGAACTGGAATTTTGCAAACCCGTGCTTCTTTGCCTAAGTCCTTAGGCTTAACAGCGGCAGTAAGAGCTAACGTGGGTGCAGCTTCAGCCAGTGGGATAGATATCAGCAGCAGTTACTCACAGTTTTTTGGAACCAACTTTTCTATACAGGCTTTAGGTAATTTTACTTATGCCACAAGTAAATATGAAGTCTATGAGGAACCTATTTATGCCGAAAAAAACCTTTCCAGGGTAGGTTATCCAATTAGACAAACGTGGGGATACATCGCCGAACGACTATTTGTGGATGAGGCTGATGTTGCTAACTCTCCAATTCAGACTTTTGGCACTTACAGTGCGGGAGACATTAAATACAAAGACGTGAATGGTGATGGACAAGTCACCACACGTGATCGAGTGCCCATAGGTTATCCAACCGTTCCGGAAATCACCTATGGGTTTGGATTCTCTTCAACCTTTAAAAGTTTTGACCTGGCTTGTTTCTTTCAGGGCTCAGCCAGATCGTCTTTCTGGATGAATACAAATGGCTCGACGTCGCCGTTTGCCCCATATTTTTACGCAGGTGAAAGCAATGTGACCGGTGTGCCGAGAAACCAATTGTTAAAGGTATATGCAGACAGCCATTGGTCTGAAGAGAATAGGGATATATATGCACTTTACCCGCGGTTAAGTACTCAGGTTCTTGAAAATAATAATCAAACCAGTACTTGGTTTATGCGTAATGGCGCATTTTTAAGAGTAAAATCAGTTCTATTAGGATATACGCTTCCCAAAAAGCTAACGAAGAAATTATTGATGGAGAGCGTTCGATTTTATGCCGAAGGAACTAACCTTGGTGCCCTAAGCAAATTCAAGACATGGGACGTAGAAATGGGCAGCGATGGCCTAGGCTATCCTTTACAGCGAGTTTATAATTTCGGTTTACAAGTTTCATTTTAAGCGCAAAGAGTATGAAAAAATTTAATATTAATTTGATAATTGTGGTACTCGTTTCGATCAATTGTTCCTGCAAAAAATATTTGGACGTAGTGCCAGACAATATTGCGACAATCGATAATTCATTTACACTGCGGTCAAAAGCCGAACAATACTTATTCACCTGCTACTCCTACCTCCCAACAGACGGTAACAGGTCTACCAATGCTGCAATGTATGGGGCCGATGAAGTTTGGCACTACGGCACAGGTCAAGTTATTGCCAAAGGAAATCAAAGCGTTTCCAGCCCTCAGAATAACTATTGGGAGGGCACAAATTCTGCTAAGCCTCTATTTGAAGGAATTAGAACCTGTAACATCTTTCTAGACAATGTGGGCAAAGTAGAGGGGCTTGACAACTATGAGCGTGATAGATGGATAGCTGAAGCCAAATTTCTGAAAGCTTACTATCATTTCTATCTTTTAAGAATGTATGGGCCAATTCCTGTTATAAGAGAAAACATACCTGTAAATGCTAGCTTGGACGAACTGACGCCTCCAAGAGAACCAATAGATGTCTGCGTGGCTTACATAGTGCAGTTATTAGATGAATCTTTAGAGTTCCTGCCCAGTAAAATTCAGGCAGAAAATACCGAGTTAGGACGAATAACCCAAGCAATCAACCTTGCTGTAAAAGCAAAAGTTTTGGTAATGGCTGCGAGTCCCCTTTTTAATGGCAATATTGAATATTCAAACTTTAAAAATGCTCAAGGAATACCATTTTTCAACCAAACCTACGATCCTCAAAAATGGAAAATAGCAGCCGACGCTTGTAAAAAAGCAATTGATTTATGTCATACCAACGGCAATAAATTATATTACTATAAAGATAATGATCCGAATGCGTTACTGGTTTCTCCAGAGACCAATTTGAAGATGAACATCAGAAATGCAATTGCTTCTAAGTGGAATTCCGAAACAGTCTGGGCAAATCCTAATAGTCGTACTGCCGATTTGCAAATTTATTCCCAGCCACGTTTGGATGGTAATGCTCCAGGTCAATCTTCTTTGGCCGGCGAGCTTGCGCCGACCTTGAAGATGGCCGAATTATTTTACTCCAAGAATGGCGTTCCCATTTCCGAAGATGTAACTTACGATTACAATGGCCGCTTTAATCTAAGAAATGCAGTTAATGCTGAACGGTTTTACATTAAGGAGGGATACCAAACTGTTGGACTACATTTTGACAGGGAAGCCAGGTTTTATGCTGATTTAGGCTTTGACGGCGGCATCTGGTATGGACAGGGAATTATTACCGATGTGAATAATTGGTATGTGCAAGCCAAACTTGGTCAGCCGGCCGGCAAAAATTCTGCTGGCAAGTATTCTACTACTGGCTATTGGCCACAAAAATTAGTAAATCCTAATAGCGTGTACTCTGCAACCGCAAACTATCAAGTAGTAGACTACCCATGGCCGCAGATAAGGCTTGCAGACTTGTACTTATTATATGCCGAGGCACTAAATGAAGCAGTGGGACCAGACGTGCCAGATGTATTGACTTATATAGATCTAGTCAGAAAAAGAGCGGGTCTTCCAGGGGTTGTAGAATCCTGGAGTACATATTCCAACAATCCAGTTAAGTTTACAACTAAAGTTGGAATGAGAGCAATTATTCACCGAGAAAGAGCAATTGAAATGGCATTTGAGGGACATAGGTTTTGGGATCTTAGGAGATGGAAAGAGGCCCCCCAGGTTTTAAATGCCCCTATTCAGGGATGGGACATCACCCAGGCGGAAGCCGTTACCTATTATCGGGTGTTAACTTTATTTTCACAAACTTTTAGATCGAGAGACTATTTCTTTCCTATAAGCGAATTGGAGCTTACCATCAACAAAAAACTGATTCAAAATCCAGGTTGGTAACCATTAAAACAAACTAAAATGAAAATAACCAAATATTTTTTTGCAATCGCGCTTATTTTACTCGCATTTGCTGGATGTAAAGAAGATGACCTAGGACCTTTGTCTAAGAAGGGGTCAATGCCTCAGAAGGTGAGCAATGTAACGGTGAAAGCTCGTCCGGGAGGAGCAAAATTTAGCTACAACGTTCCTGATGATGACGATTTGTTATATGTTAAAGCGGTATATGAAACATCTCCAGGTCACGTTCGGGAGGTAAAGGCATCTGTGTATGTCGATAGTCTTATCATCGTCGGTTTTGGAGATACAAAACCTCATGAAGTTAAACTTTATGCCGTTAGTCGTTCCGAAATTCAATCAGAACCCGAAATAGTCATGGTTACACCGCTTACCGCTCCCGTAAAACTTGTCAGAGAATCGCTAAGTATGACAGCAGATTTTGGAGGGGTTACTGTTTCATTCCTAAATGAGCTTGGGGCAAATATCGCAATCAACGTAATTGTTAAGGATGCAACTGGAGATTGGGTAACACTTGAGACATTTTATACAGACCAAAAGACGGGCCAGTATTCGGCCCGAGGTCAGGCATCGGCTCCCGCAGAATTTGGTGTATTTATACGGGATAGGTACAGTAATTATTCTGATACGCTGAAAGCCACGCTGACTCCAATTTTTGAAAAGCAATTGGCTTCGCCCGCCATCGTAAAAATTTTAGCCAGTGATAAATGGAGAACGGCAGATTTTTATATGGGATATGTTTGGGAAAGAATGTTTGACAAGGTTGTTGATAAAAGTTCTACCAATATGGCTCATACAAATGTTGGAACTGTTTTTCCGGTATCGTTCACTTTAGATTTTGGAGTTGCATCGAAATTCAGCCGTTTCAAGTACTGGATGCGCGGACTAACTGCCGGCGAAAATCAAACTTACTTGTACAATTCAGGAAATCCGGAAATATTTGAGCTCTACGGAAGTAATGTTTTAGACGATAATTTTGCAAACTGGACAAGGATTGCCGAGTATAAAATTGAGAAACCATCAGGTTTGCCAATAGGAACAAGTTCGAATGCTGATATAGCTACGGCTGCTGCAGGCCTAGATTTAACTTTTCCATCAAATACTCCTGCTTTTAGATATATCCGTTGGAAAACAACTAAGAATTTCGGAACCGTAAATTATATTCACATAGCGGAATTAGCTTTTTTTGGTCAATAATCTATTCTAGTTTAAGATAATATGAAACATATATATAAATTTTTATTGCTCGTGTTCACTCTTGTAAGTTTTTTTGCTTGCGACAAGATGGATAGTACTTATGAAGAATACGTTAAAGACGGAGAAACCATTTATGTCAGTAAGGTTGATTCATTAGTTATTCATCCAGGTAGGAAGCGGATTTTGTTAACCTGGGCACTTGGGACAGATCCAAAGGTTAAAAAGGCCAAAATTTTCTGGAACAATGGAGCTGATTCTTTGGAGACGATCATTGAGCGAGCGCCGGGAATGAACACCGTCGAAGTCATGGTAAACAATTTGCCAGAAGGAGCTTATACTTTCGATTTATACACTTTTGACGCGAAAGGTCACAAATCGGTGAAAGTAACCGGTTCTGGTAATGTTTATGGTGATACCTATCAGGCCTCAATTAGAAATAGAACGTTTAAAGATGCGCTTATCACCGATAATGTCGCAACCATCAACTGGATTTCTGAGACCCAGCTCGCGTATACTAAACTAACCTATACCGACAAGTTTAATGTTACCCGCACAATTACGATACCTCCAAATGAAAATCAAACGTTAATCCCTAATTTTAAGCCGCGCACCGGCTTCACCTATTCAACGGAATATTTACCTGAACTACTGGCTATCGATAATTTTTCTACCGGAGTTAACGTCACAAAAAATGTCGTCTTCGAGGATGTTACTTCAGCTTATCTGAAAAACGCTTCTCAGCCTTTTACTCCCGATCTATATGATGGCACGAGGTGGGGAACGCTAAAAGATTGGACGGTAAATGCAGCTGCTAAAAATCAAGGGGCTCCAACCAAAATTTATGGTGGGTATGATAATTTTAACGGAGTAAGCTTCTTCGGTTTGCAAAAGGTTCCTGCTGATCCCAATATAGCAAATGGAAAAGTATATCAAACATTCACTCTGCCTCCGGGAACTTACGAATTCAGTTGGCAGCAAGGTACTGCGAATGGCTTTAACAATTCGGGAACCGAAACCCGGCTTTTAGTTGCAGCAAATGGTGCTACACTACCCGACCTTGCCAATATAAACACTGCCCTCGCATCTGTGACTTTTGTTAGCAAAACTTCGGCAGCAATTACATTTACAGTACCATCGACCAGACAGGTTTCTGTAGGTGTATTGGTGAATTGGGTAACGTCCACTCAACAGGTGATCCGTAGTGCAGGATTTAAGTTGGTGGATGTTACAACTCCATAGCATCTGCGTGATATGTTAATTAATGAAGCAGATAATAGAAGTGTATTAGCTTTTGTTAAATTTTGAACAAAATAGGAATGAACCCTTCCCAACCTCTTTAACTGATATAATTTTTGGAAAAATAATCGCAGCCTAACTAAAAAAACAATTAAATGTTCCATAATACCCTAAATTTGAAGCTAGTTCTCGTCATTATACTACTTAATACATCGGCATGCTCAAAAAAGCTATTGCCATTAAAAGATAATGTTGCTTCGAACTACGTGTTGCCGATTAATTGGAAAAAATTCCGAAAAGGCAATCCAACGGATCCTCTTTCTATTAAACAAAGAGAAATACTCTTGAATAGTAACCGATTTGCTTTGTCCACATGGTACAACGAGATCAACAAATACAATTTACAGGATAGCACTTATTTAAAGATCAAGAGTATCAGAGAACCCGGTAGTGAGGCATTTGCTTTGGCAGTATCGATCAAAACAGGTGTGTATGATCCATCTAAAACCGGGGTATCTCTTTCTGATGCTAAAAAAATAACGTTAAAACTTATTGGCTCTGTAGCATACAGACATAAAATAAACCAGGCAGGCGGTTGGGGAAATGTCTGGCAAAGTGCACTTTGGGCAGGCTTCGGAGGCTTTGCCGGCTGGCTGATGTGGGATGAACTTCCTCCCGCAGATCAGGAGCTAGTTCGGCGGATGGTAGAGTATGAGGCCGACCGCTTTAATAAGTATAATGTTCCCTATTATAAGAGCAGTGGAGGAAAGGTAAATTTTAAAGGTGATAGTAAATCCGAAGAGAACTCATGGAATGCCATGGTTCTGCACGTTGCTATGGCTATGATGCCACATCACGCTAACTGGAAGCTCTGGATGAACAAAAATATTGAATTGATGCTTTCCGCTAATGCGAGGCCAGACGACTTAAGCAGCTCAACGGTAATAAACGGTAGAAAGCTAAGCGAAGTACTAAAGGGATCAAATTGCAATAATGATGGAACCATTACAAATCATGGCTTTGTACATCCCGACTATATGGCCTGCACAGCACATAATTTCTATAATGCCTTAACATTTACACTGGCACAGCGACCTACTCCAGAAGCGGCTTTTTTCAATACAGATCTTATTTACAAAGCTTTGATCGACCTTGAGTTTCCCTCGCCGCCTTCAGTGCCTCCCGGAGGTACGATGTATGTTCCTGGGTCAGATGTAATTTACTATCCACAAAATACCGATTGGGGAAAAGGAAGAAGAATGAATTTTGCGCTGATGGATTGCCAGATGAGCGCCTTTAGAATGGACAAGGGCGTGAGCAAAAAAGGTGACTATTGGGAAACTCTGCATGCGCAGGCTGTGTTGGATATGCAAAATAGATCGGCCGACAGACGTAGTTATATCACTTTGAAAGAAGATAATTTTGGAGGAAGGGAAGAATGGGTTGCGTCACATGCAGCACAAGGATACCTTACCAAATGGATAATTAAGCAAGGTATGTTCAGTAAAACCAATCAGGCTTATTAGGAACATCAATCGGTTCCGATTGCCTTTGATACCGTTTCGAATGCACAATTGGCTACCTATTTTACTCCTTAAAAATAAATGATAATGACAACAATCAATTTTAAAAGTAACAACCTACTTCACGGTCTAATGATAAGACTAGCTTTTTTAATGTCTATAATGATCATATTCAATGCATGTAAGGTTAGGCATGCTAATTTCTCTGAAGAAAGCCCAAGCCCTGAATCTGTTTATACCATTATGAAAAAAGTAGCCGATTGGCAATTGAACAGTATCAGCAGGAAGGGATGGAGGCATCCGGAAAGGGACTGGACCAATGGAGCTTTGTATGCAGGCCTCTTAAAATTCGCTGAAGTGGCAAATGATCCCATTTACTATGGTTTTATGCAGGAAAAAGTTGGTAAAAAATTCGATTGGAAATTGTATAATACCGATATGCGCTACCATGCAGATTTTTATTGTGTTGGCTTAATGTACAGCCGAATGTACGCCTTATACAAGGATCCAAAGATGGTTGCAGATTTCAAATTGCTGGGTGATACCTTAATTGCAAGGCCACATACCGAATCTTTGGAAAACAAAAACAGGGTTGATAAAAGGGAATGGAGTTGGTGTGATGCCCTGTTTATGGCGCCACCAGCCTTAGCTGCATTATCAAAAGCAACTGAAGAGATTAAATACCTGGATATATGTACTCAGCTTTGGTGGAAAACTTCAGACTATCTATATGACAAGGAAGAAAGTTTGTTCTATCGTGATAGCCGCTATTTCAAGCAAAAAGAAAAAAATGGTAGGAGGGTTTTTTGGTCGAGGGGAAACGGATGGGTAATGGGCGGTTTGGTAGGCGTACTGCAAAGCATGCCTGCAGATTATCCTAGCAGACCACGTTTTAACCAGCAGTTTAAAGAGATGGCTAAGAAAGTAGCCTCGCTGCAACAGCCAGACGGTACATGGCATGCAAGTTTATTGGATCCTGCAAGTTTCCCTGTCAAAGAAACCAGCGGCACCGGGTTTTACTGTTACGCCTTGGCATGGGGAATTAACAACGGTTTGCTCGATGCGCAAACCTATGCGCCGGGCGTTTTAAAAGCTTGGAAAGCATTGACCGACTGTGTGCATCCCGATGGTAAATTAGGCTTTGTTCAAAAAATTGGCGATAGCCCAGCGAGTGTAGGCTATGAAGATACCGAAGTATACGGTGTTTGTGCCTTTTTGTTGGCAGGTACGGAAATCATGAAATTGAGCATGCAGCAGAAAAACTTCAAAGCAGATCTGGTATTAACTAATCCAAAAGCAGGTACGACTACAGTTGGTGCATTATTAAATGCTCCAGAAAATAAAAATGATAGCTATCGCAATTTGCTTACCGGGTTGATAGTTAACAAAGAGACGACTGTAAATACTGGCACCACGATTTACCTCAAAAATTAGTATTTCTATTCATAATTTATATAAAATCTATTGGCAATCAAAAAGTTATAACCTTGCGCTTTCTTCGAGCGAATTGCCAGGAAGCGACGGTTGCTGTAATTACCGCTAACTACCTCAATATAGCGAGTGTGTCGTACAGAAATTTCTTGTTGTGAAATTTGTCCGGCTTTTTCCGACCTAATCCTGCTAGTGACTTCATAAGGGGTAAATATTGTATCATGGCTTGCACATACAATGCTATAATTTACTGTGATATTACTATAGCTTTAGTAATTATCCGAACGTGCTGCCGTGTTGGCATGCATGGCGTTTAAAGAAATAGAAGTACTTGATGAACACCATATAGGAAAGGCTTCATCCTTCAAAAGAGGCATTCATTTTTTCTAACCAAATATAAATTATGAAACCAAATTATTTGATCTTAACTCCGATAGCAATTTTCTTGATATTGCTGTCTGCTTGTAAAAATGAAGATGAAATTGCTTCGCTCAAAACTACGGCCACTGCTATTGACGACGTCGCCACTCAAAACACTACGCTATCGGCTCTTTCAGGAGGACTTGTAACGACCTACAAGGGCTTGACCATCACCTTTAGCAACAACTCTTCTATCGGGACAATATCAAGGCCAACTACTGGCTTTACTTCTGTGCCCTCACCAGCCTACGATTATTCAGTCGATCTCGTAAGGGACGTCGCGGCTCAAACTATCCGACTTTTTCATGGTGGACGTTTCAAAGATGCTATGTCTGACGGCGATCATACTCTGGCCAGGAAAGTAAGTTACGCAGGATCAGCCAATATTGCCAACTGGCAGTCTTCGTCTTCCTGGATATCGCCGCCGCTATATCCTTCAGGCACCGAGTTGCCCAGAGGTTTGTGGAGGCAGCCTGAAGATGTTCCTGGCGGTAATCCGGATGCTTGGGATGCTGGTAATTACATGGATCCTGAAGTCATCAAAGTTGGTGGAGTATATTACCAATTTACGCAGTGTGAAATTACAGGAAGCCGGAATGTAGATGGCTCTCCAACAGTATCTCCAGGCTCGGGGGTTTGGGCTGACCGTATCCAGCTTTATACCAGTACAAGTGGTGAGGGTGGCTGGACCAAGTATCTTCCAGGAGGAGTAAATCGGGGGGTTATTACGAATATACCCGCTGCCGAGCGAAGCACCCGGAAGTTCGGTCATCATGAAATGATGTATGAAGCAGGTGCGGCAAAGCCGTGGGTAATGTACGTTTATTCACATTTAAATAATGTTCCAAAGGGTTATTTCCGCATCAAATCTACCACACCCCACACATTCGATTGGAGCACAGCTCAGCTATGTAGTGGATTTTCACAACTTGGAAACAAAACAGGGTATGTCGATGTTCCAGGTGGTCGGCTGTATATGCGTATTTCACATACCGCAAATTCAGCAGGCAAGCGTGTGCCTACATTCCGGTTTTCCTCCGACGGCTTGAACTTTGATGACGGATCCGCAATTGTGGAACTTATTGGTCACCCAAGTTTGAATACTTATTTTCTTGGATTCACTACCGATTACGGTACCGGCGCAAACGCTCCGCTTACAACCGGTGGCACTCAGTTTAGTTTCCAATACGGTGGAGCGGCATCCACATCTGCTGTCGCCCCAGACATATTTAACTCAGATATTTGGCTAGGTAAAACCAATATGACAGTTACAGGTACTTTAGTTCCCTAGGGCGATTTGCTTAACTGGATGGATTTGGTTCATTTACTCTTCAGTAGGGACAAAATGCTTTTCTGGAGTCGATCGGGGTTTGTACGGTAAATTCTTTAACCTGCTGTCGAAATAAGAAATGCTCTTGAAACCACATTCAAAGCAGATATTGGCAATGCTGATTTTCGCTTTTAGCAATAAGTTAGTAGCATGCGATCTGCACAAATATTTTTCAAATTGAGAGAAGAACTGAAAAGTTCTTCTTTTTAGCAAACAAGTGAAGCTGTTTTTTTTGTCCAGATTGCTTTTAATTTCTACCATATAATTTACTGCCTGCTCAAGTGTCCGTGAAAGATTGACATTCAATGAAGGCATGATTGTTTCCTCCTTGAATTAGGAGCAGAGCGTTTGCTATTGCTTCACTTCTTTACTGTAGTGTATCCCATCAACAAATCTGTCTCCGACACCCACTTTATTGGCATATACGGTGTCTTAACATTGAATATTCCAGACTTTTTTGCAATGAACGGCTAAAAGGAAAGCCGGTAGCTGTATTACCTTCATAAACTATTAGGTGGTGAAAAATAATTGGCACAACCCTTCTCTTGTTCCCCACTTGTTCATTTATATATGTAACTTATTGATAGTTAATTACATGTATTTTCTGCATCGGCAAATAGTTTTGCTTTATGATAAATTCAACTGCCAGGATATACCAAATTGATCGGCAATCCACCCAAACTTCTCACTAAAGCCATAATCATCGAGTGGCATCATTACTTTTCCATTTTCAGCTAGTTTTGAAAAAAGATCTACCAATTCCGTTTCATTTCGACATTCCACCCAATTTGAAATGGCCGGTGTGAAATTCCAATGATGCTTAATGAAGCTGTCGCTGCAAATGAATTCCTTTCCGTTTAGCTCAAAAATCGCCTTCATGATTGTGCCCTCTTTTCCTGGACCATCGTTCCCGTAACGCTGAACCTCGATAATGCCGGAGTTCTCAAATAAACTGATGTAAAAGTTCATGGCTTGTTCGGCATTATTTTCTTGAAAGGTCAAAAATGGGGTTACCTGTTGTTTCATGTCAATCTGTTTTTAATTAGTTACTTAATGGTTTTTACTTTCTTCTTTAAGATCAATCCACTAATTAGGGCGACGATTAATCCAATGGGAAATACTTCTGAATAAGTAATCAAAACGACAAACAAAGGGTTTTTATACATTTCTTTAAAGTCTGCCATTTGTTGTGTCTTAGCTGGCAGATCAGCTGGAGTGCTTTCTCTGAGCACGCAAGATGTATACACGTCCATGAAGTCAGGAACAAAAAGGTAGTAATAAAATAGCCAGACCACTACATACACAGTGGAGCCAATAAATGCAATTAGAGTCCCGATTTTAAAAGCTTTTCCAAATGATATCAGACCGGCATTTTGCTTATTCTTGTAGTTTTTTATGCCAAAGAAAATTATCGAGAAAATAACCACAAGCGCTGCATAGCCAACAAAATCATTTCCCTTAAATTTACCGCTATAAACCATTTGTACCATAGCTACCATATTTGCAGCTAAGATGCCCCCGATAATCAACCCAAAAATCCATACAGTTTTTTTCATGAGTTCTGTTTTTAAATGTTCTACAAAACTAGTCTCACAACTGATTCGACCATCATACTTTAGTACCAAAATGCATTTTTTTACTGCATTTTATGCTAAATTATGAATTCGTTTAACTGATGATTTTTAGTCTTTTGGCTTTTTCCAGGGCTTTTGTTCTACTTTTTACATTCATTTTCACAAAAAGATTTGATACATGAGTTTTGACTGTACTTAAAGAAATAAATAAGTCCCCGGCAATTTCGGCATTGCTATGGCCTTTAGCTAAAAGCTGTAGGATTTCATATTCTCTGGAGTTTAAATTCAGCTTTTCTAATTCTTTCTCATTTAGGGAAAACTGTTCAGGCACTTCCTTTTCAATAATGATGGTCTTAATTTTGGGTCTTAGGATTTGCGTGGCTACCCATATACCTAGAGCAGTAAAAAAAACAGCTATCAATCCAACGTATATATCTATGGAATTGTCAACAATTAGAAATTTCCATTGCAGCCACTTCAAAACAAAAATCAATATTGATAAAATCAGTCCGTACAAGAAAGTAGATTTAAAGTCTTTTAATGATATCATTGTTTGTCTTTTTGTATTGCTGGTTTTGTACTGTCAAATTTACAGAAAATAGACTTCTTCGGTTTATGAGATTTTATCGCCTATGTTTAAACGGAATTTTACTTTAAAGTGAGGTTCATCAGTACACCAATCATAGCTGATGTTGCAAAACTGACCAGGGTTCCTACCAATACGTATTCTGTTTTTAATTGTGTATTGGCTTCCTTTTCGCTAAACCGTAAAATCGATTTTGCTGTCATAAGAAATCCTATTGCAGTGTACTGACCCATCAAAACAAAGGTTAAGATCATGACCCGTTCACAAATGCCGATCCATTTACCGGCACTGGCCAGTCCAAGTTCCTGCTCTTCACCGCTTTTAATTACTTCGGCTACAGGCTGGGGTTGCTCTTCAGATTGGTTTTCTGCAGGCTCTGAAATATCAATCCCTGGCAATGTGGGAGCCGAATTTAAGATGCTTTCCCTGGTAATCTGGTCGCGCCACTTTTGCGTGGCCTTTCCTATAATTATACCAAGTGGCCAGCTTACAAACAGGTAACCTGCCACCAGTATCCAGAACTTATAATTTCCGAAGGTATCATTTGCAAAAGACAGTACAGCCTTACAGTTCCAGCTGAAAGACACAGAAAGTAGCACTATGACCAGCAGGTGTGCCAGCTGATCTGCAATAAAATAATTAAAGTTATCCTTATTTACTTTGGATTTGATATAGTCTATGATCAGGTGGCTCACAAATATGACCAGAGGAATGACCCAATTGTTGTACTGACCTGAAAAAATATAGGCAAATACAGTTGTAACAAGTACATGAAGATATAGTTTAATGGATTTACCTTGCTTTTCTTCACGGTCTTTTACCCAGCTTTTTGGCTGAAAAATAAAATCTGTAAGCAAATGTGCTACCAGGAGTCTCAATAATAAATTTAATTCCATTATTCCTGTTTTACTAATTCTGCAATATATCTCATTGTAGGTTCAAACTCTTTCCAACCTGCAGATTTTAACCTGCTGTTAACGGAAGGCTGAGAGAGGGATAGATATTCTGCTATTTCCTGTTGGGTTTTACCTTCTAAAAGCAGAAAAATCACTTCCGACTGTGCCATCGTCCAGTTGGCAATGTATTTATTAATGAAGCTAAGTATGATTTTAATTCCTGCATTCTTTCGCTCGTTATTGGTATGAATGGTTAAAAATTCTCCTTCCTTCATGGTATCAAAATTCCTGCCCGATAAATGAAACGCTTCTCCATCCGAGTTAAGTACATTTTTACCCCGATAGGATACTGCTCCAATACCTATAGAAATTCTTGTACTTAAATATATTTTATTCTTTTCATCGGAATGCTTTTTAAACCAGCATATCAGTTGTATGCTTTTTGTGAGGGCTTCAAAAATATCATCAAAAAGTACCTGATAACTGTCGCCGCGAAAAATCTCTGCATTTTGCTTTTCTTTTATCCATCTTTTAAGCAGCAGCTCTGTATCTTCAATCAATTTTTTCCTGTTTGCCGCATTCAGCCGGGTGAAGTTGATAATATCTCCTGTGATTACTGCCTGTGCATTCATAGTTCATCTTAATATATTATAAATATAGATATTTTACTCTATAAAACCAAATTATAGAATAATTAATCTATAAAGAGTCATTATAGAACTATTAATCTATAAATAAGTAACTATTGTTTTACTGGGCAGTATAGGTGTAGATATAAAGTTCAGAACCAAACGGATTTCTTAATGAAAACTTTAAAGTTGTGGTAGTCAGCTCCAGTATAATAAATTGGAGTTGTATATCAAGAGCTTCGTGAGAAAGGATGAGTTTGTCACCTTTAATTTCCCATTTGCCACCTTCCTGAATCTGCTCATCATTATCGTCGCATTTCGTTGCCCCCTCATCCATCATGTATTTACCGCCAGCAGCATAGATCTCAATATTATCCAGTTCACATGCATCATAGGTTTCTGTCATTTTATTCACTCCATCTTCTGTATATGCGGTCATTTTCCATCGTTTACCCATAAGGGCTTTGGTTTTATTTTCAGGAATTACAGGTATTTTTTTACAGGCAGAAATAAGGAAAAAAGGAAGCAAGAAGGCGCAGATAAGACGAAGTGTTTTTATTTAGATTTTAAGCGTTGATAAGTATAAGCAGCTAATATAATTAATTGTAAAGCAATTTATAAAATAATTTGTATGTAATACGCTCAAACAAAAGAGGAATAGGTGAATTTAAAATAATAAAACAAGGATAAATATGCTAGGTTAAATAAAAATTAATATAATTAAATAAAATTTAACATTGAATTTTAAGTTCAATATAAGATTTTTAAAATATTATCAATATTTTGCAAGTGAATTTTTTACCATAAAAGCCGCTCCGAATGCTTTAAAAATGAGATACACAGCTGAACATTCCTTATTGCAACTCGTATCTTCTGGCAATGAAGAGGCTTTTACAATTATTTATGAACGTTATCGTTTGCGTGTTTATCTTTTTATTAAAAAATATTTAAAGTCTTCCCAACTCTCTGATGATATTTGTCAGAATGTTTTTCTAAAAATCTGAGAAAATAAAGAAGAACTGAGCACCATCAACTCATTTAATGCCTATGCGTTTACAATTGCCAAACGCCAGTGTCTCGATTTTTTAAAACGGGCTGCAGTTGAACAAACGGCCATGAATTTAATTCTTCAGGCTTATCCATTAGATAACAATATCACAGAGGAAAATCAGCAATACAATGAATATCTCAATTTTATTGATAACACTTTATTGAGATTGCCCCCGCAAACCCAGGAAGTTTTTAAACTCTGTAGACAACAATATAAAAGCTATGATGAGGCGGCCGCAATTCTGGGCATATCCCGGCATGCCATAAAAAAACACATGGTAAGGTCGATGAAGGTTTTACGTACCGCTGCTGAAACGGAACTGGGGATTTCAATGAGCATTCTATTTATCTTATTATCAAGTTTTTAATGCGTATCTGAATTTTATTTTATTGAGAGGGGTACCCTGTGGGTATGCCTTAATCGTCATATCAGTAAAAGGGCTAAAACCGATTCAGGATATGCAAGACAAAAACTCAAGCCATAAAAGAAAATTGATTCAGCGTTATGCAAAAAATGCAGCGTCTGAAAAAGAATTGCAGTCCTTATTTGGAATGATAAGTAACCATGAAATGGATGCTTTGCTGGAAGAAGAGATGGACCGGGATATTGCGGCTATTGGCACTGATATAAATTCGGACAGACCAAAAAGATTTGCCGCCTGGTATAAATATGTTGCAGCATCGCTAATACTGGTCACTTTATCGGCCGTTACCAGTTATTTCCTTTCAAATTCATCTAGAAAAGAAAGCCTGAGCAGCACAAATAAAAGTATTGCGCCAGGTGGCAATATAGCATACTTAACGCTGGGCAATGGAAAACGGATTGCGCTTACCGAGCTGAACAATGGTACAATAGTTAAAGATGCAGGCGTAGAAATCACCAAAGCTGCAAACGGGCAGCTGGTTTATAAACTATCATCGGTTAATGACCCTGCAGCTAATAATGTCTATAATACCATTGAAACCCCAAGAGGCGGGCAATACCAGATATTACTCCCTGATGGTTCTAAAGTCTGGCTAAATGCAGCTTCATCGCTAAAATATCCTACTTCATTTGCTACATTAAAAGAAAGGGCCGTTGAACTGAAGGGGGAAGCTTATTTTGAGGTGTACAGGGATAAGGCCAAACCATTTATTGTGCATAGTGTAAACCAGGATGTAAAAGTGCTGGGTACACATTTCAACATTAATGCCTATGGTGACGAACCTGTGGTAAAAACGACATTGATAGAAGGAGCAGTACATGTCAGTTCGGTATTATTTGAAAAGATACTAAAACCGGGGCAGGAATCTGTTCTAAGCGCATCGGGTATACAGGTAAAAGAAGTGGAAACAGAGCAGGCCATCGCATGGAAAAACGGCGAGTTCATGTTCTCGAGTGAACCCATTACGGCAATTATGCGCAAAATTTCCAGGTGGTATAATGTTGATGTGGAATATGAAGGGAATGTAAATTCAATGAGGTTTACGGGTACTGTATCGAGGTATTCAAATGTTTCCGATGTTTTACAAATGCTGGAAATGACCAATAAAGTAAAGTTCAGTGTTGAGGAACGTAAAATAAAAGTAACGCGCTATATAAACGAGTAAATAAGAATAAACCAAATATAAAATAAAACAGAAATGAAAAAATCCAAACGAGCCCCTTAGCACACAATCAGGAACACCAGTATATAAAATCAGGAGTGCTACCAACACTCCTGACAAAATGTTCAGGTGGTATAAAAAATGTCGCAAAAACAAGTATTTATAATAACCAAAACTAAATCAAATGTATAAAATTTCTACAAAGATTTTATTTAAACCTCATTGCTATATAACGAAATTCCTGCTGGTTATGAGATTAACAATAACAATGCTGACGATTGCAATACTGCAGGTAAGTGCTGCAACCTATGGTCAGAAAATAACGCTTTCTGAAAAGAATGCGCAACTGGAAAAAGTATTAAAAAAGATCAGGGCCCAGAGTGGGTTTAGCTTTCTTTACGAAGATACGGATCTGGCAAATTCCAAAGCTGTAAATGTCAACTTCTCGAACATCTCTATCAATGATGCTTTAGAAAAGCTATTTATAAACCAACAGCTATCTTATTCAATTAAGGATAAGACTGTTGTGATTAAATCAAGCAAAACACCCATAAACCAGTACGTTGCAACAATAGACATCAGGGGAAAGGTATTGGACGGTGATGGGAAACCTTTGCCTGGTGCCAATGTAAGGGTTAAAGGTGAAACAAAAGGTACAACGGCTAATGGCAACGGAGAGTTTGAGCTAAAAGGTATAGATTCAAAATCAATACTTGTGATCTCCTATATAGGCTTTCTGACTAAAGAGGTTGCTGTTAACAACCAGAAACAATTAACCATCGGCCTGGATATAGATCAGTCTAAATTAAATGAAGTCGTGGTAATTGGTTACGGTACAGCCAAAAGAAGTGACCTAACCGGTTCTGTTGGACAGGTTAACATCAGTGATTTTCAACAGGCACCAGTAAGGTCTTTTGATGAGGCGCTGGCTGGTCGCGTGGCAGGTGTACAGGTAACCTCATCTGAAGGGCAGCCAGGATCTGGTATCGACATCATCATCAGGGGAGCAAATTCTTTGACGCAGGACAATTCGCCTTTATATGTGATAGATGGTTTTCCTACAGAAAATTTTGACAACAATGCCATTAACCCTGAAGAAATCGAATCCATTGATGTACTAAAGGACGCTTCGGCAAGTGCTATTTATGGTGCAAGAGGAGCAAATGGTGTAATTATCATAACAACCAAAAGGGGTAAAGTGGGTTTGCCTGTTATTAAGTACAATGGTTCTTATGGCATTCAGAATAACATTTATGAAGTACCATTGATGAGCCCTTATGAATATTTAAAATTGCAGAGTGAAATTACGGCTACTGATTTTAAAAATGCGTATCTGGGACCAATCGCAGATCCTGTTAACCCTACAAACCCACCTATAGGGTATAAATATACACTGGAAGATTACCGTAATGTAAAGGGAATAGACTGGCAAAGTCAGCTTTTCAGAACGGCGCCAATGCAGAGCCATTCTCTATCGATGTCGGGCGGAACAGAGAAAACGCGTTATTCCCTGTCAGGACAAATATTTATGCAGGATGGGACAATTATAAATTCCGGTTACCGACGCCAACAAGCCAAGATGACCCTGGACCAGACTGTAAATAATAAATTTAAAGTAGGGGCAGACTTTACTTATACAAGTTCTAAAACTTTTGGTTCGGCAACTTCAACTGCCGCCAATTCTTCAATGAACAATTTTTTATATAGTGTTTGGGGATACAGACCTGTAACGCCTATTGGTGTATTGCCTGAAGATGTAATAGAAGAACCTTCGGATGATTTTGTAAATACTTCTACAGATTATCGGTTTAATCCGATCATGACTGCAGAAAATCAATTGAGACAAACTTTTGCAAGAAATTTTGTAGGAAACGGATATGCAGAGTATACTTTTATACCCGGACTTAAACTGAGGATAAGCGGTGGAATAAATAGGGTACAAAGACGTGCAGAGTCTTTTAACAACTCAAATACTTATAGTGGAAGTCCCTCAAATCCTTTCACGAACGGACCAAATGGTAGCATCACAAATTTTGAGACCACTACCTGGTCAAATGAGAACATTTTAACTTACGACAAGAAGTTTGGCAAAAACCATAAACTCAATGTAATTGGTGGATTTACCTTAAATGGTAATAAATATGGATACTACGGTCTGTCTGCAAATGCCTTACCTAACGAAGCACTTGGCTTAAGTGGCCTGGCCTCGGGAACTCCACAACCTGTAACCTCCTATAACTCTGAATGGGCGTTGGTTTCAGGTTTGGCAAGGGTAAATTACAGTTATAAAAATAAGTATCTCTTTACTGCCTCGATGCGTGCAGACGGTTCATCTAAGTTTGGCCCGGGCAATCAATGGGGTTATTTTCCTTCGGGAGCTATTGCCTGGAAATTGATCAATGAAGACTTCATGAAAAATATTTCCTTTCTTTCAGATGCCAAATTGAGATTAAGCTGGGGTATTACAGGCAATAACAGGGTTGGAGATGGCGACCGCTTTGCCCAAATGACTTATCCTATTAATTCTTATTATTCTTTCAATAACGGATTGGCCCAGGGCATAAACATTACAAATGTGGGAAGTCCGAACTTAAAATGGGAAAGTACAAAACAAACAGACATTGGGCTGGATGTAGGGTTCTTAAAAGACAGAATAGGTTTTACTGCAGAATACTATCGTAAAAACACCACAGATTTACTGTTAAATGCCTTATTGCCCTATACAAGCGGGTATGTAAGTGCATTTAAAAATATTGGTGCCACCAGAAATGAAGGTTTCGAGTTTTCAATTAATACCACCAATATTAAAAATAAAAACTTTTCCTGGACCACCAGCTTCAATATTGCCTTTAACAGAAACAAGGTTATTGAACTAACTGAAAACCAGGAAAGCTTGACAAGTAACATTAGCTGGGATAGTTTTTATAGTGCTGTTCCACTATATATTGCGAAACTTGGCCAACCCATTGGGCAGATTTACGGATACATCTGGGATGGTGTTTATCAGCTTGATGATTTTACTCAGCCAACACCAACCACCTATCTTTTGAAACCTGAAATTGCTACAAATGGTAATGCCAGAACCTCGATCAGGCCAGGAGATATCAAATACAGGGATATTAACGGTGATGGTGTAGTGAATGATTTTGACCGGACTGTAATAGGTCGTGCTTATCCAATACATCAGGGTGGTATGTCCAATAATTTCAAATACAAGAATTTTGACCTCGGTGTATTTTTACAGTGGTCTTATGGCAATGATATTGTAAATGCCAACAAACTTATATTTGAAGCTGGAAACAAAGCCTTCCTGAATCAATATGCAACTTATCAGGACCGCTGGACACCCGAAAATACAAATACCACCATGCACCGTTCCGGTGGACAATATGGATACAATTACTCAACCAGAATTGTAGAAGATGGATCATTCTTAAGGCTAAAGACGGTATCCTTAGGTTATACTCTTCCTAAAACCCTAATAAACACTGTTAAAATAAAAGGCTTAAGGGTTTACGCGTCTGCACAAAACCTATTTACCTGGACTAATTATTCTGGTTCAGATCCTGAAGTAAATGTTAAACGAACCGCATTAACGCCTGGATTTGATTATTCAGCCTATCCACGTGCGCGTACCATTACTTTTGGCGCCGGTTTATCCTTTTAATTATACAATTACAATTACCTAAACTAAATAGGACATGAAAAAAATAATTCTTTTAAGTTTTTTGGCAATTATATGCTCAACAACTGGTTGCAAGAAATTTTTAGATAAAGTACCCTCATCATTTGTTGCCCCCGAAAATTATTTTAATAATGAAAAAGAAGTAAATACTGCATTGAACGGAGTGTATGATATTTTAGGCCGGGAGCAGACATTTGGCGGACAATTGCCCATTCGCCATGCAGTCAGTACAGATGAGTCATTCTTCTCTTATGCTTCCTTTCCAACCGGACCTTTCTATTATAATTTTGGTGCCGATGATGCTACGATACGGGATCTATGGAGATACCTGTATGATGGCATAGAACGGGCAAACGTTTTACTGGCCAATCTGGATAAAGCAAATATGGACGAAGGCAAAAAATCCGTTGTTAAAGGTGAAACTCTCTTTCTGCGGGCCTTTTATTATTTTATCCTGGTACAGAATTGGGGTGGTGTACCTTTAAAGCTGACACCAACCACCTCTATAAACAATGTTAATATTCCACGTAATTCTGTTAAGGAGGTTTATGATCAGATTCTAAAAGATATGGTTGAAGCGGAAGGATTGGTCAAAAAGATTTCTGATATCGGTTTCGGAGGAAGGGTCTCTAAATCCGCTGTACGTGGTATTTTGGCCAGAGTATGCCTTAACATGGCTGGTTATCCCTTAAATGACGTTGCTAAATTTAAAGATGCTGCTACATGGGCTGCAAAAGTGAATGAATATGGAGAACATGCTTTAAATCCAGATTACAGCCAGGTTTTTATAAACCTTTGTAAAGATCAGTACGATATAAAGGAAAGCATTTTTGAAGCTGAATTATACGGATCAAATAGTGACGCTTTTAGAGAAGGTGGCCGGATCGGCAACGAGAACGGTGTGAAATGCTCTGCATCTACAGATTTGATCCCTACAGTTGGTTTTGCTTACGGCTTTGTAAGCACAACCAGAAAGCTATACACGTCTTATGAATATAATGCCACTGATGCATCTAAACGTGACCTTAGAAGAGATTGGGCAATAGCTACCTATACATTAAATGCATCTGGTGTAAAGGCGAATATTGCCGCTACCAATATTTATGCAAGAAATTGTGCTAAATGGCGCCGTGAATACGAAGTGGTAACACCTAAAAATAAAAACTATACGTCAACCAATTTCCAGATACTCAGATATGCTGACGTATTACTGATGCTGGCCGAAGCAGAAAATGAAGTAAATAACGGGCCAAATGCAACTGCGGTTAATGCCCTTAACGAAGTAAGAAGACGTGGTTACGGAAAATTATTAGCAGGGGCAACCAATCCGGCTAATGCCGATTATCCCGGGGCAATTTCATTAGGTAAGGCAGCCTTTTTAAAAGTGATACAGGATGAAAGAGCACGTGAACTGTGTTTTGAAGGTTTACGCAAGTCTGATCTGATCAGGTGGGGAATATTTGTAAATACCATGCAAGCCACCGCTACCGAGTTTACTACTTATGCTGCCATGACCACTACCATTTATAAAAATGCAAGGGATGCTGCACAAAGGGTTACTGCAACACATTTGTTGTACCCAATTCCAATTCTGGAAATGTCGTTAAACAAAGCTATGGTACAAAATGAAGGATATTAATATGCAGCAGACAATTAAATTAATAAAAATGAAAAGAATACTATTATTGCCTGTACTTTTTCTGCTGTTATCAGCATGCAACAAAAAGGAGGTAGTTGCCCCCAATTTTAATGTTGCCATTGCACAGGGTAAAACAACTTTTAAAGTTGGCGAACAAATTGATTTCACATTTTCAGGAAATCCAAACTACATAACTTTTTATTCTGGCGAGACGGGGCGCATGTATGAATTCAGGGACCGCATAACCGCAGGGGCTAGAACAGATATAGGCGTGCCCATCCAAAACATGACCACTCAATTGTTAACCTATCCTTACAGCTATACAGAAGAGGGAACTTATAAAGTAACCTTTGTAGTAAGTAATACCAGTGTATATGGATCAGTCAGCGATGTTAAAGAAATAGTGCTCTCAATAACCCCCTAGAAGCTATAGATAGCGCTGAAAAGCGCTATCTTAGCCTTATTAATTTTTTAGCATGCAGAACCGTTCAATCAGCAACTTACCCATACTTATTGTTGTTGTCAGCCTCACAACGCTCATCTCATCTTTTAAGGCCGATCCACCAATTTATCGCAAAGGCTGGATCGATCTGAATAAAAATGGAAAAAAGGATATTTATGAAGATCCGCTCCAACCTTTAAATGCAAGAATAGACAACCTGCTGTCGCAAATGACACTGGAAGAGAAAACCTGTCAGATGGCCACTCTATATGGCTGGAAACGTGTATTGAAGGACTCTTTACCTACAAAAGAATGGAAAACGGCAATATGGAAAGATGGGATTGCAAATATTGACGAACATTTGAACGGCTTTCTAACCTGGGGTGTAACCAGTACCTCAGAACTGGTAACTGATATTAAAAAACATGTATGGGCTATGAATGAAACGCAGCGTTTTTTTATAGAGCAAACCCGTTTAGGAATACCAGTAGATTTTACCAATGAGGGGATAAGAGGGGTGGAAGCTTACGAGGCCACAGGTTTCCCTACCCAGTTAAACATGGGTATGACCTGGAACAGGAACCTGATCAGGAAAATGGGTAGAATCACCGGCCAGGAAGCAAGGGCATTGGGTTACACCAATGTGTATGCCCCCATACTTGATGTGGCAAGGGACCAGAGATGGGGAAGACTGGAAGAAGTATATGGTGAAGATCCTTACCTGGTGGCCCGTCTGGGTGTAGAAATGACCCTGGGTATGCAGGAGAATAACCAGATTGCCTCAACAGCTAAGCATTTTGCAGTATATAGTGCCAACAAAGGAGCAAGAGAGGGACTTGCCAGAACAGATCCTCAGGTTTCACCCCGTGAAATAGAAGACATCATGCTTTATCCTTTTAAAAAAGTGATACAGGAAGCCGGAATAATGGGGGTGATGAGTTCCTATAATGATTACAATGGCATTCCCATTACCGGAAGTGAATACTGGCTAACACAACGTTTAAGAAAGGATTTTGGTTTTGGTGGATATGTGGTAAGTGACAGCGATGCACTTGAATATTTATACAATAAGCATCATGTTGCAGCCAATTTAAAAGAAGCCGTTTTTCAGGCTTTTATGGCCGGATTAAATGTGCGAACTACCTTTCGGCCACCAGATAGCATCATTATTTATGCGCGGCAACTGGTTAATGAGGGACGCATCCCCATAGAAACAATTAACAGCAGGGTTAAAGATGTTTTGCGGGTAAAGTTTAAGCTAGGCCTGTTTGACCAGCCTTACGTAAAAGATGCAGCAGCATCAGAAAAACTGGTAAACAGTATCGCCCATCAGGCAGTTGCCTTACAGGCATCCAAAGAAAGTATTGTGCTGTTAAAGAACAATAATCAAATCCTGCCACTTTCAAGATCTTTAAAAAAGATTGCTGTAATAGGGCCAAATGCTGTCGACAATGATTACGCACATACGCATTACGGCCCGCTTCAATCTAAAAGTACAAACATACTGGAAGGTATCCGTAATAAAATTGGAGCAGATAAGGTATGGTATGCCAAGGGCTGCGAGCTGGTAGACAAGAACTGGCCGGAAAGCGAGATTTTTCCGGAAGATCCTGATGCAACAGCTATAGTCCTGATTGAAGATGCTGTTAACACAGCTATGAAAGCAGACGTAGCAATAGTAGTTTTAGGGGGCAATACCAAAACAGCAGGCGAAAACAAAAGCCGCACAACACTTGAACTTCCTGGTTTCCAGTTAAACCTGATCAAAGCCATTCAAAAAACTGGAAAACCGGTTGTTGCCGTAATGATAGGTACACAACCTATGGGCATAAATTGGATAGATAAATATATCGACGGTATAGTATATGCAGGATATCCTGGCGTAAAAGGAGGAATTGCAGTTGCTGATGTTTTATTTGGTGATTATAACCCTGGGGGCAAGTTAACACTTACTTTTCCCAAATCTGTAGGACAGCTGCCTTTAAATTTTCCCTCTAAACCTAATGCACAAACTGATGAGGGTGAACTGGCTAAAATTAAAGGTTTACTGTATCCATTCGGTTTTGGCCTAAGTTATACAACGTTTGCTTATAGCAATCTAAAGATCAGTCCAATTGAACAGGAAAAAGACGGCAACATCAGTATCAGTGTAGACATTACCAATACTGCAAAGCTTGAAGGTGATGAAATCGTGCAGTTATACATCAGGGACGTATTGAGTACGGTAACCACCTATGAAAAGATATTAAGAGGATTTGAAAGGATCAGCTTAAAACCAAATGAGACCAAAACCCTTAAGTTTACTTTGTTTCCTGATGATCTGAAATTATGGAACCGCGAGATGCAGCACATAATTGAACCCGGAACTTTTAAGGTGATGATTGGTGCCTCAAGTGAAGACATAAGATTAACAGGAAGTTTTAATATCAAATAAGATCAATACTGATATGAAAAAAATATTATTGTGTTTATTTCTATATACATGGCTTGGTACCTCTGCCCAACAATCGTGTCCGGTTATACCTTTACCAGCCAGTTTTACCAAAACTACCGGAAGTTTTCAGCTTACAGATCAAACCTCAATACAGGTTAACCAATCAGTACTTGAACCACTGGCCCATTACCTGCAAAAGGAATTGCTCAAGTATAAGGGATTGAGTCTTCGTATAGAAGAAGGACAGCGTTCATCTGTTATAGTATTAAACCTTAGTCCTAAAAAAACGATTAAGGCAGAGGAATACCAGTTAGAAATGAATGCCCGAAATATCAGCATCAGCGCTTCAACTACTGATGGCCTGTTTAATGGGATCAGTACTTTATTGCAATTGATCAGACAGTCAGCAGGACAGTCCATTGAATGCTGGAAAATAACCGATGCACCTAAATATGGCTGGCGTGGGCTTATGCTCGATGAATCAAGGTACTTTTTCGGAAAAGAAAAAGTTAAGCAGTTGTTAGACTGGATGGCTTTTTATAAGCTGAACCGTTTTCACTGGCATTTAACAGACCAGCCGGGTTGGCGTTTAGATATTAAAAAATATCCTAAATTAGCTTTAATAGGCGGCATAGGAAACTATTTTAATCCTTATGCCCCGGCAAAATACTACAGTCAGGAAGACATCGCTGAGCTGGTACTTTATGCAGCGGAAAGACACATCCAGATTATCCCAGAAATAGATATGCCTGGTCATGCAACCGCTGCAAATATGGCTTATCCTGAATACAGTGGGGGTGGAACCGATAAATATGCCGAGTTTACTTTTAATCCTGGTAAAGAAGGGACTTATCAGTACTTGACCAATATTTTAAAGGAAACGGATGTACTTTTCCCATCGCAGATGATCCATATTGGTGGTGATGAAGTTGCCTTTGGAAATAAAAAATGGAATACCAATGCTGATGTACAACATTTAATGAAAACCATGGGCCTGAAAGACCTCAAAGCGGTTGAACATTACTTTATTAAAAGAATGGCTGATTCTCTGACTAAACTGAACAATAAAGTATTGGCCTGGGATGAGGTAACAGAAGCCAATCTGGCACCAAAAAATACCCTGGTTTTTTGGTGGAGGCATGATCAGCCTGAGGTGCTAAAAACCGCACTGGATAAAGGCTTTTCGGTTGTATTGACACCAAGAATACCTTTATATTTCGATTTTGTGCAAGACAGCACAGCTGTTTCCGGCAGAAGGTGGAAAGCAGGCGAATACAGTCCGATTGAAAAAGTATATTACTTTTCTCATGAACAGGTTACTGAAACTGCTCATCATGAAAAAAATATTATGGGCATTCAGGCTTGTTTGTGGACGGAGACGGTAAACAGTAGCCAGCGTCTGGATTATTTATTGTTTCCCAGGATAACTGCACTGGCAGAAGCCGCCTGGACTACAGACAATAAAAAGAATTTTAATGATTTTCAGCTGAGGTTAAATACACACCTGGAATATTTTAAAGCCGCTGGCATTTATTATTACAACGGTAAAAAAAGTAATCCCGAACCACTTCCAAAAAAAATATCGGTCTCCTATATCGATTAAGCTATTCGGTTGCTCAATAAAAAGATTGTTATCTTTAGCCATTAAATAGCAATATTAAATAAAGATATGAGCGATAGCCAGCTAACATTGCGCAGTGTTAATGTGACCAGGTATGTAACTCCTTTAAGGGAAGGTGGATCTATGCCAGCAATTGCAGAAGCAGATGATGGTTTTTTATATGTACTTAAATTTAAAGGTGCGGGGCAAGGGGTAAAAGCACTGATTGCTGAAATTATTGGTGGTGAAATTGCCAGGGCATTGGGTTTCCGGGTTCCAGAAATTGTATTTGCTTCGTTAGACGAAGCATTTGGACGGATAGAACCTGATGAAGAAATACAAGACCTGTTGCGGGCAAGCGAAGGACTTAACCTGGCTTTACATTATCTTTCTGGTGCAATTACTTTTGATCCGCTTGTAACTGTAATTGATGCAAAAACAGCTTCGCAAATTGTTTGGCTGGATTGTTTACTTACAAATATGGACCGCACAGCCAGAAACACCAATATGCTGATCTGGCATAAAGAACTCTGGTTAATAGATCATGGCGCATCCTTGTATTTTCATCATTCCTGGCAAAACTGGAAAGAACAGGCCTTACGTCCATTTGTATTGATAAAAGATCATGTAATGTTGCCAATGGCGACAGAACTGGAAAGCGTTGACAGGGAATTCCGTCAGTTGCTTACACCTGGCCTTATTGCTGATATTGTACACCTGATCCCCGATGAATGGCTGGTTGAGGAGTATTCCTTTGAAACGCTAACTGAACACAGGCAAGCGTATATCCACTTTTTGGAAACAAGAGTGGCCAATTCAGAAATTTTTGTTAAAGAGGCACAAAATGCAAGAGAAACACTTATTTGAATATGCTGTCATCCGTGTCGTGCCAAGGGTAGAACGCGAAGAATTCATGAATGTGGGCGTCGTGGTCTACTGTCCAAAGCAAAAATTCTTACAGGTTATGTTTGAACTGAACCTGAAAAAATTAAATATTTTTTGCACAGATCTGGATGTTTCCGTACTTGAAGAAAACCTAAATGCATTTAAACGCATTTGTATAGGAGGTAGTGATGCTGGAACCATTGGTAAATTAGATATAGCCTCCAGGTTCCGCTGGTTGACAGCAACCCGTAGTACAGTTTTGCAAACTTCCAGGGCCCACGCGGGTCTTAGTGCTGATGCTCACGAAACACTCCATAAATTATATAATAAACTGGTACGCTAGCTTTTAATATAAATAGAACCTTGTAATGACTGAAAAAGTAATATTGGTTAATGAAAATGACCTCGAAATAGGATTGATGGAAAAAATGGAGGCACACCTGCAAGGCTGCCTGCATCGTGCTTTTTCTGTTTTTATTTTTAATACCAAAGGAGAATTGTTGTTGCAACAGCGGGCCAATGATAAATACCATTCAGGTGGTAAATGGACAAATACCTGTTGCAGTCACCCCCGACATGGAGAAACTACTATTGATGCAGCCAACAGGCGACTGCAGGAAGAAATGGGGATGCATTGTAACCTTATTTACGGTTTTCACTTTATCTATAAAGCGGCCTTATCAGATGAAATTTATGAACATGAATATGATCATGTTTTTTTTGGCCTAAGCGACAGTATACCAGTTCCCAATCCTGCTGAAGTAGCAGCGTATAAATATTTGGAAATGAAGGTATTGTTAAATGATCTGCAGGCCCATCCCGAAGAATATACAGAATGGTTGAAGATCTGTTTTGGTCGTGTGATGGAAACTTATCGGGAAATTCTTGATAATATGTAAAAACAATGGTTATTTTGCCATGATGTTAATCCTTCCTTATATTATTACTAACCAAAATAAAAATGCTTTATGATTATTGAGCCTAGAATGCGTGGGTTTATATGCCTTACAGCACACCCGAAAGGATGTGAACAAAATGTAATCAACCAAATTAATTATGTAAAATCTAAAGGGCCAATTGATGGCCCTAAGAAAGTATTGGTCATAGGAGCTTCTACAGGATTCGGACTGGCTTCCCGGATCACCAGTGCATTTGGTTCAGACGCGGCTACAGTAGGTGTTTTTTTTGAAAAACCGCCGGCCCCTGGTAAAACAGCGTCACCAGGCTGGTACAATAGCGCCGCCTTTGAAAATCAGGCACTAAAAGCAGGTTTATATGCCAAAAGCATTAACGGAGATGCTTTTTCTGATGAAGTAAAACAAAAAACGCTGGATTTGATTGAAAAAGATTTAGGGCAAATAGACCTGGTTATTTATAGCCTTGCTTCTCCAAAAAGGATGCACCCTAAAACCGGCGTGTTACATAGTTCTGTGCTAAAGCCGATTGGTGAGGATATATTTACCAATAAAACTGTAGATTTTCATACGGGGGTAGTTTCTGAAATTTCCATTGTTCCGGCTAATGAAGAAGAAATAGAAAATACAATTGCCGTAATGGGTGGTGAAGACTGGGAAATGTGGATGGATGCATTGAAATCCAGAGGTTTGCTCGCAACAGGAGCTAAAACAGTTGCCTATTCATATATTGGTCCATCTGTAACTGAGGCCGTATATCGTAAAGGTACCATTGGCCGTGCGAAAGATCACCTGGAAGCGACTGCGTTTACCATCAACGATAAATTAAAAGACATCGACGGAAGGGCTTTTGTCTCTGTAAATAAGGCTTTGGTTACGCAGGCAAGTTCTGCGATACCTGTAATTCCACTTTATATCTCCCTTCTTTATAAAGTAATGAAAGAAAAAGGCATTCATGAAGGTTGCATAGAACAGATGGAAAGGCTATTTACCGAAAGGCTCTATACCGGACATGAGCCCAAAACTGATGAGCAGGGTAGGATCAGAATAGATGATTGGGAAATGCGTAGCGATGTTCAGGATAAGGTATTTACCTTATGGGCAGAAGCAACCGATGAAACCCTGCCATTGATAGGTGATCTGCCGGGTTATAAAAAAGATTTCCTGAATTTATTCGGCTTCGATATGGCTGGTGTCGACTATCAAAAAGAAGTTGATGAAATGGTAGAAATACCAGGGCTGGTATAGGACTTTTTTAATAAGTACTTGTCTTGAACCATAAATAGATAATCAATTTTATATGTTCAAAGGTATTTTCGGGAAATTTAAGTCAGATAACCAGCCTAAATATGGCTGGTTTGGTAATTATTTGTCCTGGGCAGATGTATTAAAAGAAGCAGACGGGTACGATTCTGGGATTATTTTAGAAAGAACCAAAAATGCGCTGTTAAAAGTAAAATCCGGTGAAGCTGTTTATGAGCGTGATTCTGTAATTTTTGATAAAAAAGAGTATCCTTTTCCTCTTCTTACTTTTTTACAGCATAGTGCTTCTTTAAAGGGTGCTCCGCTTCATGTGATTGATTTTGGAGGTTCATTGGGTAGTACTTATTACCAGATCAAAGAATTTTTGAATCCCGGCGTATGTTTAACCTGGAATGTAGTTGAGCAAGAGCATTATGTAGCATCCGGTAAGGCTAACTTTGAAGATGGTCAACTTAAATTCTATAACAGTATAGCGCAATGTATCCAGGATAAAAACATTGATTTTGTATTGATTTCCAGCTCTGTACAGTATCTTGAAAGACCTCATATTTTTCTTAAAGAACTTGCCGCATATCATTTTGACTTTATTCTTTTTGACAGAACCGCTTTTCATGAGGAAAAAGAAGACCGACTGACCTTACAGATCGTTCCTCCTGAAGTTTATCCGGCCTCTTATCCTTCCTGGTTTTTCAATCAGGAAAAACTATTGAGCCATTTTGCTGAAGGTTACGATGTAATTGCTGATTTCCCACCATATATTGATGGTGAGCAGATTCTTTATATCGATGAATACCCATCCGGTTATAGTCGCGGATTTTATTTATCTGCAAAAAAATAATAAAATGGCTGTTAAGGAATCTGCTTTTTCAGCCATTTTACCAGTTCAGCAGCGCCTTTATAATTTTCATACTCTGCAGGGATCCTGGTTCCATCTACATATTCATTGTATAACCATGGATCTCCAACGGCAAATACTGTTCCTTTTCCATATCTGGCGGTTGCCATTATAACATCATTTTGCTCCGTAATTAAGGCTTTTGCAGGTGGCCTAACGCCAAGAACAGAGATCTCCTTTAAATAAAACTTCTTCGAAGAAGGAAAAACCGTATTGTCATTTGGAACATTTACTTCGCCCATTTCAAGTTTTCCATTTTTCACCATATTCCTGCTTTGATTGGTAAAAGTTATTCCGAACTTTTTAGAAAGGTCATTTAACTGTATTAGATTGGTATTTGCGCTATCGTTGGCAAAGATTACAAGCACGCCACCGGCCTTTACCCAATCTGTTATTGCCTTGATATGACCGGGGCCAATAAGGTTTGGATTGGGACTTTCTTTTTGATTGTCCGGATCGACTATAATATAGATATCATTTCCTTTAAGATTAGATGCAGTAGGGGCGGCATCCAGGCTTTTTATCTTTAATCCTTCCTTTATGAACAGATCCCCTAGCATAGAAAAACCGTTCAGGGTTTGATCCTCCCAGGTATAATGGAACCTTACTTCTTTTCCCGATTTGTCCTTTTTTACTTCATGGTTAAAGAAATAATCAAGTAAAACCGTTTTTTCCTGGGCATAGCCCAGAGAAATCCCTCCTGCACAATAAATAACAAGCAGGAAAGCATATTTTAATAATGTGTCTTTTAAATGCATGTATAAATTTATGAAAATAAAGTCTATATCGTTCCACTTACATAAGCAAATGTTAATAATGTTTATTAAATAGCCAAAAGAGTATCCAAAAGCACATAATCACGATAACGATTGCGTAAATATTTTCCAAAGAAGACTGTTTTTACTTATAATTATTCTGTAGAATTGCTCAGGTTACAGGTAAAACAATTAAAAGTAATGGCGTAGATTTTAATAGAAATAAGTTACGTAAAGAATTTTTGACACGGGTAATTAACGGGAATTACATATATTGAGGCCCTGAAAACATTGTAAAGTACAACGAGCAAAAATTTAAATTTCAATCACATACAAATTAAACAAAACCAAATATAATGAAAGAGACTAAAAGGGGGAATTACAGATGGACAATCTGTGCCATGTTATTTTTTGCTACTACAATTAATTATATGGACCGGCAGGTTCTTTCCTTAACATGGAAAGATTTTATTGCTCCGGAATTTCACTGGACAAACAATGATTATGGTAACATTACAGCTCTTTTTTCTATTTTCTATGCAGTTTCTATGTTATTTGCCGGCCGTTTTGTAGACTGGCTTGATACCAAAAAAGGATTTCTATGGGCTATCGGAATATGGTCTATTGGTGCCTGTTTACACGCATTTTGTGGAATAGCTACATCAGGTATGATTACTGGCAACTGGATGGTCGGTTTTGAAGGTGCAAAACAATCACTGGCCTTAGTGGATAATACAGCAATGATCATTACGGTAAGCGTTACTTTGTTCATTTTTGCACGTTTTATCCTGGCTGTTGGTGAAGCTGGTAATTTTCCAGCAGCAATTAAAGCTACAGCCGAATATTTCCCTAAAAAAGACCGGGCATTTTCTACCAGTATTTTTAATGCAGGTGCAACAGTGGGCGCGCTTGCTGCGCCAATTACCATTCCTTTTATTGCCGCAAAATGGGGCTGGGAAATGTCATTTATAATTATAGGAGCACTAGGCTTTGTATGGATGGGTTTCTGGGTATTTATCTATCATAAACCTGAATTACACCCTAAAGTGAATGCAGCTGAACTGGAATATATACAGCAAGACTTGATCTCCGATAGGAAACTGGTCGACTATGTAGAAGAAACAACTACCAAAGCTTCTTTTATTGATTGCTTGAAACATAACCAAACATGGGCATTCGCCTTTGGTAAATTCATGACCGACGGGGTATGGTGGTTTTTCCTTTTCTGGACGCCAGCTTATCTGAGCTCAGTATATGGAATGGATTCTACACAAAGTGCACTACCACTTTTTGTGCTCTATATGATCACATTGCTTTCTATCATCGGAGGGTGGTTGCCTACTTATTTTGTGGAAAAAAAGGGGATGAACCCTTACGAGGGCAGAATGAGAGCAATGTTAATTTTTGCGTTCTTCCCTCTGCTTGCTTTATTGGCACAACCCCTGGGGCAGATTACTTACTGGATACCGGTACTTATTATCGGTATTGCCGGTGCAGCACACCAGGCATGGTCTGCAAATATCTTCACAACTGTAGGAGATATGTTTCCTAAAAAAGCAATAGCAACAGTTACAGGTATAGGAGGTATGGCCGGTGGTATAGGTGCCTTTTTTATTAACAAGGGCTCAGGTTTATTGTTCGATCATGCCGGTCAGACTCAAATGGTATTCATGGGTTTTAAGGGAGAGGAAGCAGGATATTTTATTGTATTTTCTATATGCTCCGTTTGTTATTTAATTGGGTGGACAGTCATGAAATCATTGGTGCCTAAATACAGACCAATTACCAACCTCTAATTGTTAAATAATATCTAATACGATCTAAATGTTTTCAAAAAATCAGCTCGATTCTATTTTCGTAGCAGAAAATCAGATCCCTGAAGCGTTTAAATTATCCGAAGAAATACACCAGCGTGAATACCTGAGTAATGGTGAAATGCGCGCCTGGAATGGTGAGGTACATGAAGTTCTATCTCCTGTTTGTATTAGAACAGAAAAGGGACTGGAAAGAAAGTTAATAGGAACATATCCTTTATGTAGTGAAAAAGAGGCTGATGAAGCACTTCAGGCTGCAGTAGCAGCATACAACAACGGAAGAGGAGAGTGGCCAACTATGAGTGTAGCAGACAGGATCCATTGCGTAGAACAGTTTACCCATAAAATCATTGAAAAGAAGGCCATCGTTGTCAAATTGTTAATGTGGGAAATAGGTAAATCATATGCCGATTCTGTCAAAGAATTTGACCGTACAGTGGAGTATATTTATGCTACAATTGATGCGCTGAAAGACTTAGACAGACAATCTTCTAAATTCAGCATAGAGCAGGGAATTGTGGCACAGATCAGACGTTCACCCTTAGGTGTGGTATTGTGCATGGGGCCATTTAATTATCCCTTAAATGAAACTTTTACCACACTGATCCCTGCGTTGATCATGGGAAATACCTTGCTGTTTAAACCACCTAAGCATGGTACGCTGTTACATTACCCACTGTTGGAAGCATTTAGGGATTGTTTTCCAAAAGGAGTAGTAAACACCATATACGGTCGGGGAAATAAAATTATTCCTGATCTCATGAAATCTGGTCAGATTAATGTTTTAACATTAATTGGATCAAGCAAGGTAGCCAATGAACTTAAAAAGCTACATCCTAAAGTTAACAGGTTAAGGGCAATCCTTGGTTTAGATGCCAAAAATGCCGCAATAATTACCGCAAAAGCTGATATTAACCTGGCAGTACAGGAAACTGTATTGGGGTCATTGTCTTTTAACGGACAAAGGTGTACTGCCCTTAAGATCGTTTTTATACACCGAAGCCTGGCCGACGTATTTCTGAAAGAGCTTTCCGCTGCAGTCGCTGAACTTAAATTTGGCATGCCATGGGAAACAGGTGTTTCTTTAACTCCTTTACCGGAGCCACAAAAACCGGCTTACCTTAAAGACTGTATAGCTGATGCAGTAGCTAAGGGTGCTAAGATTGTGAACGACAATGGGGGAGATAGCTGTGAATCATTTGTATATCCTGCAATTGTTTATCCTGTAAATAAGCGCATGAAGTTGTATACCGAGGAGCAATTTGGACCTGTAATACCAGTTGTACCATTTGATGATCTGGAAGAAACCATTCAATATCTTATTGATTCTACACATGGACAACAGGTGAGCATTTTTAGCAATGATGATGAAGAAATCGCTGCGCTTATTGATCCGCTGGTTAATCAGGTAAGCAGAGTTAATATCAATTGCCAATGCCAACGCGGACCGGATGTGTTTCCGTTTACAGGCAGGAAAGATAGCGCAGAAGGAACCTTATCTGTAATTGATGCCTTAAGGTCGTTTTCTATCCGCTCTTTAGTGGCTACTAAATTAAATGAGAGTAACAAACACCTGATCAATGAAATTGTAGACAGCAATAGTTCCAATTTCCTGAGTACAAAATATTTGTTTTAATTTGATTGAACATCGTTTTCGACTTTTCCAGTAGCCTTAAAAAGGGCATGGGCTATTGGAAAAAGAAAAACAATATTTATAATAAAATGAGGAATAATATATAGAAATGTAGTTGTTTCTATCAGCTTATCTACTAACATTCCTACAGATACTATAATAAGTAATGCATAAAGCAGAGCCGCTATTCTTCTGTTTGGTGCATATTTTATGCATTGCTTGATTACATAGGTAACCAATGCAACTCCAAAAACAAACATGATATACCAGAAAATATCGGCCGCTGTCAACTGGTCCCATATACTTTCCCTACTGTGATGGAACCTGCTGACTTCAGATGTTGCAAACTTAGTTAAAATAAGGTAACTGAGAACCCAAAATATGTAGAATCCTAAAGTAATCAGCAGCCAGTGGAGAGCGAGCTTAAATTTAGATTTATACATAATGCCTGATGATTAAACATTTACACTCAAATTTAATTAAAAATCCACCTTAAGCGTATCAATGATCAGTTCTTTTTCAACTTTAATATATTCTTTTAACAATACAATCTGATTCTTTGCCCTGTTGAAATTATGATCTTCATATTTTGCCCCATAATAAATATCATTTTGTAAGTAATCAGCCAAAAATCGAATGGCCTGCATATAAATAATAAACTTTCCAGAATAGGTAAAATATTCCTTCTCCTCATCAGTCAGCACTTCTTTCATTTCACTCATATATCCCTCGTAAATTGCGCTAAAGAAATCTTTCCTGATGCTTATTTTACTGAAATCCGTCTCTTCCTCACCAGCTTCGCTCAGATAAGTCCTCATCATATCTCCAACATCACTTATAAAATAACCTGGCATAACTGTATCCAGGTCAATTACACATATGCCTTTATTGTGGGCATCAAACAATACATTACTAATTTTTGTATCATGATGAATTACTCTTAAAGGAATGGCTTTATTCTGTAAAATCTTCCGATAGGTATGCACAATTTCCTCATTGGCATTGATAAAATGTATCTCATCGGCTGCTTTCTGTAGCCTTTCTGGGTTAGGCGCCAGTCTACATGCTTCCGTAAATTGATCGTACCTTAATATCAGGTTATGAAAATTAGGAATGGTAATATTGAGTTGTTTTGCATCAAAGTTGGCCAGTAGCTTTGAGAACATCCCAAATTGTTTAGCAGCCTGAAAGGCTTCATCCTTCCTGCTCAATGTATTAAGTGAAGTAGAACCCTCAATAAAAGGAAATAACCTAAAATAGCCAGCTTCATTACTAATCAAAGAAGCTCCATCTTTTGTACTGCAAGGTGATACAAATAAATATTCAGGATGTGTTTTATGCAAATATTTTTTTAATAGTAAAAGATTCTCATCAATATCTGATGGCTTTTTGAAAACCTCGCTATTTACTTTTTGCAAAATGTACCTTTTGTTATTTGTAACAACCATCCAGGTATGATTGATCAGACCATCACCAAATGGCTGAATATTTGTCGTATTCAAATCAAGGCCATAATGGCTTAGAATATTTTCGAACATGGGTTTAGTATATTGATTATTGACCCAAATTTAATTATTTATGTTGCTAATAAGATGTGCAAACGTTTGCGCAAAATTACCGCTTACTACTTAAAACCAATTCAGATTCAACAACTATATGGAAGTAGGCCTGTTCAGTTGCCGATTCATTTTTTGGTTTATTGATCAGATCAATTAATATATCTGCCGCCTTTTTACCCTGTTTATAAGGAAACTGTTCTACAGAGGCAATGGGTATATAATCCATATAGTTAATGATCGGAAGATTTGCATAGCTCACAAAATCAATTTGCTGAAGGTTAAGAGACTTTACATAGCGCATAGCGAACAGGGCAACGTAATCATTAAAAGTAACAATTGCAGTGGGTTTACGCTTATGGTTCAGCATCCTGTCCATTACCTCAACAGTTCCTTTTTCAGACAGATCACAACTGATCATCAAAGAGGGATCAAATTTTAAACGGTTAGATAGCATTGCCCTTATGTAGCCTTCTTTCCTTTCATGACTTGCCACAAGTGTCTGAGGTCCATTGATCATTCCAATAGAACGATGCCCTTTTTTTAAAAGAAAGTTCACTGCTTCAAAAGTACCGGTCTCCAGATTAGAAGCCACATAATGTATATCTTTAACAGGAGGGACACGATCAAAAAAAACAACAGGGATATTTAACTTTTTAAAATTATCAAAATGTTCATAAGTGCTCGTTGTTTTGGATACAGAAACAAGTAAACCGTCAACTCTCTGGGTTTTCATTTTTTCCACAAGTAGTTTTTCCCGATCCGCATCATCATGTGACTGCGCCAGTAAAACCGTATAATTTCTTTTGTATGCAATATCTTCAATGCCACTGATGGCCGCAGAAAAGAATGATTCAGATAACTCCGGCAAAATCACACCAATTACGTAAGACTTTCCATGTAGAAATTGTATTGCTTTCTGATTGGGCTCATAATTAAGTTCTTCAGCAAGCTTTTTGACCCTCATTTTTGTAGTTAAACCTATACTTGAATGATCATTTAATGCCCTTGAAACTGTAGAAACCGAAACCTTGAGCATTTTAGCTATTTCCTTAATAGTTGTTGGTTTATCAGTCATCATATTCAAATATTAGAATAAACTTTAACAATTCAATAAAAATCTGGCTTCTCTCTTTGTTTTGGAACAATGAATTAAAATTAAACAAACGTTTGTGTGCTTTTTGTAGCCAAAATGGAGATTATAGAAAATATAGGAATAAAATAAGCAATGTTTTTTTGTTCACATTATTGCAAAATACACCCTTGTTAACATTAACTTAACATTGAATATGCATCTTTGTATATGTTTATAAATATTTTAGCATTAGCCTTTATTTTGTTTGCATTCATAGCGGCCTTTAAGATGGATACTTTCCTGCAGGGCTTTCTCTTTATTGTTGCAATTGGTGTAGTTTGTGGAGTATTGTTTTTGTTTATTTCTTTTCCTGGCCTCTCAGGCTTATCTGTCGCATTGATGATGGCAGCATTTATCTTCAGACAGAATAAAAAATAGTATTTTTCTCTCTCCCAATATTTTCTAAAAATCTGAAATTATTGGGTCAAAAGATAATATTTTAATTACCAATAAATGATTTGAATAATTTGTTTCATAATATTATAAGAATATTACAATATTTTATTAAATAATTCTTAAATTTATTATACAAAAAACTTCACAAAGATATAGATTATAGACTATGAAAACTTTAGGTGAAAAATTTAGAATCTTACGCCAGAAAAAGGGAGTTAACCAAAAAGCAATGGCTGATCTGTTGGAAATATCTATCCCGGCGTATTCTAAGCTTGAAACAGGAATTACAGACCCTAACTTCAGCAGAATAAATCAGATAGCAGAAGTTCACAATTTAACCCTTAGAGAGTTTTTAGATATTGGAGAAGAGGGGGTAAGCGAGCAGGAACAAGTAGTCTCACAGTTAAAGGAAAAAATCAGTCAGCTGGAAAATTCGGTAATCAGGTTACAGAGTAAACTGATCGACCTTTACGATCGGGACGACCAGAAAAAATAAGATTGGCTTTTCTTTTAAAGCGACCAGAACATTAACTAACATAAAAATAAGATTTAATGAACGCTCATCAGTTAAACCGGTGAGCGTTCTTTTTTAACTCTTATTTTTTATGAACAAGACTCATTAACAACTGACAGCGTTCTGTTAGCCAGTTATAGTCATTTGCATTTTCCGGTTGTTGAAATAGTTTAGAACCAAATCCCAAAGCAGTTACGCCAGCGTTTAACCAGCTGTCTATGCTTTCTTTAGTTACATCAACACCACCAGTTGGCATAAATTTAAGATTAGGAAAAAGTGGTTTTATAGCTTTTAAAAAGCCAGTACCCAAAGTATCTCCCGGAAAAAGCTTAACAAGCGGCGCTCCAAGTTCCTCAGCCAGATTAATCTCTGTTGGTGTCATACAACCCGGTATCCACAATATATGGTGTGCAGCGCTTATTTTGGCAAGGTCGGCACGTACAATAGGACTTACAATAAAATCGGCGCCAAGTTCTATATAAGCTTCGGCCTGTGCTACAGTCTTTATAGTTCCTATTCCAAGCTGCATATCCGACAGATGTTCATTTCTATATGCCAATAAAGCTTTAAAATTTTGTAGCGCATTTTGCCCTCTGTTTGTAAATTCAAACACGCGCACACCACCAGCATAACTTGCTTTTAATACTTCTATGCAGATTTGTGCATTTTCGTTATAATAAACCGGGATAACCGGGTAGTCCTGTATAACTTTTAACGGATTTTTTTCAATGTTCATCAGTATATATGATTATTTTATCGTTACAATTTGCAATTTAAATAGCGCCATCACCAAAATCCCCTTTTACAAAAAGCTTCTTATAGCCAGATGCTGTTGCTTTATTTATAATTTCCTGCCCGTCATTAGTGGTTGATAAACCATAAATTAAGCCTGCCATAAAAGCATCACCACTGCCGATCCGGTCTAATACCTCATTGGTTTCCAGTACCGGAGAAATATAATTACCATCGGGTGTATGATAAGTACCATAAAATAAATTGTGCTTTGGATTATCCATAAAACGGAAAGTATAAGCAATATGTCTGCACTGTGGGAAATTACTAAATACAGCGGCAGCAGAAACATCTGCATGTGTTTTGTATATTTCAGGAGGGGTTTGACGGTTTAAGTGCTCATCAACAGGAATGCCAAGCATTTTATTTACTGCCCATATATTTCCCATAATCACATCACAATATTTTACCAGATCAGGCATTACCTCAATAGGCTGCTTACCGTAATCCCACAACCTGCTCCTGTAGTTCAGATCTACGGATATTTTTAATCCTTTTCTTCTTGCAACTTTCAGCGCTTCTTCACAAACAGCAGCCATATTTTCATTTAAAGCAGGGGTAAGTGCCGTCCAGTGAAACCAGGTATGGCCTTCCAAAACCTGATCCCAGTCGATGGTGCCGGGCTTCAGATTGCTGAATGAAGAATATTTTCTGTCGTATACCACCTCGCCATTGGTTAAACCATTCGCAGAAAGTAGAAAATACAAACCTAGTCTGCTGCCTTGCAGCACAGTTCTGCCCGTATCAACACCCAATTCCTGCAAAGTTTGTAAAGCATTATTGGCAAGTGCATTATCTGGTACACAACTCACATAAGAACAAGGAATATTCCATTGCCCCAATGAAGCGGAAACATTCGCTTCAGATCCTCCGGGGAATAAAGAAACAGTGTGGTTCTTAGAAATAAATTGATCTTCGGAAGAACTGAACCGCAACAATAATTCCCCGAATACCAATATGTTTTCTTGATTTAGCATAAATTTAATGATTTCAGATTGCAATAATACAGGTTCTCCCTATCAAATAGAAGTAAAGTATTTTATTTAATAAATTTCAAACGATTTCGTAAATATTTAGTTTCTATTATTGCCTTCCGAGATTAAATTTCATTAACATTGATAGAATTAATTAACTCGTTTTAAATAAACAATATGAAGAGCAAAGATCTGTTTTCATTAGAGAACAAGGTGATCGTAATTACCGGGGCAACTGGTGTATTAGGAGAATCATTTGCGCTGGCTGTTGCTGCTGCCGGTGCAAAAGTTGCCATTTTAGGGCGAAATCAAGATAAAGCCAATACGCGCGTAAAGGCCATTACCGAAGCTGGGGGAGAGGCAATTGCGGTAATCACTGATGTGCTAAATGAAGAGGCATTGATTGCGGCAAAAAATCAGATACTGAATACATGGGGTACCATTGACGGACTTGTCAATGCTGCAGGGGGCAATATTCCTGGCGCTACCATTTCTCCTGATCAGAATATATTTGATATAAACGTGGCCGACACCCAAAAAGCTGTCGAACTTAATCTTTTTGGAACGGTTTATCCTACACATGTGTTTGGAAGGGTTATCGCAGAAAAAGGCAAAGGATCCATTGTGAATATCTCTTCACTGGCAGCACAACGCCCTTTAACCCGTGTTTTGGGTTATACAATGGGAAAAAATGCAATAGAAGGGTATACAAAGTGGATGGCGGTAGAACTTGCCCAGCGTTATGGCGATAAAGTAAGGGTTAATGCACTGGCACCAGGGGTATTCTTAACAGAACAGAACCGCTCATTATTAACCAATCCGGATGGCACATTTACAGATAGGGCGCAACGTTTCGTAAATCATACCCCTTTTGGTCGTTTGGGGAGTCCTGAAGAATTAAATGGCACATTGATCTATTTATTAAGCGATGCGTCAGCCTTTGTTAACGGAGAAACTATCCTGGTAGATGGTGGCTTTAATGCTTATAGTGGGGTATAATTTAAAGATATAATATAAACAAATGAATACAGTAAAACATAAATTATTACAAACCTGGCGTTGGTATGGGCCATCAGATCCGGTAAGCTTACAGGATGTTAAACAGGCAGGCGCAACCGGAATTGTTACCGCCCTGCATCATGTTCCTCATGGAGAAATCTGGCCGCTGGAAGACATCCTGGAAAGAAAGTCAATTATTGAAGCATCGGGCCTGCAATGGGCAGTTGTAGAAAGTGTTCCAGTCCATGAAGCAATTAAAACGCGCAGGAGCAATGCAGACCACTACATCGAAAATTATAAAACAACATTAAAAAACCTAGCAGCTTGCGGTATAAAAACAGTATGCTATAACTTTATGCCTGTGCTCGACTGGACACGCACACAGCTGGATTTAACCATGACCGACGGTTCAAAGGCTTTATACTTTAACTGGCTTGACCTGGCCGTTTTTGATCTTTTTATCCTGAAAAGGGAAGGTGCTGATGCCGATTATTCAGCGGATATAAGAAGCCGGGCAAAGGATCGTTTTGCTACCATGAATACTGACGAACTGAATGAACTCAAGATCAACGTATTAATGGGGATACCTAATGAAAAAGAAATTGAACTCGAAGCTTTACGTACCAGTATAGAAGAATATAAATCCATTGGCAGAGAAGGACTGAAAAAAAATCTGGCCTATTTTCTAAATGGAATCGCAGATGTATGTGAGGAAACCGGTATAAATATGACCATCCATCCTGATGATCCTCCTTATGCCATTCTTGGTCTACCCCGGATTGCCAGTACAAAAGAAGACCTGGTAAGTATTCTTAGAAGCGTAGATAAACCATTTAATGGAATTTGCTATTGCACAGGTTCACTGGGAGCTGGTGTGTCCAATAATTTAAATGATATTTTTGAAGCCGTAAAAGAAAGGGTATACTTTCTTCACCTTCGCAATGTTACCAAAGATGAAGAGGGTAATTTTTATGAAGCTGATCATTTGGGTGGTGATGTGAATATGTATGAAATTATGAAAGCAATTGTTGCAGAAAATGCAAAAAGAGCTACACCAATGCCTTTCAGGCCGGATCACGGACATCAGATGCTGGACGACTTAAACAAGGTTACCAATCCTGGCTATTCTGCAATTGGCCGTTTGCGCGGATTGGCAGAGTTGCGCGGACTGGAACTGGGTATAACTGGTAATTATTAAGCTACAGCAGAACCCCATTATATGGGGTTCTGCTTTTACCTGATTTTAGATTGAGATGATGCCCTCACCTTAATCTGTGTCGGCAGCATAACAGTTTCATAGCCTTCATTCAGGTCCTTCTTTTCAATCAGGGCCAGTAATTTTTCAGCTGCAAGCTGGCCAATCTCGAAAGCTGGCTGATGTACTGTACTTAAAGCGGGGTTCATCGCATCAGCAAGCTCAGTATTGGTAAAGCCAATTAAAGCAACATCATCGGGAATTTTATAGCCCAGCTTATTGAGCAGGACCAAACACCTGGTACTGATCTGGTCCGTAGCTGTAAATATAGCGTCAGGTTTATCCTTCAGGCTCATGTAATATTTAATAGCCTGCTCCAAATCTTCATTTAACTTATTTGCATCCGTATAATTACATGACCGCAATAATTCCGGTCTGTATTTAATACCACTATCTGCAAGTGCCTGTTTATATCCGTTTAAACGATCGGTAGCTATACTCAATATGGTATTCGTATTTAAATGAGCAATATTCTTGTATCCGTTGTTGATCAGGTGCATCGTTGCATCATAAGCACCTTTAAAGTTATCAGCTCCAACTTTATGGGTATTGACCTGATCAATCAGCCGGTCAAATAACACGATGGGCAAACCTGATTCCTGAAGGGCAATAAGGTAACTGAAGTTTATAGTTTCATATGCCGGAGAAATCAGGATTCCATCTACACCTCCCGCATATAGCAATTCTATACAGGCACTTTCCAGTCTTTCAGATTCCTTACTTTGCATAATAATGATCTGATAGGCTTTATCCGTTGCAGCTTTATGGATCCCATCCAGCATTTGGGAAATAACGTTATTGTCTAAAGAGCAGACCACAACACCAATAGACCGGCTTTTACCTTCTTTAAGCCCTTTTGCCATTCTATTGGGCGAGTAATGGTGTTTCTTTGCATAGTCTAAAACCTTTTGCTTAGTTTCTGCACCGATTTCATGACTATCGTTTAAAGCCTTCGAAATTGTAGAAATAGATAAATTAAGCGCTTTGGCAATATCTCTTAATGTGACGCTGTTGTTCATGCTCATTCCTCTTTTAAATAGAAACGCTAATTTGCAACTATTAAGGCGATAAGATTAATTTTCTTTATTTTATTTTGGTTATTTTTTCAGGATATGCCAACAAACACAAAAAAACCAATTTGATTTATCAATTGAGAATAACTATCTTAATAAGCTGATTAAATGAATGTTATTTAATATTAAAATGAACCGTATAAATAACTTGACAAAGCAATGATACAGACTGTAATAACTGTTTATAAATTTGCTTAACGGTGTTAGATTATTTATACATCTTAACTAAATGTAATGGGAAGTAAAGAACGTATCCAAAGGCTTAAAGAAGACACGAGGGCAAATATTCTCGATGCAGCCTTACAAATCGTTAAAGAAGAGGGATGGCAGGCTTTAAGCATGAGAAAGATTGCAGATAAGATAGAATATACTGCCCCGATTATTTATGAATACTTTTTTAATAAAGATGCTATACTGCTGGAGTTAACCCGACAAGGCTATATCATGCTGGGTGAAAAAATTAAAACCGCTAAAAACGAGCACACAGAAACTGCCAGCCAACTGGAAGCCATGTGGATAGCATATTGGAACTTTGCTTTTGAGTATAAAGAATTTTATCAGTTGATGTACGGGGTAGATATGATCTGTTGCGAACAAAAGAAATCAATGCCGGAAATAGACTTTTTAGATAACCTGTTCTTTGATACCATTAAAGACCTGATGAAGGCAGAAGAACCTGATGAAAGCGTAATCTGCAGAAAATATTATACTTTCTGGTCTATTGTTCATGGATTAATTTCTATTAACATGGTCAATAAAGGCAGAGACGAAGCCATGAACCAACATATTTTAAGAGATGCACTCAAAGGAATCATAAAATATATAAACGATTAATAAAAGGCTTTAACTATAAAAGCCTTTTTTTGACACCAATACTTAACATCGTTAAATAACTTATACACGTTAAAAATAAACTAAATAATCATGAATAATAACCTCTTTTACCCCTCACAACTTAACACCGTTAAATTATCTATACACGTTATGAAGACAACTATATTACTTGCAGCACTATTTCTAATGGGCTGTGCAGATAAAACTCCTCAGGCCGCTGCACCTGCTCCACCAGCCTTACCTGTGGCAAGTATTACCACAGGATCAGAAACTACTTTCCAGGATTATCCCGCATCCATAGAGGGTACAGTCAATGTCGAAATCAGGCCACAGGTTAGTGGTACACTTGAAAAAGTATATATTGATGAAGGCGCTTTTGTAAATTCAGGTCAGCCAATTTTTAAAATCAATGAACAGCCTTACAGAGCTGCTTTAAATAATGCGCTTGCCAGTCAACATTCTGCAGAAGCTTCATTAATTAATGCCCAGCTCGAGGTTGAGCGATTAACACCCTTAGTTCAGAATAAGGTAATCTCAGAGTTTCAGCTAAAATCAGCCAAGGCCACTGCACAGGTTGCTAAAGCAAACATCGAGCAGGCGAAGGCTAATGTGGCCACAGCATCAATAAACTTAGGATATACTTTAATCAAAGCACCGGTGAGCGGATATATTGGCCGTCTCCTTAAAAAACAGGGAAGCTTAGTCACAGCAACAGACGCTGAAGCATTGACAAATTTGTCGGATGTTCATGATGTGCATGTATATTTCGCATTAGGGGAGAAAGATTTTGTGAATTTCAAAGATCAGTATCCGGGGCAGACTTTGAATGAGAAAATCAAACAGCTTCCTGCGGTAAAGTTAATTCTGGCCGACAATACTGAATATGCCAGATCAGGAAAAATTGATGTGATCGACGGACAATTTGATAAAACAACAGGGGCCATTACAGTGCGGGCTAAATTTCCAAATCCGGATGGACTGCTCAGATCTGGAAATACCGGAAAAATAAGATTGAGCCTTCAACACAATAATGCGTTAGTTGTACCGCAGGTGGCCACAATTGAAGTGCAGGACAAAGTATTTGTATTTGCACTTGCAGATAGCAATAAGGTAAAAAAACAAGCCATAACCATTATTGGTAAAGCAGGAAACAATTATCTGGTTAAAGATGGAATAAAAGCCGGCGACCAGATCGTCTTGAGTGGATTAGACCGTTTGCAGGAGGGAGTTGTAATTGCACCACAAAAAGCGACAGATAAGGTTGTTGCTATAACAAAAAAATAACAAGCAAATTTTAACATTAAAGTCATGTTCCAAAAATTTATAGAAAGACCGGTACTCTCTACAGTGATCTCCATTTTATTGGTAATTCTGGGAGTACTTGGTTTAACAAAATTGCCTTTACAGCAATTCCCTGATATCGCTCCTCCGGCAGTACTGGTTGCAGCCGTTTATCCTGGGGCCAATGCAGAGACCGTGTTGCGTTCCGTTGCGCCATCACTGGAAGAATCCATCAACGGAGTAGAAAACATGAGCTATATGAGCTCCACTGCCAGTAATGACGGAACACTAGCCATCACTGTTTATTTTAAACAAGGTACCGATCCCGACCAGGCAGCTGTAAACGTTCAGAACCGTGTGGCACAGGCTACCAGTCAGCTACCTTCAGAAGTTGTACAACAGGGGATCACCACAACCAAACAACAAAATAGTTTCATTAATGCCATTGGTGTTTACACAGAAGATCCCAAAAAATATGACCAGACCTTTGTAGCCAACTATGCACAGATCAATATTATTCCTGAAATTAAGAGGATTCCCGGTGTAGGTTCGGCCGCTATATTTGGTGGTGTTAAGGATTATTCCATGAGGGTTTGGTTAAATCCAACTCAAATGGCCAATTATAAAATTACACCTAATGAAGTAATGGCCGCTATCCAGGATAAAAGTATAGAGGCTGCACCAGGTAAATTAGGGGAAAGAAGTAACGAAGTATTCGAATATGTAATTAAATATAAAGGAAAGCTTAACAAACCCGAAGAATACGAAAATATTGCGATTCGTGCCAATGAAGATGGTTCTGTTTTACATTTAAGAGATGTTGCCCGTGTCGAACTGGGTGCTTATTCTTATACCAGTAACAGTCATTTAAATGGAAAAGACGGAATTGTAATCGGCATAATCCAGTTAGCAGGTTCAAATGCCAATGAAATCCAGATTGCTGTAGATAAAGTAATGGAAAAGGCGGCAAAGGATTTCCCTGTCGGCATCAGTTACAATAGCTTTTATAAAACAAAAAATGCGCTTGACGAATCCATTGAACAGGTAATACATACTTTAATAGAAGCTTTTATATTGGTATTTATTGTGGTGTTCATTTTCTTGCAGGACTTCAGATCAACATTAATTCCTGCAATCGCGGTTCCTGTATCTATTTTGGGTACTTTTTTCTTTATGAATCTATTTGGTTTCTCCATCAACTTACTAACGTTGTTCGCCCTGGTATTGGCTATCGGTATTGTGGTCGATGATGCCATTGTGGTGGTAGAAGCGGTTCACGCAAAGATGGAACAGAAACGCCTTGGTGCTAAGGCTGCCACAACAGAGGCCATGCGTGAAATTACGGGTGCACTGATCTCGATTACGCTGGTAATGGCCGCAGTATTTTTACCTGTAGGTTTTATGACTGGCTCCACAGGTATTTTCTACAGGCAGTTTGCATTCACTATGTCTATTGCCATTGTGATATCTGCAGTAAATGCCCTAACCTTAAGTCCCGCGCTTGCTGCTTTATTTCTGAAAAGTAACCATACTGCAGAAGGCCATACCCAGGTTAAAAAGACTTTTATACAAAAATTCTATATAGGTTTTAACAGTAGTTTTAATGCAATGACCAACAGGTATGTAGGCGGCTTAAAGTTTCTGATTAAACATAAATGGGTCAGTATGGGTGGACTTTTCATCATTGTTCTGGCAACCATATTTCTGGTACGGAATACCAAATCTGGTTTTATACCAACAGAAGATCAAGGGTTTGTAGCCATTGCCGTTTCTACACCATCCGGAACATCGTTAAACGGAACAACCAAATTGCTTAAACAGGCAGAGGATGAGCTGAGTGCTTTACCTGCCTCAAGGTTTGTTACAGCAATTTCCGGTTTCAATTTGTTAACAAATTCAAATAGTCCCTCTGCTGCTGTAATTTTTGTTTTGTTGAAACCAAATAAAGAAAGAGGTGAAATTAAAGACATTAACCTCATCCAGAATGTCATCAGAGGAAAACTGGGCGCCTTAACCGGTGGTAATTTCTTCGTCTTTAGTTTCCCTACGGTTCCTGGATTTAGTAATGTAGAAGCTTTGGATTTAGTCCTGCAGGATAAAACAGGGGGTAAACTGGATAATTTTAGTGGCATAGCCAATAATTTTATCGGCAAACTAATGGCCAAGAAAGAAATCGCCTTTGCATTCACATCCTTTAAAGCAGATTATCCGCAGTTACAATTAGAAGTTGACGACGATAAAGCCAATCAGCTTGGTGTAAATGTGAAAGATGTACTGCAAACCATGCAGGCTTATTTTGGTAGTGCCCAGGCTTCAGATTTTAACCGTTTTGGCAAGTATTACAGGGTGGTAGTTCAGGCTGATATTGCCGACAGGACAGACCCGGCATCTATTGACCGTGTTTTCGTAAAAAGTAAAACCGGCGAAATGGTACCAATCAATACATTGGTTAAATTAACCAGGGTATTTGGTTCAGAAACTGCATCACGCTACAATTTATTTAATTCCATCCAGGTAAATGCCATCCCAAAACCAGGTTATAGTTCTGGCGATGCCATCAGGGCTATTCAGGAAACCGCCAAAGAAGAATTGCCATCAGGCTTTGCTTATGAATTCTCCGGACAAACCAGAGAGGAAATTTCGTCGGGTGGACAATCGACAGTCATATTTATATTGTGTCTGGTTTTTGTATACTTTTTACTGTCAGCACAGTACGAAAGTTATCTCTTGCCTTTAGCCGTTATATTGTCTATCCCAACCGGTATCTTTGGTGTATTTGTAGTCCTGGGCTTAACAGGTATAGAAAATAATATCTATGTCCAGGTTGCATTGATCATGCTCATCGGACTCCTCGCTAAAAATGCCATTCTGATCATTGAGTTTGCTGTACAGCGGCGTAAAGCAGGGCGGGGTCTGGTAGACGCTGCTATTGAAGCAGCAAGATTAAGGATTCGTCCGATCATCATGACCTCACTGGCCTTTGTTTTCGGATTGTTCCCGATGAGTATCGCAACCGGTCCTTCTGCCCAGGGTAATCACTCCATCAGTATTGGCGCGGCCGGTGGTATGCTGTCCGGAGTAATATTGGGCTTATTTATCATACCCGTATTATTTGTGATTTTCCAGCACCTGCAGGAAAAGGTATCTGGAAAACCTGTTGTTGCTGAAAATGAAACACATCCTGCTGTAAAAGTTGATTCAGAAATGATATATTCTTAATCGCCTAAATAACAAAAACATAAAATGAATGCATATATAAAAATATTAGTGATCCTGATCACTATAAGTATACTTGGGGGATGTAAGGTATCGAAAGACATACCAGTTCCTAAAACAGCCATTCCTGAGCATTTCAGAAATGCAGAGCGCACAGATTCATTGAGCATAGGTAATCAGGCTATCGTCGACTTTTTTCCTGAAAAGGAGCTGAGAAATCTTATTGATACAGCTTTGATAAGAAATTACGATCTGCAAATTGCGATAAAGAATATTGAATCAACCAGCCAGTTACTTAAACAGGCTAAACTTGGCAATCTTCCTCAATTGAACCTGCAGATCACAGGTAGTTCAAATAACCCTTCAAACAATAGTGTTAATGGGCTGAGCACCAGTGAGTTTTTAAAGACAAGCCATATTGAGGATTTTAATGCCAGCCTGGGATTAACATGGGAAGCTGATATCTGGGGAAAAATAAGAAGCCAGAAACAAGGAGCTTTGGCTACTTATCTTCAGACCGAGGAAGCAAGAAAAACCGTACAAACCCAATTGATCGCCAGCATTGCTCAGGGATATTACAGGTTATTGATGATGGATGCGCAAATAGGCATTGCCAAGAAGAATCTTGCTTTAAGTGATAGCACATTAACTATTGTAAAGTTGCAATTTGATGCCGGACAGGTTAGTTCACTTGCTATACAGCAAGCGCAGGCACAGCAACTTGTGTCAGCACAACTGATCCCTAAGCTTCAACAGGACATAACTATTCAGGAAAATGCCTTGAGCATGCTTACTGGACGTATCCCCGGAGCAATTGATCGCAAAACAAGTCTGGACAAAACATTTATACCCGACAAGCCATCTGCCGGATATCCTTCTGCGATGGTAAGTAAAAGACCGGATGTTAAAAGTGCAGAACTGTCTCTGGATATTGCCAATGCCAAAGTAGGGGTAGCAAAGGCAGGTATGTATCCAACATTGAACATTACCGCAACTGGAGGAGTAAATTCTTTCAAGGCCAGTAACTGGTTTAATGTTCCGGCTTCATTATTTGGCATGGTTTCAGGTGGACTTACCCAACCGCTATTACAGAGACGGCAATTGAAAACACAGTATGAGATCGCTAAAATTGACAGAGAAAAAACCGTAATTCAGTTTCGTCAGGCTGTCCTTAATGCAGTTACTGAAGTTTCTGATGAACTTGTGAAAATAGAAAAATTAAAATTGCAGTACGATATTTCCAGAAATAGGGTAAATACCTTACAGCAAGCCGTTAGAAATGCCAACATGCTATTTAAAAGTGGGATGGCCACCTATCTTGAAGTCATTACGGCCCAAAGTAATTCCCTGCAAAGCGAACTCGAACTTGCAGCCATTAAAACAGCACAGCTCAGCGCAACTGTAGAACTTTACCGGTCTTTAGGGGGTGGGATATAGCAATTTATAATGTTAAATAAGGGGTATCATTTAATTTACACTATTGAATAACCGTGATGTTAGAGGAAATGCATAAATTTGCTAACACATAAAAAAACGATAAATAATGAAAAACCTAATCTTGTTAACTGTTGGATTACTATTTAGCCTTACGGTAAGTAGTCAGATTTTGAAACCTGTAAAGTGGAGCTATGCTGCTAAGAAAACCTCAAAAACAGAAGCTACTTTGTACCTTAAAGCCACTATTGACGAAGGATGGCATTTATATTCACAAAATATGGCTGATGGCGGGCCTGTAAAAACAAGTTTTAAATTCACTCCATCAAAAGCTTACAAAACTGTAGGTAAAACAACTGAACCAAAAGCAATTGTTAAATTCGAGAAATCATTTGACATGAATGTAAGTTATTTTGAAAAGTCAGTTATTTTCCAGCAAAAAGTAAAACTTACCGGTGCAAATGCAATTGTGAAAGGAACACTTGAATATATGGTATGCGATGATTCACAATGTCTGCCACCAGAAACCGTCGACTTCTCTATTCCTGTAAAATAAAACAGTAATGACCTTAAAAAACTATTTGACAAGCACGAAAGTGCTTGTCATTGGCTGCTTAATCTTCTTTGCATCAGCTGCTACAGTCCATGCCCAGGAAGCCGATACGAGCCTTTCCGGTCTGGAGTTTACCGAAATTGCCCCTGATACTGTCAGCCCCGCTGATACGGTTAAAGCCAAAGCTGCAGTTGTGCCGGCAGCTGGCGCAGCCGGCATTGCGGCTGCACCGGGCAATAAAGCCCCTGCAGCTGAAGCGGACAAAACCCTTTGGGGAACCTTTATAGCCGGACTGGTAGGTGGTTTTCTGGCCTTTCTGATGCCCTGCATCTTTCCCATGGTGCCCCTTACCATCAGTTATTTTACCAAAAGGGCAGGCAGTAAAGGCAAAGGCATTGGCCAGGCCCTGATCTATGGGCTTTCCATCATTGTCATTTACGTAGGTTTTGGCCTGCTGATCACTGTTTTGTTCGGATCGGCCGGCCTGAATGCATTGAGTGCAAGCGGTTTGTTCAACTTCCTGTTCTTTATTTTGCTGGTGGTATTCGCCATCTCCTTTTTCGGGGCCTTCGAAATTACCCTGCCCAGTGCTTTCGTCAATAAGATAGACAATAAGGCCGATAACAGCAAAGGCCTGGCAGGCATCTTTTTTATGGCTGCTTCACTGGCCCTGGTCTCTTTCTCCTGTACCGGTCCGATCATCGGTACCTTACTGGTAGATGCCAGTTCCAAAGGAGAGTTACTGGGCCCGGCCGTCGGTATGTTTGGTTTTGCCCTGGCCCTGGCCCTTCCCTTTACCTTATCGGCCATATTTCCCGGCTTTTTGAGCAGTATGCCCAAATCCGGAGGCTGGCTGAACAGCGTAAAGGTATGCCTGGGTTTCCTGGAACTGGCCCTGGCCTTAAAGTTTTTGTCATCGGCCGACCTGGCCTGGCACTGGGAATGGTTTGACCGGGAGATCTTCCTGGTGCTGTGGATCGTGATCTTTGTGCTGATGGGGATCTATTTACTGGGGAAGATCAGGTTCTCTCACGACAGTGAGGTACCTTATATATCTGTTCCCAGGTTGTTCCTGGCCATTCTTTCTTTTTCCTTTGCGCTGTACATGGTGCCCGGGCTGTGGGGCGCTCCGGTAAGCGTACTGAGCGGACTGGCCCCACCAATGAATACCCAGGACTTTATCCTGAACGGCAACCAGTCCTCAGCCTCAGGAAATGTAGCTGCAGATTTTCCGGCCCAGGTCAAATACAGCGGATCTTTAAAAGCCCCGGTAGGTTTCCATCCTTTCTTTGAACTGGAAGAAGGACTGGCCTATGCAAAAAAAGTAAACAAACCTGTACTGCTTGATTTTACAGGGCATACCTGTGTAAACTGCCGCAGAATGGAAGACCTGGTATGGGTAGACCAGGAGGTGGGCAGACTGATCAAAGAGGAATATGTACTGATCCAGCTGTATGCCGACGACCGCAACATCAAAATGGAGAAAGACAAGGTCCATTATTCCAGTGTGCTGAAACGCAATACGGATGACCTGGGTTATTGGAACCTGGATTTCCAGGCTACAAAATACGGCTCCAATGCACAACCCTTATATGTACTGGCGGGTCATGACCTGAACCCACTGGTAAAACCCCAGGGAGCTATATTCGATGCAAAGGAATATGCAGCTTACCTGCAAAGCGGCTTAAACGCATTTAAGGGAAAATAAACAATACCATTAAGCCTTATATAAAAAAGCCTTCATCTTATTCGTGAAGGCTTTTTTAATACATCTTGTTAATTCAATTCAATGCTCAGTAAAACATTGAAATAATTGCTTTTGTCTCTATCCGTCTGCAAAAAGGCCTTGTCACCATAAACCATTTGTATTCTTTTTTTGATATTATCCAAACCGATGTTATGACTGATTACAGAACCATTTAAATTAATTAAATTTCTGGTTTCAATAATCAGGATATTGTGCGCAAGATTAATGCTAATTAAAGCCGGGTGGGCCTCCTGTAAAAGATCCCCATGCTTAAACACATTTTCAACAAGTGTAATCAGTACCAAAGGAATAATCTGAATTTTGGCCAAATCAGCATCATATTCTAAAATAACATTCAGTTTGGTTTCCGATTTTATCTGATAAAGTTTAATCAGGTTTTCTATTTGTTCAATTTCAAGTGCAATATCCGTAAAGATCTTTTCATCATCATCCTGGATAGAATAGCGCATCATATCCGTTAAAGTAATTATGGCTTCAGCAGCTTCCGGCGCCTTTTTACGTGCACTTGCATAAATGAAGCTCAGGGTATTGAACAAAAAGTGCGGATTGATCTGTGCTTTTAAACGTGCATACTGGGATTTGATCAGTTCAGCCTGCACGTTCTGATTTTCAATGATCATAATTAATTTCTCTTTCTCAGCTTCCTGTGTAATTTTTCGTTCTTTTAAATAATTGACCAGATAATAGTAACCAGAAGAAAAAAGAATAAAATAAATGGTTCTCCAAACTGAAGTGACTACTGCAGTTTTAGTCAGTGTTGCGGGTGCTACAAGCATTAGTCCGGCATATTTATTTAAAAATCCCGCCAATAATATTGAAAAAGGCACATAAAAGACCACCTCAATTACAATTAGCAGGGGTAATAACCATATCCCATGTTTGGTATGCGATTTCGCCGCAGGCATAATCACATAAGCATGAAAGTAGAAAAGGCAGATATTAAGTACATAAAATAAAACATAATTACCGGCAGTTGCAAAATACCCCCTGAGTATTCCACTTATGATGACTTCGTAAAATATAAAGAAGAACCAGGCAATAAAATGAATGCGGTGCTTGTATAAAAAATTAAAACATCTTGTAAAAGCCTCTTTCATTTTATGTAATATAGTCGTGTATAGATATCATAGTATTTGGGCAACCAGTCCCTAATCTGATATATTCCGGTTAGATCTCAGCGTGTTCCTTTCTAAAAAAGTTAAAAACTGTTTCCTATAGGTTGTTCCAAGTGGAACCTCCAGTTTATTGTTCAGTGTAATACTTGCACCTTCAACTTTATTAATGAAATCCATTGAGATAATGAAAGACCGCTGAACACGTATAAACGAACTGTTACCCTCTAATTTGGTCTCCAGCTCCTTCATTGTTAAATAAGCAATATGCATACCGCTAACGGTATGGATCTTTACATAATTGTTTAAACCTTCAATAGCAACCAGGTCTCTCAGATTAACCCTTACGTATTTCTGAACCTGATCCGTTTTAATAAAAAAGAAATCCTCATCTTTCATTTCTCTTTTAAGATTAATTTCTGACTTGAGCAACCGATTGATCATCAATGCAAATTTGGTCATAGAAATCGGTTTTAAAAGATATTCATTTGCCTGTACACCAAAAGCATCAATTGCATATTTGGAATGCGCAGTAGTAAAAACAAGATATTTGGTTTTATACCTAATGGCCAGCGATAAATCCAGTCCTGTCATTCCCGGCATGTCAACATCCATAAAAAGAACATCAATATTATCTTCCAAAGTAATTTCCATCAATGCCTTAAGCGGATCAGTAAAATACTTTAACAATTGCAGATTTGGCATTGCTTCAATATAATCCGCCAGCAGATCAACAGCATGTTTCTCATCATCAATAATAACACAATTTAGTTTGCTGTCCATGGAAATGCCTTTTTAATTTACGCTCATCATCATCTATCAAACTTATGGATATTCATCATAAAAACGAGGTATTGTGGCAATTTTTTTTTATCCCGATTCACATATTTCAAACCATTCATTTTCATTCACCACGTAAAATACATAATTAACCACGGTAAACATAAGGTTGGTGTAATATAATTGCAGGTGAATTCTTTCTTTTATACTTTTAGTTAATCATCCATCTATGATGAACATTAAAGTCCTGGTGCACTAGTTGTATCAGGGTTTTTTAAAGCTGTATAAGAAGATTGGTGCGTTCTCGTATATATTTAGTTCTAAAGGGAGCTCATCCTCCCTTTAGGTACTAAATAATCAGCTTAAAAGCCTCCGTGATTACAAGATTAATTAGATCTTAGCCATTGACTTTCCTAAATACCAGCACAACCAGGTAAAGATCGGAGCAGCCATAATGTCAATGGTATAATGAACGTGCTGGATCAGCAACAGTCCGGCAATTATAATTGTAGCAATAAAAGCTATAACCTTATCATTTCTTTTCTCCAGACACAATGCGCCCAGAAACATGGTAGCTGTATGGCCCGAAAAAAACAGGTCTTTAGTGATTACGTTGGAGCGGTAAAAGAAAATAGAACAGGGGTCAGCCAGATTAATGATACCAACGGGCGGGTTAAGCGGCACCAGGGTTATCGTGATGATCCGCGCTGCACACAAAAATATAAATGCCCATAAAGCCGTAAGGCACATCAGTGTATTTTTAGACATCCTGTAAAGGAACAAGCCAATCATGGCATACAATATGATAAATATATATGCCGAAACATCTATTGCCGGTAAATTCGCCAGCACCAGGTCATTCAATACATTTCCCTCACGCGCCTCAATACGTAAAAAGAAATGAGGAATAAAAATTAGAATTGCAATAAGAATGAGCATCCCAACAATAAACTTTATTCGGAACGCTTGATAATCCCAGGCTATCTGCCAGGTAAACTGTTTAAACTGCATTAAGTCGGTTAGTTGTTTTGTATGGTAAAATTATACAAATAAAGTAATTTAAATTAAAACATTATTGCTATTTAATTTTATATCCCGGCATATGCTCAGCCCTGTTAATTTCGCCCTGGTCGCCCTGGCTCTTCTTTAAATTTTTGTTAATGAAAATTTAATACTTATTTAATATATTAAAAGAAAATATAAGATTTTTTAATGTTTATTTTTGAATAAATTAAACACTTTGAAAGATAAATGCTAAATTTATGGCTACCTAACCAAATAATCAATTAAACCATGAAATTAATTGATGACGATCTGTTACTGTCCATTAGTAAGGGTGATGAAGAAGCGTTTAAATGCTTATTTAGGAAACACCGTGATAAATTATTTGCCTATATTTTCAAGATCACAAAATCAAGGGAAACGGCAGAAGAAATTGTAATGGATGTATTTATGAAAATATGGGAAAGCGGAGAGGTCCTGACAGAAATAAGGAACTTCCCGGCATTCCTTTTTCACATCGCCAGAAATAAGTCGCTCGACTTTCTACGCATGGCCGCAAAAGACCGCGTATTGGTCGAATTGCTCTGGGACCAGATCAATACACCAGCTGCCGACCAGCCAGACGATCAATTATTGCTAAACGAATTAAAATCCAACATCGATAAAGCGGTAGCACAGCTATCGCCACAGCGTAAATCTGTATTCCGCCTTAGCCGCGAGCAGCACATGACCTACGATCAGATCGCCAGTCACCTGCAACTTTCAAAAAGTACTGTAAAAAACCACATGCTCGATTCCCTCCATTTTATTCGTCATCACTTAAACACTAATTTTGAGCTCATTTTGCTCATTTTATTTTTTTTAAAAAAATAATACCCAGCCATTAGGCCGCTCTTCATTTTTTTTCGTCTTACCAGTACATAGCATAACCAAATAACCTCCATGTATGAATAAGCAGGAAAGAATATCCTTTTTATTAGACCGTTACATCCACAACAATTGTACAGCAGGTGAACTTGACGAGTTGTTTCAACTTTTAGATCATCACAGCAATAACGATTTTTTACAAAGGGAACTGAAACTCCTGTGGCAGCATACCGGCCCCGAGCAACACCATACCAACGCACAATGGGAGCAGCTCTACAATTCTATGATGCATAAAACGCAAAGAAAACCAAAGGTCAAATCTAAATGGCCTTATCAAAAATTAGCTGCTGCAGCATCAGTAATCCTCCTGCTGTTTGCCGGAATATTTTTCTATTCTCAGTATCAAAATACACAGCATAAAACAATAAATAAACAGATCCATGCAAAAAATGAACTGGTACCTGGTACCAACAAAGCTATACTTACACTGGCCAACGGAACCAGGGTGCCACTTGATGATGTCCTTAACGGAAAAGTGTCAACACAGGCTGGTGTTCAGCTCACCAAAACAGCATCCGGTCAACTGATATATCACATTCAACAGCAAGCTGCCACATCAAAATTAAGTTTCAATGCCATAGAAACCCCACGTGGGGGACAATATCAGCTCATTCTTTCCGATGGCACCAGAGTCTGGCTAAATGCAAATTCCTCACTGAAATACCCCATTTCCTTCAGTAAAACAGAGCGGCTGATCGAACTTAAAGGCGAAGCATATTTTGAAGTTACCAAAAACAAAAACGCACCTTTTAAAGTAATCAGCAATAACCAGGTACTGGAAGTATTGGGTACGCATTTCAACATCAATGGGTATGAAGATGAGCCGGATATCAAAACTACGCTGATTGAAGGTTCGGTTAAAGTGTCAAACCTGTCTAACCATACCCAGGCCCTTCTTAAACCCGGACAGCAATCCAGTTTCCATACCAATAGGTTTGAAATAAGCAAGGTAGATACTGAGGCCGCAATAGCATGGAAAAACGGCTATTTCACATTTGATAAAACTACCCTTGAAACCATTATGCGGCAGGTTTCAAGATGGTACGATGTAGAGGTTACCTATCAGAACAAGACAGTTAAAGATCAGGTTTTCAGTGGAAATGTCTCCCGATTCGAAAATGCTGCCCAGGTATTGGCCATTCTGGAACTTACCGGTCTGGTCCACTTTAAAGTAGAAGGAAGGAGGATTACGGCCATGTTGTAAATTTTTACCATCCGGATAAGCAAAAAACCGGGAGTGCGGCTAACACCCCCGGATATTTTGGTCTTATCCCAACAAATTGCAGAAACACAATTATTTAATAAAAACCAACACCAAATATATGATTTTTTATAACCTATCCCGGCTTAGGCAGCTAGTCTATGCTTTGGGACAACCCTTGCTTTCGGGCCTGGCTTTTTGCCAGATCAGTGAGGCCAGTAAAAGAAGAATAATTATGCGAGCTAAGCTTACCATTCTGATCATAACCGTTTGCTTTATGCATGTTAGTGCTATAGGACATGCACAGCGGATAACCTTGTCAAAGCAAGGGACTTCTTTAAACCAGGTATTTAAGGAAATCAGGAAGCAGACGGGCATGAATATCATTTGGCCTCCGGAAAAGTTTAACGAGGATGCCAAAATAAACGTAAGCGTTAAAAACATGTCACTTGATGAGGCCCTCTCACAAATTCTGGCACCCGTAAACTTAACCTATGCCATAAAAGACAAAACCATTGTCATACAGGTAAGGCAGGCTGCTGGCCGTATCCTTGCCGATACTTTAAAAATAGTAACCGGAAAAGTGGTCGACCTGAAAGGGATTCCCTTACCGGGCATCGGCATCAAACATAAGGAAACCAATACGGCAACCACCACCAATGCAGAGGGTATATACCAGATCAAAGTACCCAATAAAGGAACGCTGATATTTACGTATGTTGGTTTTAAAACCCAGGAAATACCGGTAGCAGGCAAAACCACCATCAACATTAAACTGCTGGAAGAACAGAAAGAACTTTCTGAAGTTGTAGTAGTGGGTTATGGCACCCAGAAAAAAGTAAACCTTACCGGTGCAGTTGACCAGGTTGGTAAAGAAGTTTTCGAAAACCGCCCCCTTACCAGTACCACTAAAGGTTTACAGGGTGTTATCCCCAATTTAAACATCAGAATGACCGATGGAAAACCTACCCGGACATCGTCCTATAACGTTCGTGGTACCACTTCCATTGGTGCCGGTGGCTCCGCACTGGTATTGATAGATGGTGTCCCTGGCAATCCCGACCTCGTCAACCCCAATGATATAGAGAGTGTTACTGTGTTAAAAGATGCTGCATCAGCAGCCATTTATGGCGCCAGAGGTAGTTTTGGTGTGGTACTGATCACTACCAAAGCCCCGGCAAAAGAAAAGGCTACCATTAACTATACTTCTGGTTATTCTCTTAACTATCAGACCATCAGGCCCGATCTGGTTACCGAGGGCTACCCATGGGCACAGGTATTTAACGATGCCTTCAGTTCATGGAACGATTATAGTGCCGATCCGCAAAAGGCCAACAGCGTGTTTCCATGGTCACAGGAATATCTTAAAGAACTTAAAAGGCGCTATGAAGCAGGCATAGGGCCCTCAACTGAAATTGACCCCGCTACCGGCAAATACATTTATTATGGCAGTACCGACTGGCTAAAAGAATTGTATGCCGACAATACGCCCTCCATGGAGCAGCAAATCAGTGTTTCGGGCAGCAGCGATAAAACAGCTTTCTACATTTCCGGAAGGTACAACAACCAGGGTGGTATATTCCGTTACAACCCCGATAAATTTAACCAGTATAACCTGCGCGCAAAAGGAAGTATTCAGGCTACCAGCTGGCTGAAAATTGAAAATGACATTACTTTTAATCAGCGCGATTATTTCTTCCCGATCCTGAACCATGCCAGCAATACACCGGTTTGGCGACGCATCTCTGATGAAGCTTTTCCTGTTGCCATGTTAAGGAACCCCGATGGTACACTTACCGATAATGCCTCTATCGTATTCGGCAGCTTCATTTCCGGTAACAACTTCATGAACGAAGCCAACAAACAAACCAGAAATACTTCCCGCGTCTTTACTAATTTCCTCGACAATAAGCTAAAGATCAACGGCGACTTTACCTTCGATAAAACTTCTTTCAACAGGCGTTTTATCTATAGCCCGGTACCTTACAGTACGGCACCAAATGTGTTTCTGGAGCGTGGTATCAACAAAATGAACAACCTTGACCAGGATTTTACCTACCTGGCTTTAAATACTTATGGCGAATACAGCAACAGCTTTGGGAAACATAACTTTACCGCTTTACTGGGTTACAATTACGAACAGTCTACACAAAAAGACCAGTTTGTAGAACGCGATAACCTCATTAACCCTGAATTTCCGGATTTCTCTCTTGTAGACGGGCAGAACTTCATCCTTACCGGTGGGGGCAACAAATGGATCACCCTGGGCGGTTTCTTCCGTGTCAACTACAATTACGCAGGCAAGTATCTGTTTGAAGTGAACGGCAGGTACGACGGCTCATCCAAATTTCCTGAAGGTCAGCAATATGGCTTTTTTCCTTCTTTCTCTGGCGGATGGCGGGTTTCTGAAGAGCCTTTCTGGAAATCTATCAAAAATACGGTCAATGAGTTTAAGCTACGTGCCTCTTACGGAAGTCTGGGTAACGGAAATATAGATCCTTACCAGTTCCTTCAAACTATGGGGGTAACCAGGTCGCCAATGGTACTGGGTGGCATCAGGCCAAACTATACCCAGTTACCCAATGTAATACCTGATGGCCTGACCTGGGAAAAAGCCACTACCACCAATTTAGGTGCCGATATTTCCCTGTTCAGGAACAGGCTGACCACCAATTTCGACTGGTACATCAGAAGAACTACAGATATGTTTACCGTAGGCCTTCCTTTACCCGCTACTTTTGGTGCAGCAGTACCCAAAGGGAACTATGCCGACTTAAAAACCACGGGATGGGAGCTCTCTATCGGCTGGCGTGATAAAATCAATACCAGCAAGCCAATTGGCTATGATTTCAGGTTTACCCTGTCTGACAGCCAGTCGACCATCGAACGTTTCAACAACCCGCTCAACCTCATTACCACCTATTACCCGGGTATGAAAGTAGGAGAGATCTGGGGTTTTGTAAACGATGGTTATTTTATAGATCAGAACGACATCAACACCCATGCCAACCAAAGCTTAATTAAGGTTTCGGCAGCGAATAAACCATTGCCGGGCGACATCAAGTTCAAAGATCTGAACGGAGACAACATCATCAACCAGGGCACAAAAACACTAAGCGATCCTGGCGATCAGAAAGTGATCGGCAACAGCAGTATCCGTTATCAATATGGCTTCAACGCAAATTTCGACTGGAACAACTTCTCTTTCGGTGTATTTTTTCAGGGCGTAGGAAAACGCGATTACATGCCTACGGCCGACAATTCCCTGTTCTGGGGCCCATACAACAGGCCATATAGCTGGCACCCAAAAGATGTGGTAGAAAACATGTGGTCGCCGGAAAACCCAAATGCCTATTACCCAAGGTTACGCGGTTATACGGCATTAAATGCGGGCGGAGAGCTCACTTACGCACAAACCCAGTACCTGCAAAATGCAGCTTATATCAGACTTAAAAATCTGTCTGTAGGCTATAATCTCCCTTCCGGCCTGATCAAAAAAATACATTTGTCGGCCTTACGTGTTTATTTAACCGGACAAAACCTCTGGGTTTGGTCGCCCATGTTTAAACATACCAAAAACATGGATCCCGAAAACATAGAACAGGCCGATCCTGAACTGAACAAAAATGCAGGACAAGGAATGGCTTACCCTATGCTAAAAACCTATACCATTGGTCTTAATGTCACTTTATAGGCTGCCGCATGAATTATATAAACACGATAATCAATTTATCCAATCATAAAATGATCATGAAAAGAATTATTTTTATTGCCACAATAGTGCTGCTGGCAGGCTGTAAAAAGTCGTTCGAACTTTATCCGCCTGATAAGCTTGCCCCCGCAAATGCGTTCAAAACAGAAAAAGACCTGCAGTTATACGCCAATTCATTTTACAATGCCCTGCCTACAGGTAATGATATTGTAAGGGCTGATGGCACCAGTGACTTTCTGGTTGGCTCTACCGTTCCGGCCTATATTGCCGGTAGTTACAATGCCGTTCAGGCACCTGCAGCAACCTGGTCCTTTACTTCATTAAGGAACATCAATTACTTCCTGGAACACTTCGGACAGGCCAGTATTCCCGATGAAGCCAAAAACCACTTCGAAGGTCTGGCCCGGTTTTTCAGGGCCTGGTTTTATTTTGATAAGGTTAAACAGTTTGGCGATGTGCCCTGGTATGATAAAACCATGGACGTATCAGATCCTGACATTTACAAACCAAGAGATCCCAGGGATTTTGTAATGAAAAAGGTGCTGGCCGATCTGGATTTTGCTGCCGCCAACATCAGGGCTGCTAAAGATGCCTCATCTTCCCAAATCAACAAATGGGTTGCACTGGCCTTTAAGTCGAGGGTATGTCTTTACGAAGGTACTTTCCGCAAATACCATACAGAATACAGCTTTACAGATGCCAGTTTCTGGCTGGAACAGAGTGCCGATGCAGCCTCAAAAGTAATGCTGGGAAACCAGTATCAGATCAATAAGGAAGCTACATTGAACATGAGCTACCGCAACCTGTTCATCAATGAACTGCCTAAAACGAATGAAGTGATGCTGGCAGCAGTAAACAGTTTGACGCTAAGGGTACTTAATGATGCCAACTGGTACTGGACAAGTGCTACTTACGGCAGAAGACTGAGCTTTACAAAATCCTTTATCAATACCTTTTTAAAGGCCGATGGCAGCCGTTTTACCGATCAGACCGGTTACAATGCCATACCATTCTGGAATGAGGTAAAAGGCAGGGACCTGAGGTTGCAGCAAACCATCAGAATGGGCGATTACAAAAGGGAAGGGGCCGCTGCACCACCCGATTTCACTTATACCTATACGGGTTATATGCCCTATAAGTTTACCCTGGATGCTAAAACTACCGATGGTAAGGCCGAGAACAGCAATTCACTACCCATCATCCGCTACGCGGAAGTGTTGCTGAATTTTGCTGAGGCAAAGGCAGAACTGGGCACTTTTACGGTTACCGATTGGAACTCAACCGTTAAAGTACTAAGGGAAAGGGCAGGAATTACAAATACTGCAATGCCGACCACGGCCGATAATTACCTGAAAACCAATTATTTTACAAACATATCAGATGCAAATCTGTTGGAAATCCGCAGAGAACGTGGCATCGAGCTTTCGATGGAAGGTTTCAGGTATGACGACCTGATGCGCTGGAAGCTTGGCTCATTGTTGCTAAAACCTTATGATGGTCTGTATGTTCCGGCGCTGAATACCCTGTACGATTTAAATGAAGATGGGGTAAACGATGTATCCTTTGTAAAAACAGCGCCGGCCAATCCGGTAAAAGGTGTAGTTTATTTTGTAGTGAACGGTACGCAACATTACCTGACAAATGATACCTTTGGTGTAATTATTGTTCAGAACAATTTAAAAAGGGTATTTGAAGATTATATGTATCTACAGCCCATACCTTATGACCAGATTGTTTTAAACCCTAAAATAATCCAAAACCCAATCTGGCCTACTAAATAATACAGACATACATTTTATCCCTTCCTTTAAAGGAGGCCACACCATTTATACCGTGTCTGGCCTCCTCTTTATTTGAAGCGTAGCTGTGGCCAGTATTAATTTACAGTTAACCTATGGTAAGCCCACGTTTTTCCAGTAAAAACGTGGGCTCACCGTGGGCTGACTGTGGGTTCACTGTGGACTGACAACAAAGGCAGGTAAAACGGATTATTAATTCAAAAGAAACATAAACTTACCAGATAAGCAGTTGCTTAGAAGTTCGGCACAAAAAATAATATATTTAATAAATGTGTGTACTGCTTAAAAAAATACTCTAATATAGCAAACACTAACCAAATTTTCCAGCATGAAAAGAGCTACAGTATTATTTTTTACCCTTTCTGTCCTTATTTTATTTAGCAGTCATAAATATGGTCCGGCACCTACTACAAAACCTTATAACGTGCTTTTTATTTTTGTTGACGACCTTCGTCCCGATCTGGGCTGTTATGGTAACCGCATTATAAAATCTCCCAATATAGATGCCTTGGCTGCACAATCGGTTCTTTTTAAGCAACAATTTGTAACAGTACCTACCTGTGGGGCTTCAAGGGCCAGTATACTTACAGGTTTAAGGCCCCGTTCAGTAAATGATCTTTCCAATGAGGCTTTTGAACTTAAACCAAAAAGCCAGAATATACCCGAATCTTTTATAGCGTTACTTAGACAGCAAGGATATTATACGGTAGGGATAGGTAAAATAAGTCACTCACCCGATGGTTATGTATATAAATACCTGGAACCAAAAAGTTCACAAATGGAACTGGAAAGAAGCTGGGATGAAATGCTTTTTAATGCAGGTAAATGGAAAACAGGGTGGAATGCCTTTTTTGGCTATGCCGATGGCAGCAACAGAAATGAATTGAAAGGCGAAGTAAAACCTTATGAACATGCGCCTGTAAGTGACAGCAGCTACCCCGATGGCTTAACAGCCGAAATGGCAGTCAGCAAGTTAAAAGAACTGAGTACAAAAGAGAAACCTTTTTTTTTGGGTGTAGGCCTGTTTAAGCCCCATCTACCATTTACTGCGCCGCAGAAGTATTGGGATTTGTATCAGGAGGCCGACATCAGCTTAACACCATCACCAGATATACCAGTAGGTGTTAATCCTGTCAGTTTGCAGGAAAGCGGGGAGTTTAACGGGTATAAAAAAGGCGAGGAAAAAGCCTCACTGGCCAAGCCTGTATCTGATGCTTATGCCCGTAAACTTCGTCATGCCTATTATGCTGCAGTAAGTTATTCAGATGCCCAGATAGGTAAAATACTGGATGAACTGAAGCGAAGCGGAAAGGATAAAAATACCATTGTGGTATTATGGGGTGATCATGGCTGGCACCTGGGCGACGACCGCGTTTGGGGTAAACATACGCTATCTGAATGGGCCTTGCACAGCCCCCTGATCATAAAGGTACCTGGTTTGCCCCAGGCCATAAACAATAATGTGGTGAGCGCTGTAGACGTGTATCCTACTTTAATGGAACTCTGCGGAATAAAGAAGCCAGCGCATATTGACGGGACAAGTCTGGTACCTGCATTAAAAAATCCGCTTGCCAGTTCAGCGGGCGATATAGCCTACAGTTATTTTAAGAAAGGGATCAGTCTGCGTACAGACCGTTACCGTTTAACAAAATACTTCCGGGCCGCAATGCCTGCAATTGAATTGTACGATCACCAGACAGATCCTTATGAAAATAAGAACATAGCAGCACAGCAGCCGGAACTGGTTAAACAATTGATGGTTTTACTGGAAAAAGGTAATACCGGTTTATACAACAAGCCGGTAAATTGAAACCGGTTAGCTCCATCGTATCTAGCGGCCCATAATTTCCAGCAGGATAAGGACCACAATCAGGTCTTTCATAGAGATCCGTAAATGATGGAGTGCATGGGTGAGCTGATTTTCTACTGTTCTTTTTGAAATGCCCAGGCGTTTGGCAATTTCCTCATTACTCAGGTTTTCTTTTCTGCTCAGTATAAAGATCTCCTGGCATCGCTTAGGCAATTCCTTTAAGTAGAGTTCCACTTTATTTTCCAGTTCCATATACCTGATACGCTCATCACCGGTATTCTGGCTGACTGCCTTTTCCAGGGATAGGGGCTCGTCGGTATAATCGATAGGGCTGGCCTTTAAGCTTTTGATATATTTGTAAACATGGTAGCGCGCAGCAGCTTTCAGGTAAGCAGGAAAAGATGCTATATTCAGGTGTTCCCTTTTGATCCAGAGGTTAAGGAAAATATCGTGTACAATTCCAGAGCAGGCCTCAGCATCTTTCAGCATGGAGAATGCCGTGGTATAAATTTTAGACCAATGTTTCTCGAAAAGCACAGCAAATGCCCTGGGGTCATCTTCCCTGATTGCTTTCCAAAGTTCCTGATCGGTCATATTACCATAAAATTAGACAATAATAGCATCAACTGCATTACAAATTGTAATGTTAAGGCATTAATTTACAAAAGCCGAAAAAATTAAAAAAAAGATTTAACTTTTATGTGTGTGGCTTTCAAAATCGGGCTCTATATAATTAGAGCAACCAAATTATGAGCAAAGAAGATTACCTGAAACTGTATGAAAAGTACCTTGCCGGCACCTGTAGCCAGGCAGAGGAGGCTTTACTGATGAATTATCAGGATGGTTTTGAACTGCTTGACCTGCCCTGGGATACGAAAGAGATGGGCGATCAGGAGCAGACCAGGCAAATGATCTTCAACAGACTACAGCCGAAAATCAGGCCGCGTAAAGTATTGCGTTTAAATACCTTAGTAAGATGGTCTGCCGCTGCAGTGCTGCTGCTGGCGCTGTCTGTAGGCCTGTACCGCTTAAATTCCCGCAAAGCAGCTGTGCAGCTGGCCGGACAAGCAGTAAGCAAATTCTTTAAAAATGACGTTCCTCCTGGAAAAGATAAAGCTGTACTTACACTGGCTGATGGGTCGGAAATTGTGCTGGAAGGTAAAAAGAATGGAATATTGGCGCAGCAGGGTGCTGCAAATCTGCGCATCGATGGCGGGCAACTGGTTTACGAACCTGCTGCTGGGCCTGATGTTTCAGATCAGCAGGTCAATACGATCAGTATGCCGCGTGGCGGAAAATATCAGGTAATATTGTCGGATGGTACAAAAGTATGGTTAAACGCCGCATCTTCTTTAAGTTTTCCTGCGGTGTTCGGTACTAAAAAAAGGGTAGTCCGCTTAAAGGGCGAGGCCTATTTTGAAGTTGCAAAAAGTAACAGGTTAAGCATAGTGAATGGAAAAGCAATAGCAGAACGGGTTCCTTTTATAGTGGAAACTGCCGCGCAAAGTGTAGCGGTTTTGGGTACCCATTTCAACATCAGTTCATACGATGAGGAAGTTATGACCAGAACAACCCTGCTGGAAGGCAGCGTGCGTGTTTCGGCTATCAAAGGCAATATACAACAACTGTTAAAACCCGGGCAGCAGGCATTGCTGAACCCTGCAAAGGGTAGCATAGCTGTTTCAGCGGCTAACCTGGAAGAGGCCATAGCCTGGAAGAACGACATATTTATGTTTGAAGATGAAGATATCCATAGCATCATGAGAAAAATATCACGGTGGTATGATGTAGAAGTGGTATATAAGGGCGAGCTTAAAGGTACCAAATTTGGCGGAACGGCTTCCCGTTCTGACAACCTCTCTGAGGTACTTAAAGCATTGGAACTGACGGGCACCATTCACTTCAGTATAAATGGCAGAACGGTAACCGTAATGCCATAGGAATAGAAACAACCAATATAAACTAATTATACCTGTATTCATTTAATTTTTAGGTCGATGAAATTCGTGCTTATTTTGCTATTCCCGCTATTTGCGTTACTGAATACGGTTGATGCGCAGAAAATAACCCTGTCGGAAAAAGACGTCCCCCTTGAAAAAGTATTTAAAGAGATACGACGCCAAAGCGGCTATAATTTCATTTACAATTCGCAAATGCTGAGGGAAGCGAATCCCGTAAGTATTGTGGTAAAGAATGCGGGGTTAAAATCAGTGCTCGACCTGTGTTTTGCCGGACAGCCCATTACTTATCTGATCAACCGCAATACAGTGGTGGTGAAATGGAGACAGCAGCCTGCTGCTCCTGCAAACCAGTTGCAGCTCATAAAAGGTCTGGTAAGGGACGAACAAAAAGCAGCTTTACCTGGTGTGAGTGTTTATTTAAAAGATGAAAAAAAGGGGACTGTTACAGATGCTGATGGCCGTTACATGCTGGAGGTTCCGGATGATACAGGGATACTGGTGTTCAGTTATATGGGTTTTCAGTCGAAAGAAATCGCCATAAGTTCGGGCGGCTATGCCATTGTTGACCTTCAGGAAGATACGAAAGGGCTGGCAGAGCTGGTAGTAGTGGGCTATGGTACCCAAAAGAAGCTGACCGTTACGGGCTCGGTAAGCTCGGTTAAAGGGTCGGAACTCAGACAAAATCCTTCGGCCAGTTTGCAGAACACCCTGAGCGGCCGCCTGCCCGGCTTCTTTTCCCAGCAGCGATCGGGCATCCCCGGCAGTGATGGGGCTGCCTTTTACATCAGGGGGGTAAGCACCTTTTCCAATGGGGCAGGTGCCAACCAGCCACTGATCATTGTGGACGATGTGGAATCTACCTACGACCAGGTGGCCAGGATAGATGCCAACGAGATCGAAAGCATCTCTATCCTGAAGGATGCCTCTACAACTGCCGTTTACGGCATCAAAGGGGCTAACGGGGTAATGGTGATCACCACCAGAAGGGGGCAGGCCGGGCCGGCTAAGATCAGCCTGCGTACCGAGAC